>NZ_JAPNJY010000001.1:0-300000 GCF_026626625.1 Corallococcus sp. BB11-1 | reverse complement strand
GGGGCACTTCTCCCACACGTCCGGAACCGACAGGCAGCCCTCCTCCAGCTTCGTGTCCCCCTGCTTCGACAGAATCTGGGGGTTCACGATTTCAAACGAGGTGCCGTCCTCCCTTCCGACGATGGCGACCCGGAGGGGCACTCCGACCTGGTTGGCCGCGATGCCGATGCCCTTGGCTTCCGCCATGGCCTCCGCCATCTCCTCCAGGAGCTTTTCGAGCGCCGGGCCGAAGTCGGTCACGGGCTGGGTGGACGTGGTGAGAACCTTGTGGGGCCAGATGACGATGTCGCGAGCCATGCGCCCGCATCCTGCCACGCGGCGTCCCATTGCTCAGCACTTCCGTCACCGACGGTGCGCCAGCCTGCTCCCGGTCCCCCACGAGCGCGGGGCCCGACCGGTCTGCTAGACCCCCGGCATGCACCCGAACTCCCAGCTCCTCACCGACTTCTATTCGGCCTTCCAGCGGCGTGACGCGGACGGCATGGCCGCCTGCTACCACCCGGACGCGGAGTTCTCCGACGAGGTGTTCCAGGGCCTGCGCCACGCGGGCGTCACGTCCATGTGGCGCATGCTGCTGGAGCGCGGCCGCGACCTGGAGGTGTCCTTCAGCGACATCCAGGCCGATGACCGCACCGGCCGGGCCCACTGGGACGCGCGCTATACCTTCGGCCAGACGGGCCGGAAGGTCCTCAACCGCATCGATGCGACGTTCGAGTTCGCCGACGGGAAGATCCTCCGCCACCGCGACCGGTTCCCCTTCTGGACGTGGTCCCGGCAGGCCCTGGGGCCCCTGGGACTGGTGCTCGGGTGGACGCCGATGCTGCACAACAAGGTGCGCGCCCAGGGCGCCGCGTCCCTCCGCAAGTACATGCGGGAGCGTGGCATCCAGGGCTCCTGAGGCGGCGCCCCGTCACTCGCCCGCGGTGAGCTGCTTCAGCGTCACCGGCCCCCGGTCGCCCTGCCGCGCCAGGGTGGCCTCGCAGCGCACGTCGCCCATCCAGTCCGTGTAGCGCAGCACCACCGAGCCGTCGGCGTGCAGCCACAGGGTGGCGTGGCCGTGGTTGCCCTGGTCCTGCCGCACGCCCGTCCACTCCGGGAAGCGCGGCCGGGATTCAAAGAAGCGCACGGGCGCCAACGGCTGTTTCGGCGGGTCCTGCCTCGGGTAGGGGAAACCGCCGTGGCCCAGGCTGGCCCCGAGGAAGGGCAGCCCCGGCGCCCGGTCGTACAGCGCTCCTCCCTGGGCGCCCGCCCAACACCAGAGGTCCACCCATTCCCGCTCCACCACCAGGGACCTCAAGTCCTCCTCTGCCAGGGGCGAGAGGCGCTTGCGGTCCGGACCATAGGGGGCCGCGTGGCTCAGGAGGATGTTCATCGCCCCCCGCCGGCGTCCCTCCGACAGCCGCTGCTCCAGCCATTGCAGCAGCGCGGGCTCGCGGTGGCGGCCGGGCTCGAACCAGGCCGTGTCCAGGCCGATGAGCTGGAAGCGCTCCGCGGCGAGGCAGAAGTAGCTGCCCTCCTGGGGATGCCGGGGGCCCACGCCCCGGCGCTCGTCCAGGTAGCGGAAGTACGCGCCCGCGCCCGAGCGCATCTCCGGCGCGGCGTTGAGCGTCAGCAGCGTCGTCGTCGCGAGCAGCGGCTCCAGGGGCTCCGCCACGTGCGCGTCGAATTCGCCCTGCCGCCCCGCATAGAAGACGCCCCCCAGATGCACCGCGCAGTCCAGGCGCTCACCTCGCATCACGAGCTGCCGGGCGATGTACCTGGAGGTGTATTCGCCCGTGCCGAAGTCCCCGAAGAGCGCCACCTCCACCGGCTGCCCCGGCTCCGGCTCCCGCAGCGGGTAGACAAAGCGGCTCCGGGAGCCGAAGTGCCAGCGGAACGGGGCCTGCCTCGCCGCGGCGCCCTGCTCCAGCCACACCGGCCCGCTGAACAGCAGCCACCCGCGCAGGTCCGAGCGGGGCTCGAAGCGCGTGCGGGTGGGGTCGATGGGGATCTCCTCCGTCTTCAGCGGGAACGTGAAGTCGGCGGGCAGGCTCCCCGTGCCCTGACGGACCTGGCGCTCGGTCGCGTCGAGGCGCTCCTGCAGCTGGCCTGGGTCCGTGAACAACAACTCGAGCTCCCGCAGCACCTCCACGAACGCGCCCACCGTCACGCGCGCGCCCAGGCCCGTCTCCGTCCAGCGCAGCACGTCCTCCGGCTCTCTCAGGAAGGCCGCGCGCAGGGCCTCCAGCTCCTCCGGCCCCAGGACCGGGAGGTCCGTGTCCGCGGGCGGTGGGGGCGGAGCCTCCGCCTGGAACTCCCGCGGCCGGGTGGCGTCGTGCTGGGAGGGTGTGACCTTCGTGCTCGCCGGCGGACGGTAGCCGAGCGACTCGTAGAGCTGCTTCCACCTGCCTTCCATGCGTCCCCCTCGTATGGCCCTGATGGCCCCATCCAGGGACGCATCCTCCCAGGCATCCCCGACATGCCTGTTCGCCCGGGGCGCCGGTCCCCGGTGGCCGTGCGAACGCTTCCGGGAGCGCGCTCCGCGTGACGCTCAGGGACGGGCGGGGGCTTCGCTCCGGAAGGCGTAGAGCGTGTAGTGCGAGCCCGTGGCGAACCCAGGGAGCTTGAGCGGATTGAACACACTCAGGTTCGACAGCACCCCGCCCACGAAGCCCGGGGGCACCTCCACCAGCTTCAGCGCGCCTCCCGCCAGCACCACCCCCGCCTGGGGCTGGTCGTTGCTCACCAGGGTGCACTCCCCCGACGCGGTGAAGGCCCCCATGGGCAGGAGGAAGCGCGCGTAGAAGGGCACCCGCGTGCCGGGGGGGAAGGTCCGGTCCGTCAGCCGGAAGCAGGCCGTCGCCGTTCCCACCCGTTCGTGGCCATCCTCCACGGCCCTCCCGTCCACCCAGCGGTGGACGGGCACGTAGAGGCTGGCGCCCAGCTTCACCGTGGGCTCGAAGGGCGCCGCGCCGCACACCGCCGGGTCTGGCGGCGACGCGGCGTCCTCCTGCGAGCGGAACGCATACACCCACTCATGGCCCGACTGCAGTCGCACCGCGGTCCCTGCCTGCTGCTGAGACATGTTCGACTCCCGTCTGGACCGCGGGCCTGGGGGCTACTGCCAGGACAGGGCGTATTCGGTGTCCACCGTCCCGGTCTGCTTGCCGTGCACCTGTACCCCGCGCGCGCCCAGGGCCTCGATGACGGCCTGGAGGACGCCCTCGTGGTACGCGGGCGGCATGAAGTCCCGCTTCATCACGAGCCGGCCCGTGCGGTCGCCCGACCAGTCCACGTGGCGCTCGCCGTAGCTCACCGCCGCGCGGTAGCCCGTGGGCAGGTTCGTCACCAGCCGCTTGGGGCTGTCTCCCGCGAGCAGGAGCAGCGTCTTGCCCGCCGCCGACGACAGGAAGTCCGTCGTCGCCTGCGTGCCCATCTTGCGCATCATCACGTCGAAGCCGCCGAGCTGCGGCCCCATCAACTGCGCTCCCGTGAAGGCCAGCTTCAGGAAGCCCGACACCGGGTAGTTGAAGAAGTCCACGAACTTCTTCTCCGGCACCGACGCCAGACACCGCTCCACCGCCGCGTCACCACCCAGGATGCGCACCGCGTTCAGCGCTCCGTTGAAGAACATGCCTCGGGCCGTGTCGTCGGGGGTCGCCAGGGCCAGACGCTTCTCCAGGTCCTTGGCCAATGCCGCGTCCAGGCCTGGTGCTTCCTTGCGCTGCTCACTCATAGAGGGGGAAATCTCCGGGGGGGAGGAGATGAACACCCGTGCGCGCTACAGCCGCACGAGCTGAGCGCCATAATGAACGTTGGCGCCGACCGCCGCCACCACGACCAGATCTCCGCTTCCGAGCGCCACCCTGCCCTGCTCCAGGTCCTCCGCCAGGAGAATCAACATACCCGCCGCCGACGTGTTGCCGATGCGGTCCACGTTGCAGGCCACGGCCTCCTTCGGCAGGCCCGCCCGGCTCACGAACGCGTCCATCACCCGCTTGTTCGGCTGGTGGAAGTAGTATCGCTTCACCTGTTCGCGCAGGGCGGGCGTGAGCACCGTGTCCAGGCACTTCTGCATGTACTCCGGATAGCTGCGCGCGACCTTGAAGCCATCCACCACGAAGGCCATGTCGGACGGGCGCGTCCGCCCTGGCTGGTAGGGCAGCTTCAACATCCCCCCGCCCCGGCGCGTCACCAGCTCCGCGTACGCGTTGCCGGAGAAGGAGGACAGGATGCCCGGGCCGTCCTCGTCGCCCGGCTGCGAGCGCAACACCACGGCGCCTGCGCCATCCCCGAAGACATACATGGACAGGTAGGCGTTGAGCGCCTTGGGCCGGCCCGGGGTGGGCGGCAGTTCGTCCGTGTAGACCTCCCGGTTGAGCAGGGGCGAGGTGAACGCCGAGGCCACCACCGCCACCGTGCGGAAGCGGCCGCCCTCCATCATCTTGCGCACGAGGTCCAACACGTACGGCGTGCCACCACAGCCGTCGTCCACCACCAGCGCGAACGCGTCCTCGCGCAGGCCCAGCCGTTCGTGCAGCGCCATGGCGTCGTGGTTGAAATGCGGCGCGTCCGGCGTGCACGTCACCACGAACAGCGCGTCCAGTTCCTTCGCCTCCACGCCCCCGCGGGACAGCGCCTGGCGCAGCGACACCTCGCACATGTCCGTGTTCGTCGCAGGGTAGAAGCGCCCCGCCACGTCGTCCGGCGGCGGAATGGCCCGGCCCGTCTCGTCGTCGAAGTCCCAGAGGAACCGACGCTCCCGGATGCCGATCTTCTCCTCGATGCGCGCCGCGGACCAGCCGGGGATGGCCCGAGCAATCCGCTCGTTGCTGATGGTCCGCGTCGGAACAAAGGCCCCCGCACCCACCACACAAACCCGCTCGGTCATTTCGTGGCCCCTGACATCACTGCACTGCCCTGCCGGACGGGATGGATTCCCGGGCAAGGCCGACTTCAGAGCATCTTCCAGGCCAATTCCTAAACCATTGGAAAGACGGGCTAGTCCTGGTGTGGCTGCGTCACCGTTGAAGTGCACAGACCAACAGCCGGCAGCCAAGCTCTTGGAATCTCAGGGGGATTTACACTGCTTCAAGAATGAAGCGACCGACATGGAATGAATCACACGCGGTGTGCTATTCACGCTGCGTGACACCCCATAGCACAAACGGGCGCTGTGGTTGCTCCAGAATGTCAATGCCCCCCGATTCGGCAAGTGTCCGCGCGCCCCGGAGAGGCAGGCGGCGGACTTTGACGGCGGACCTGACCCGCCTCCCCCCCACGACAGCAGGTCGCGCCAGGCCCCGGAGTCATACGGAACGCGACGTAAATCGGATTTAGGCGACCCCTCAGAAGGGGATGTTGTCGTCGTCGTTGGGGGGCGGGATTTCGCCATCGTCCGGCGGATTGCCGTAGCCGTAACCCCGACCACCGCCGCCTCCACCGCCTCCGCCTCCGCCGCCACCCTCACCCCGCTGACGGGCGATCTCCGCTTCGATGGAGGCGAGGAGCTGGCGCTCCTTGTCGTGCCAGCGCGACTTGCTGGGGTCCGCCAGCGAGCGGCGGGCGCCGTTGGCGTAGAACTCCAGGTCCTGGAGGCTGGCGCCGTAGACGGGCGCGCCCTTGCTGCGGCCGTAGTTGGGGAGGGTCATGCCGTCGCCACCACCGGCGGGCGCTCCCCCCGCGGCGGGCGCCGCGCGACGGGCGGCCGGGGCCGCGACGGGCGTGGCGCTCATCGACAGCTCGCCCAGTTGCAGCGTGAAACCTTCGCCGTTCCTGTACGCGGTGCCCACCCGGACCTGCTCCACCTGACCGTCGGGGCGACGGACCGCGACCGTGACTGGATATTGCTCGCTCATGCGGCCCGGATTCCCACCGCGAGCCGGTCTCTGTCAACGATGGAAGCGGCGCGTGTCTGGCGCATGGCGGGTCGCTCGGGGACGACCCACCACGCAACATGCCCGGGAGACGACGTCTCCCGTCAGTTCAACGACACCATGCCGCCGCTGGAGCCCTTCTTGCGCACCCAGGCCTTGGCCTTGGGCGGGGCCGCGACGGGCGCGGCCGGCTTCGACACTTCCTTCAGGGCCTGGCTGCCCGCGCGACCGCGCGGCAGCTTCACGTCCTGCACCGACTGCGCGCGGGCGCCATCCACCCACGCCTCCGGACGACGGCCGGTGCGGATGAGCAGGCGCAGCTTCTGGTAGTGCGCCGAGCAGTAGCCCTTGGAGCGGCTCTGGCGCTTGCACCCGATGACGGCGCAAGCCTGGCTGGCTTCAGCGGCCGGGGCCCGCCCGGCCGGACGTCCCGGCCCCTTCGCGGCGGGAGCCTTGGCGAGGGCGGCCTTGCCGGCGGGCGCCTTCACGGGCGCGGCCTTCGCGGGCGCGGCCTTCGCGGTGGAGGCCTTCGCGACGGGCGCGGTCTTCACGGACGGCGGGCGACCCGGACGGCGGCGGACGGGAGGCTCCGGCGCCAGCGTGGGGGTGCGAACGCCCGCCACCGCGCCCAGGCGGCTGGACAGCGGCGCGAGACGGCGCGTCACCTCGCGAAGCACATCCAACGCATCCAGACCCTTGGCCATACGGGCCACGGCCTTCTGAACGGGAGCGAGTTGCAGTTGCAACTCGCGTCGGACCATGTCGCGGAGTTCGGTCTCAAGAGAAAGTGGGGCCATGTGGGGCAGGATATACACCCAACCGCCCGGGGCGGGATGGAAACATCGTCCAAGATGTTAAAGGAACCCGACATGACTCCGGTTTCCCCCACTCCCGTCCGCTTCCGAGGCACCGACTCCTACCTCACGAGCGAGGGCCTGCAGGCTGCCGTCAACTGCGCCCTCACGCTTCAACGCCCCCTGCTGGTGAAGGGTGAGCCCGGCACAGGCAAGACGCTGCTCGCGGAAGCGATTGCCCAGGGACTGGGATTGAAGCTGCTGACCTGGCACGTCAAGAGCACCACGCGGGCGCAGGACGGCCTGTATGTCTACGACACCGTGCAGCGTCTGTATGATTCGCGATTCGGCGACGGGGACGTGCGTGACATCCGGCGATACATCCGCCTGGGGCCGCTGGGCGAGGCGTTCGCCGCGCCGGAGCGCGTGGTGCTGCTCATCGATGAAGTGGACAAGGCCGACCTGGAGTTCCCCAACGACCTGCTCCACGAGCTGGACCGGATGCGCTTCCGCATCTCCGAGACCCAGGACGACGTGGTGGCGAAGCACCGCCCCGTGGTGCTCATCACCAGCAACAACGAGAAGGAGCTGCCCGACGCGTTCCTGCGCCGGTGCGTGTTCCACTTCATCGACTTCCCGGAGCGCGACCTCATGCAGCGCATCGTGGACGTGCACCACCCGGGGCTGGAGGCGTCGCTGGCCGAACAGGCGCTCAAGGTCTTCTACGAGCTGCGCGCGATGACGCGGCTGCGCAAGCGGCCCTCCACCAGCGAGCTCATTGATTGGATCTCCGTGCTCAAGGCCAACGGTGTGATGGAATTGAAGCTGGATGAGCAGCTCCCGTTCCTGGGCGCGCTGCTCAAGAAGGAGCAGGACCTGGTGGCGGTGGCCGAGGCGTTCAGGGGCGGCCGCAAGACTCGCGCGTAGCACGGGGAGGATTCAGGCCATGTTCCTGCCGTTCTTCTACGAGCTGCGAAGGCGCGGGGTGAAGGTGGGCGCCCAGGAGGCGCTCGCCCTCGCCGGGGCGCTGAAGGCCGGGCTGCATGACAGCAGCCTGGATGGCTTCTACCACGTGGCGCGCGCGCTCCTGGTGCACTCGGAGACGCAGCTGGATGCCTTTGACCAGGCCTTCCTCTCCCACTTCCAGGGTGTGGCGTCCGACGCGCTCAAGCTCACCGAGGAGTTGCTGTCCTGGCTGGAGGAGGCGAAGGAGCGCCGGGACCTGAGCCCCGAAGAGCTGGCCATGCTGGAGCAGTGGGACCCGGAGGAGCTGCGCAAGCAATTGGAGCAGCGCCTGAAGGAACAGACGGAGCGCCACGACGGTGGCAACCGCTGGGTGGGCACCGGCGGGGCGTCCGCGTTTGGCAACAACGGCCTGGCGCGCCAGGGCGTGCGCATTGGCGGCACCGGCGGGCGTCAGGGCCAGGCGCTGTGGCAGGCCGGGGCGCGCAAGTACGCGGGCTACCGCGACGACCTGGTGCTGGACACGCGGCAGATGGCCGTGGCGCTGCGCAAGCTGCGGGCCTTCGTGCGCGAGGGCGCGCTGGAGGAGCTGGACGTGGAGGAGAGCATCTCCGCCACCGCGAAGAACGCGGGCGAGCTGGAGGTGGTGACGCGGCCTCCTCGCCGGCCCAACACCCGCGTGGTGCTGTGCATGGACGTGGGCGGGTCCATGGACCCGTACGCGCACCTGGTGAGCCGCCTGTTCAGCGTCGCCAGCCAGGCCTCCCACTTCAAGGAGCTGCGCACCTACTACTTCCACAACTGCGTCTACGGGAAGCTGTACGCCACGCCCCAGCTCACGGGCGGGCTCACCGTCCCGGAGCTCACCGCGCAGGTGGGCCGGCACCACAAGCTGGTGATGGTGGGCGATGCGTCCATGGCCCCGTATGAGCTGGGCATCCGCACGGACGCCAACGGCCAGTACCGCCAGGAGGGCCTGGAGGGCATGACGTGGATGATGCAGCTGGCGCAGCACTTCGAGCGCAACGTGTGGCTCAACCCGGAGCCCCGGGGGTCGTGGCGCTCGGGCACCATCGCGATGCTCGCCAACGTGTTCCCCATGTTCTCCCTCACGGTGGAGGGATTGGGTGAGGCGGTGAGCCACCTGACGCGCGGGAAGACGCCTCGCGGGGCGGCGGTGCGGCGGTAGGCATCCCGGCATTCCCGGCGGGCTCCAGTGTCCCCTGGCCGACCTCCCGGCGTGCCCCCCGGGGGACGGGCCGGGGCGGGCGTGTTTCGTGCGGCGCGGGGCTCCCGGTTACGGCATGGTGCGCCCACGACGCTGCCCGCGTGGGGAGACCGCATGACGACCGAGAAGATTGATACCCAGGCAATCAACACCATCCGCACCCTGTCCATGGACGCGGTGGAGCAGGCCCATTCGGGTCACCCGGGCGCGCCCATGGCGCTGGCTCCCGTGGCCTACCAGCTGTGGCAGCAGGAGCTGCGCTACGACCCGGCCCAGCCCCAGTGGCCGGACCGCGACCGCTTCATCCTCTCCAACGGGCATGCGTCCATGCTGCTCTACAGCCTGCTGCACCTGGCGGGCATCAAGCGCATGGACAAGCAGGAGCGCGTGACGGACGCGCCCGCCGTGTCGCTGGAGGACATCAAGAAGTTCCGCCAGCTGGACTCCGCCACGCCCGGCCACCCCGAGTACCACTGGACCACCGGCGTGGAGACCACCACCGGCCCCCTGGGCCAGGGCGTCGCCAACAGCGTGGGCATGGCCATCGCCAGCCGCTGGCTCGCGGGCCACTTCAACAAGCCCGGCTTCGAGCTGTTCACCCATGACGTCTACGCCATCTGCGGCGACGGCGACATGATGGAGGGCGTCGCCGCCGAGGCCGCGTCGCTCGCCGGCCACCTCCAGCTGCCCAACCTGTGCTGGATCTACGACAGCAATCACATCTCCATCGACGGCAGCACCGACCTGGCGTTCACCGAGGACGTGGGCCGCCGCTTCGAGGGCTACGGCTGGCGCGTGCTCCAGGTCACCGACGCCAACGACCTGGACGCGCTGGGCAAGGCCTACCGCACCTTCAAGGAAGCGCGCGGCAAGCCGACCCTCATCGTCGTCAACTCGTTCATCGGCTACGGCGCGCCCAAGAAGCAGGGCCTGGCCAGCGCCCACGGCGAGCCCCTGGGCGCCGAGGAGATCAAGGGCACCAAGCGCTTCTACGGCTGGCCCGAGGACGCGCAGTTCCTGGTGCCCGACGGCGTGAAGGAGCGCTTCCAGGAGCGCATGGGCGCTCGCGGCAAGAAGCTGCGCGAGGCGTGGGACGCGTCGCTCTCCGACTACCGCAAGCAGCACCCGGAGCTGGCGCATGAGCTGGAGCGGATGCTCAAGCGCGAGCTGCCGGACGGCTGGGACAAGGAGCTGCCGGTGTTCCCCGCGGACGCGAAGGGCATGGCCACCCGTGAGTCCGGCGGCAAGGTGCTCAACGCCCTGGCGAAGAACTACCCGTGGCTGGTGGGCGGCTCCGCGGACCTGAACCCGTCCACGAAGACGTACCTGTCGTCCTCCACGTCCATGAAGCCGGGCGAGTACGCGGGCCGCAACATCCACTTCGGCGTGCGCGAACACGCGATGGGCTCCATCGTCAACGGCCTCAACCTGAGCAAGGTGCGCGCGTACGGCGCCACGTTCCTCATCTTCAGTGACTACGAGCGCCCCGCCATGCGCCTGTCGTCCCTGATGGAGATTCCGTCCATCCACATCTTCACCCACGACTCCATTGGCCTGGGCGAGGACGGCCCCACGCACCAGCCGGTGGAGCAGCTGGTGTCGCTGCGCGCGGTGCCGGGCAACATCGTGCTGCGCCCCGGTGACGCCAATGAGGTCACGGAGGCCTGGCGCTACATCGCGCAGCAGCAGCACCACCCGGTGGTGCTCGTGCTGTCGCGGCAGCCGGTGCCCACGCTGGACCGCACGAAGTTCGCGCCCGCGTCCGGGCTGGCCCAGGGCGCGTACATCCTGAAGGAGGCCGAAGGCGGCACGCCGGACGTCATCCTCATTGGCACGGGCACGGAGGTGGCGCTGGTGGTGGAGGCCGCGGAGAAGCTCCAGGCCGAGGGCGTGAAGGCGCGCGTCGTCAGCATGCCGTCGTGGGAGCTGTTCGAGCAGCAGCCCGCCGAGTACCAGGAGCGCGTGCTGCCCGAGTCCATCCGCGCCCGCGTCTCCGTGGAGAAGGGCGCCGCGTTCGGCTGGGAGCGCTGGGTGGGCCACATTGGCAGCGCGATTGGCATGCGCAGCTTCGGTGCCTCCGCGCCCATCAAGGCGCTGCAGCAGAAGTTCGGCTTCACCGTGGAGAACGTGGTGAAGGAAGCGCACGCCACCATCGCCAAGGCCAAGAAGGCGAAGGGCTGAAAATGAAAGGGCCCCGGACCCTCCCCCGAAGGTCCGGGGCACCTGTGGGTTCACCGCCGGCTCACCGGCGGGAACTCCCTGGATGCGTGTGGCTGTGTTCCCCCCGTTGCAACGGTGCCGCTCAGGCCGCGAAGTAGACGGGGCGCGCCGGGGGCGGGTTGCTGATGAGCTTCATCTCCTTGAGCATCTTGTTGAAGTCGTTCTGGTCGATGCCCGTGCTGCCCTTGGCCTGCGCGCGGGTGGCGTACTTCTCGTAGGTGTCCACGACCTTCTTCGCGTCCGGCGTGAGGCGGTCGTAGTTCTGGCGCGCCCACTTCATCGTGTCGGTGAACTCCAGGCCCGCCGCCTGGCCGTCCAGGTCCGCGGCGCCCTTCTCGATGGCGGCCGTCAGGTCCTTGCCGTTGATCTTCCCGCTCTTGCCGTCCAGGCCCTCCAGCGCGGCGCGCATGGAGTCGTCGCGGAAGGTCTTGAAGCCGTCCATCTTCTTGAACATGGCGTCCGCCTCCTTCTGCGTCAGGCCGTCCGGGCCGGCCTTCTTCGCGGCGGACTGGTAGGCCTTCAGCACTTCCTTGGCCTCGGGCGTCAGGCGGCTCTCGTTCTTCGCGGCCCACTTCTCGAACTCCTTCAGTTCGGAGGTGGTGGAGTGCGCGTCCGTGTCCGAGATGCCGTCGCGGATGGCCTGGGTCAGGTCCTCGCCGGAGATGGGGCCCTGCTCCTTGTCGAGCGCCGCCGTCGCCTTGCGGGCGCTCACGTCACCGGCGCCCACCTTCTTCATCTCCGCGTTCATGACGGCGGTCTCCTTCGCCGTCAGCCCCGTCTGGCCCTTGGCCTGCGCCGCCTTCGTGTGCTTGCGGTAGACGTCGAGCACTTCCTTGGCCTCCGGGCTCAGCTTGCTCTGGTTCTTCGCGGCCCACCGCTCGAACTCCTTCAGCTCCGCGCCGGCCGCCTGGCCGTCCAGGTCCGCCGTGCCCTTCTGGATGGCCTTGGCCATGTCCTGGCCGGAGATGGGGCCCTTCTTCTGGTCCAGCGACTCCGTGGCCTTGCGGGCGCTCACGTCGACGGCGCCCGCCTTCTTCATCTCCGCGTTCATGACGGCGGCTTCCTTGTCCGTCAGGCCCGTCTGGCCCTTGGCCTGCGCCGCCTTCGTGTGCTTGCGGTAGACGTCGAGCACCTCCTTCGCTTCCGGGCTCAGGCGGCTCTCGTTCTTCGCGGCCCACTTCTCGAACTCCTTGGCCTCCGCGCCGGCTGCCTGGCCGTCGTGGTCCGCCGTGCCCGCCGTGATGGCCTTGGCCATGTCCTCGCCGGACACCGTGCCGCCCTTGCGGTCCAGGTTCGCGAGCGCCTTCTTCGCGCTGGCGTCACCCACGTCGCGCATCTCCCCGAGCATCTTCTTGAAGTCGTCCTGCGGGATGCCGGACTCGCCGCGCGCCTGGGAGAGCGCCGCGTACTTGGAGTAGATGTCCATCACCTGCTTCGCCTCCGGCGTGAGGCGCTCGCGGTTGTTCATGGCCCAGTCCGCGACGGTGCGGTACTCCGTGGAGGCGGCCTGGCCGTCCAGGTCCGAGGTGGCGCGGTCGATGGTGTCCGCCATCTGCTCCGCGCTGATGGGGCCCGAGGTCTGGTTCAGCTTGTTCAGCTCCACCAGCGCGCCCACGTCCTTGGGCATCCAGTTGCTGCGCGGCTGCACGCAGAACTTCTTGTCCGAGTCGACGAACTGGTCGGCCTTGTTCTGTCCCGCCTTCAGCTCCTTGATCTCCGCCTTCAAGCCCGACAGCTGGGACTTCATGTCCTTCAGCGAGTGGAGCAGCGCCGCTTCCTTGCCCTGGAGCTTCGCGGGCGCGCCCATCAGCCGGTCCTGCTGCGCGTTGGAGATGGCGGGGCGGCTGTTCAGGGTGGCGGTGGTCGTGGTCTTGATGGTCATTTTTGATCTCCGGGAGGAGCGGCTTCCTTGTCGGAAGCGGTCATGCCGGGACCTATTGCGCGCGTCGTGCCACCCGTCCCTACGTGTCGTTCCGCTGTGATTCCAGGGGGTTGCGCGACGAGGACGCGCTCCGCGGGGTGGTGACTCCAGTCACCATGGTGGTGACAGTCACCAGTCCCCCACCCCCCGGGTGGTGATTCCGGTCACCAGGGCATCCGCCGGCGGTTTCTAGACGCCGCCTCGCAGCTCCATCCCGCTCCACAGCGCGCCGTCGCGCTCGGTCAGCAGGAAGGTCAGCCTCCCCTGGTGGAAGCCTCGCACCGGGGCCTGGGGATCCGGAAAGCCCTGCGGCAGGCGCCACTCCGGGGGCTTCAGCGGCGACAGGGGGATGGACTGTTCCCGGCGCAGCGCGCCCACGTCCTGGTCGGTGAGGTCCCTTCCCCGCGCCCAGGGCAGCAGGTCGTGGCCGTGCAGCTCCACGCGGTGGCCGGGGCCCGGGTCCTTCCACGGGCCGATGGCCGTGCGGTCCAGCGCGGAGAGGTGCGCGCCACAGCCGAGCGCCCGCCCCAGGTCCCGGGCCAGCGAGCGCACGTAGTAGCCGCCCCGGCAGGTGAGCTCCAGGACGCTGGCGCGCGGCAGGTCGTGGGAGCGCCAGCGCGCGGTGTGCAGGTACACGCGCGAGGGGGGCAGGTCCACGACTTCACCCCGGTGCGCCTTGCGGTAGGCGGGCTCCCCCCCCACCTTCTTCGCGCTGGTGGCCGGGGGCACCTGCTCCGCCCACCCGAGGAAGGGCTCCAGCGCCGCGTCCAGCAGGGCCGGGGTCAGGGGGCTCGCGTCGCCCTGGTGCACGGGGCGGCCGTGCAGGTCTCCGGTGTCCATCTCCGTGCCCCACTCCACGCGGGCCACGTACGTCTTGGGCACGGCGTGCAGCAGTTCGAACAGGCGCGTGGCCGGGCCCACCAGCATGAGCAGCAGCCCTTCCGCGAACGGATCCAACGTGCCGCCGTGCACCAGGGCCGTGCGCCGGTCGGGCCGCGTGGCCTGGGCCTCTTCCTGGAAGGCTCGCACGGTGGCGAAGCTGGTGGCGCCCACGGGCTTGTGCGTCAGGTAGAGCCCGGGGGTCATGCGTCTTCTCCGTCATCGTCCCGGGCGCGCTCCTTGCGCACCATCGTGGCGCCCTGCTGCTTCTCCAGGTGCACGGGCTGGGCGTCGGAGTGCTGGGAGACGGTGTTGGCCAGCTCCTCCGCGTGCGTCGTCACCCAGACCTGGCTGTGCTTCGCCGCGTTCACGATGAGCCGGCCCAGGGGCTTGAGCAGCTCCGGGTGCAGGCTGGTCTCCGGTTCGTTCAGCGCGAGGAACGGCGGCGGCCGGGGACTGAGCAGCGCCGCCAGCAGGCACAGGTAGCGCAGCGTCCCGTCCGACAGCTCCGCCGCCGCCATGGGCCTCAGCAGGCCGGGCATCTGGACGAAGAGGCTGAAGCGCCCCTCCTGCGCGTGGATCTCCAGCCGCGCGCCTGGGAAGGCGTCGTCGAGGCCCTGCTCCAACGCGGCATCGTCCCCCACCTCCAGGATGGTCTGGAGCGCCGCCGCCAGGTCGCGTCCGTCGTGCGCGAGCACCGGCGTGCGCACGCCCACCTGGGGGTGCCTCAGGGGTGCGTCCGGGTCCGTGCGGAAGTGGTGGTAGAAGCGCCACGACGCCAGGGTGCGCCGCACCTCCATCAGCCGGGGGAAGCGGTGCGGATCCGAAAGCTGATCCAACACCGACTCCGCGGTCCACAGCTCCGTGGGGAACGTCACCTTCGCGCCGTCCGCGTCGCGCAGGAAGGCCGTGCGGTCCTTGCGCTCCATCAACACCCCGCGGCGGCCGCCCGAGTACGCCCACAGGTGCTCTTCCTTCACCTCTGGATCCAACGCGAAGGCCGTGCCCGACCCCGGCACGGGCCCGCATTGCAGTTCGTACCCGAGGTCGTCCAGGTCCACCGCCACCTTCAGCCGCAGCGGCTTCTTGAAGTCGCGCGGACCCGCCCACATCACGCTCGGCGTGCCGCCCTCCTCCGCCAGCGTGCGCGCGAGCCGCCCCTCCGCCGACGCCGCGAGCAGGTACAGCGCCCGGTACAGGTTCGTCTTGCCGCTGCCGTTGGGACCCACCACCACGTTCACCGGGCCCAGCTCCAGGTGGAGCTGACGCACGGAGCGGTAGCCTGCGATTTCCAGACGCGTGATGGGCATGGCGCCCACAGCCTAGCCGGCTCCACGGCGTGGAGGGTGAGGCCTGGGGGACCTGTCGCCCCCGGACCCGAAAAGCCGTCGACCGCCAGGAGGGCGCTCGGCCTGCTCATCCTGCGCGAACCTTGAGCCGGCCGCGCTCGACCTCCAGGCACGGCGTCTGGCCCGGCCCTGGCAGGTGCGTCATGATCCCCGAAAGCCCTCGCCGTCCGGAGCCCTCCCTCCCATGAAATCCCTTGCACGTCTGGCGCTGTCCACCGGCGCCCTGCTCCTGTCCGGCTGCTCCAAGGACACCCCCGAGGTTCCCGACGCGGGCCCTCCGGCCACGGGCACGGCGGTGGAGCGCACCGACTACGTGGACGTCCTCCCCGACGTGCCGTGCGCGGATCCGGACTACAGGGCGCCCCGCGCGAACTGCGAGGACCCGGGCAGCTTCAACCTGTCCGGCTGCGACCTGGCGGCCTTCGGGGCCCGGTCGCCCTACGGCACCTACCGCGCCATCCTGCGCTACCACGCCGAGAGCGCCTTTGGCGCCGGGTTCCGCCTGGGCCTCGATGGCACCCTCATGGGCCGCCCCCTGGTGCGCCAGCAGTCGGACGCCCGGGGGTTCTTCCTCACGGCGGAGTACACGATGCCCTCGAAGGCCGCGCAGCGCTACGCGCTCGCGGGCTGCCGCGTGCCGGAGCCGGGCCGCATCACCGGCTGCTTCGTGCGCTGCACGAACGGCGTGCCCGAATACGCCGGCACCTTCGACGCGCGGCGCATGAACTGGGAGAACGAGCCCAACAGCTCCTTCCCGCTGA
This sequence comes from Corallococcus sp. BB11-1, assembly GCF_026626625.1. NCBI lineage: Bacteria > Pseudomonadati > Myxococcota > Myxococcia > Myxococcales > Myxococcaceae > Corallococcus > Corallococcus sp. BB11-1. The sequence continues at coordinate 284,030 of NZ_JAPNJY010000001.1, read as the reverse complement.
TCCCCGTCTCCGAGACGGCCGTCCCCCTGGGCGACCCGGTGGACGTCTACGTCACGAAGGACCATGCCTACGTGGTGTCCGTGCCCCGGGGCACGGAGGCGGGCGGCCTGTCCGTCTTCGACGTGACGGACAAGGCCCACCCGGTGCTGCGCACCACGCTGAACCTGCCCAATGACAGCTACTGGAACGGCGTCTGGGCGAAGGGCGACGCGCTCTACATCGCCAGCGCCAACTCCGGCGTCATCGTCTACGACATCACCGACCCGGCGGCGCCCCAGTACGTGCGCGCCCTGCCCGGCGGCGCCATCAACGTGCACACCGTGTTCGTGGAGGGGGACCGGCTGTACGCCATGTCCCCCGCGCCCAACGGGGAGACGCTCCTGTTCGACGTGGCGTCGCCGCTGGACCCGAAGCTCTTGAGCCGCATCTCCGTGCCGCGCGCGGACGCGACCAGCTACCCGCATGACGCGTTCGCCTACCAGGACCGCCTCTACGTCAATCACAGCACCGCGGGCTACGTCGTCCTGGACGTGACCCGTCCCGACGTGACGCCCGTGCTGGGCAGGTATGCCTTCGCCGGCCAGTACAGCCACGCGAACGCGGTGGGCACGATTGGCGGGCGCACCATCGCCTTCGAGGGCGGCGAGCGTTTCGGCGCGCACCTGCGCGTGCTGGACGTCACCGACCCGGCGCGCATCCGGCTGCTCGCCCAGGTGAAGAAGCGCGCAGAGACGTCCATCCACAACATGGTGCTCAAGGGCACGCGGCTCTACGTCGCCTGGTACCACGAGGGCGTGCGCGTCTTCGACGTGGCCGACCCGGCGCTCCCCCAGGAGATCGCGTCCTTCGACACCTTCGAGGAGTTCCACCCGCGCAGCACCGACAGCCTCTACCAGGGGGCCATCGGCATGCGCGTGCCGGGGGACGGGTACGTGTACGTCGTGGACCTGCCGAGCGGGCTGTTCGTGTTCCAGGAGCCCTGAGTCACAGCTCGATGCGGTTGCGGCCGTTGGACTTCGCCCGGTACAGCCGGGCGTCCGCGACGCGCAGCAGCTCCTCCAGGGTGGTGCCGTCCTGCGGCGCCACCGCGAGCCCCGCGCTGAAGGTGACGTGGAAGGACTCGCCCTGGTCGCCCTCGAAGGACATGCCCGCCAGCTCCTCCGCCGTGCGGGAGAGGATGTCGCGCGCGTTCTGCGCCGTCTCCCCCAGCAACGCGACGACGAACTCCTCCCCGCCCCAGCGGGCGCGCAGGTCCTCGCGGCGGAAGCGCGCGCCCAAGAGGCGCCCCAGCCGCATGAGCACGCGGTCCCCGGCGAGGTGGCCGTGCTCGTCGTTGACCTTCTTGAAGTGGTCCACGTCCAGGAAGCACAGCGCCAGCGGCCGGTCTACGCGGCGCGCCTCCGACAGCCGGGTGGTGACCGCCTCCACGAAGGGCCGGCGCATCATCAGGCCCGTGAGCGCGTCGCGCTCCGCCCGCTCGCGTGACAGCCGCGCCCGCTCCAGCCGCGCATGCACGCGCGCGCGCAGCTCCTCGCGCAGCACGGGCTTGGCCAGGTAGTCATCCGCGCCGGCCTGGAACGCCGCCAGCCGGAACTCCAGCCCCACCTGCGCCGTCACCAGGAGGATGGGCAGGTCCTGCCACTCCGGCGTCAGGCGCAGGATGCGGCACAGGTCGAAGCCGCTGGGCCCGGGCATCTGCACGTCCAGCAGCAGCAGGTCCGGGCGGTGCTGGGCGAGCGCGTCCAGCAGCCCGTACGCGTTCTCCAGCCCCACCACCTCCACCGCCTCGCTCACCAGCGCCTGGGAGAGGGCGCGCACCGCCTCCGGGTCGTCGTCCACCACCATCACCCGGGCGCGCTCCTGCCGCCGCGCCGTCACCAGCCGCTCCGCCGCGGTGGCGAAGTCCTGCTGCGTGAAGGGCCGGGGCAGGAACAGCGACGCGCCCGCGTGCGCCGCGACCACGCGCTCCTGGAGCCCGCCCCCCGCGCTGGAGAAGGCCAGGGGCAGCGACTGGTGCCCGTCCAGCGCCCGCAGCGCGTTCGCCGTGGTGATGCCTTCGGGGCTCATGGGCAGCAGCGCCCCGTCCACCCACTGGCGCTGGGCCACCGCGCAAGCCTCCAGGGCGGAGGTCGCCGTCACCACCCGCACGCCCTCCTGCTCCCCCATGTGCTTCGCGTCCTTCAGCAGGGCGGGGTCCCCGTCCATCACCAGCAGCGTGCCCATGGCGGCGGGGGGCTCCACGACCTCCGCCTCCGGCTCCACCTCCACCGGCAGGGCCACCACGTCCTCCAGCGCGCGGAGGGCCGCGTCCACCGCCGCCCAGTCCAGCGGGCCCCCGTTGCGCACGGGCTGCAGCACGTCCTCCAGCTTCCCCGCCGCGATGCTCACGTCCCGGAAGCCGTAGCTGCCCGCGGTGCCGTGCAGCTTGTGCACGACGCCGTAGGCCTCCTCCATCGCCGGGGCGTCCCCGCCGCGGCCCTGGCCGAGCAGCGACGCCAGCGTGGCCAGCCGCTCCGGCAACTTCGCGCCGTAGTCCGCGCTGAGCAGGGCGAGGCTCGCCGCGAAGGCGTCCTCCGGTTCGGGCGCCTCCGCCTCCAACAAGGCCTCCGGGGGCGGGGGCGGCGGCTCCGCCAGCGCGAAGAGCTGCTCCAGCCACACCGCCAGCTCCTCCGGGCGGTAGGGCTTGTGCACCACGCGCGCCACGCCCAATTGGCGCGTGAGCAGCTCGTGGCTCTTCAGGTCCTTCCAGAAGGCGGAGGCGAAGAGCACCGGCAGCGCGGGGCGCGTCTGGCGCAGCTCGCGGATGAAGTCCGCGCCCGTCATGCCCGGCAGCAGGCCGTCCACGATGGCGGCGTCCACCGGCTGGGTGCGCAGCACGTCGCGCGCCTCCGCGGCGGAGCGCGCGGGGGTGACCTGGTAGCCCTTGTCGCGCAGGAAGGTGCAGACCAGGGCCTGGAGGTCGCGGTCGTCCTCCAGGAAGAGGAGGGTCTTGTTGAGGGGACGCGCGGTGCTCATGGCAGCGCCTTTCTGGGTTCGGGGGCCGCGCTGTCACGGCGGGCCAGCAGTCCGTTGAGCAGCTCCCGCACGGAGTTCACCAGCTCCTCCTCCGAGGAGCGGGCCTTCGTCAGGTGCCGCGTGATGCCCAGCGTGAGCTGGCGCTGGTCCGTGCGCGACAGCTCCCGGCCGGTGAAGACGATGAGCGGGGTGGCGCGGCCCTTGCCCTGGCGCAGGATGTCCACCACCTCGAAGCCGTCCAGGCGGGGCAGCCCCACGTCCAGCACGATGAGGTCCGGGGGCGTGTCGCGCGCGAGCGCCACCGCGCTCTCCCCGTCCGCCGCCTCGATGCACAGCGCGCCCAGCCGTTCGAACTGCGCGCACAGCACCCGGCGCGTGGTGGCGTCGTCGTCCACCACCAGCACCCGCGCCTGCCCCGGCTGGCGCATGGCGTAGCGCAGTGTCTTCAGCAGCCGGGTCTCCTCCACGGGCCGGGGCAGCCAGTCCACCAGCAGCGGCGTGCCCACGTCCGCCGAGCCATCCCCGGCCCGGCCGGACAGCGCCAGCACGGGCAACTCACGGGTGCGCGGCTGTTCGCGCAGGCGGCGCACCCAGTCCAGCACGTTCCCGTCCGGCATCTGCGTGTCCACCACCAGCGCGTCCGGCGGCGCGGTGTCCACCGCCTGCACGGCCTCCGCGAGCGTGGCGGCGCGCACCACCCGGTAGCCCTCGTGGGACAGCAGGCCCCGCAGCAGGGCGGACAGGTCCGCGTCCGCGGTGACGATGAGCACGTTGTGGCGCGACTCGTCCCGGGGCAGCGGGGCGACGGCGCCGGGCACCGGGGCGGGGGCGCGCAGGGACTCCAGGCTGAAGTGGAAGGTGGCGCCGTGGCCGGGGCGGCTGACCACGTCGATGCGGCCCCCGTGCTGCTCCACGATGGCCTGCGAGATGGCCAGCCCCAGGCCCGTGCCGCCCTTGGAGCGGGTGTCGGAGGCGTCCAGCTGCTGGAAGCGGCCGAAGAGGCGGGAGAGCTTCTCCTCCGGGATGCCGGGGCCCTGGTCGGTGACGCTGAAGCGCACCCGGCCGTCCGCCGCCACGCTGGAGGACACCACCACGGAGGCGCCCTGGGGGGAGAACTTCACCGCGTTGGACACCAGGTTGGTGAGCACCTGGATGAGCCGGTCGCGGTCGCCCTTCACCTGCGGCGCGCCCTCCACGTCCGAGCGCAGCGTGACGTGCGCGGTGTCCGCCATGCCCTGGAGGCCCATCAGCGTGGACTCCACCAGGTCCTGCGCCGTCTGGGGTTGGAGCTTCAACTCCAGCATCCCCGACTCCATCTTCTCCAGGTCGAGGATTTCGTTGATGAGGCGGATGAGCCGTTCGGTGTTGGTGCGCGCGATGCGCACCATGTCCAGCGCCTGCGCGGGCAGGTCCCCCACGATGCCGCCCTCCAGCAGGCCCAGCGAGCCGCGGATGGAGGTGAGCGGCGTGCGCAGCTCGTGGCTCACGGTGGAGACGAACTCGTTCTTCATCCGCTCCACGGTCTTGCGCTCGGTGAGGTCGCGCACGAAGACGGTGGTGCGCGGGGGCCCGTCCGCGTGCACCCGCGCGAAGGTGAGCTCCGCGGGGAACACGTCGCCGTCCGCGCGCAGGCACGGGGACTCCACGCGCGCCGCGGGGCCGCCGTCCTGCTGGAGCGCGGCGTGGACGCCGTCGCGCTGGGCCGCCGGCAGCGTCGCGGGCAGCGCGAGCGCCAGGAAGTCCGCGCCCACCGCCCGGGCGGACGCCAGGCGGAAGTGGGCCTCCGCGGCCGGGTTGAACTCCGCCACGCGGCCGGCCTCGTCCAGCACCACGATGCCGTCCGGGGACGCCTCCAGGATGGCGGCCTTGCGCGCGTCGCTGGCGCGCGCCTCCGCGCTGGCGGCGGACAGCGCCTGGGTGCGCTCGGCCACGCGCGCCTCCAGGCCCCGGTTGAGCTCCCCCAGCGCCGCCGACGCCCGCGCCAGCCGCACCAGGACGACGAGCACGTAGAGGACCAGCAGGAACGACACGCCGAAGAGGACGATGCGCGTGCGCTCCGCGCGGGACTGGGACTGCTCCTGGAGCTGGAGGTAGGTGGTGATGAGGCGCTCGGCCTCGCTGCTGGCGCTGCGGTCCAGGAGCGTCTGGAAGGACGCGTCCGCCGAGCGCAGGAGCGCCGTCAGCTCCCGCGTCCGGGCCTCCAGCGCGTCCAGCGCGGCGACGGCGGGGGCGGACAGGGCCTGTCCTTCCCGGGCCCGGGCGATGCGCCCGAGCGTGCCCTCCACCCGCGAGCCGAAGTCCCCGCCCCGGCCCCGGGACACGGTGAGCACGTCCCCGCCCAGCACCTCCACCTGCTCGCGCAAGGGGCCCGGGGGCAGCGCGGAGGTGGCGGCGAAGACGCTCCGGGGGAAGGCCTCGCGCAGGGTGGCGAAGTGGTCGTCCTTCTGGCGGGCCTCCGCCAGCAGGGCGCGCGAGTCCTCCAGCACGCGCACGTAGGCGTCCAGGGACGCGGTCAGCGAGCGCAGGCCTTCGTCCGACAGGAAGGCGGGCGTGGTGCGCAGCACGCGGGCGCGGGCGACGAGCGCGTCGAAGTCGTCCTGGGTGGAGCCGTGGACCTCCCGCATGCCCATGCGCTGGCGCAGCACGTCCAGCTCCAGCTCCGCGGTGGCCACGCGCAGCTGGCGTAGCTGGGTGCGGTAGCGGTCGTGTTCGGCGGTGGAGCCCGGGCGCCCCAGCACGAACAGCGCGCACAGGAGCACCAGGGCGCCAGCGGCCAGCGCGGCGGAGCGTTTGGACAGGCGGGGTTCCATCAGGGCACCAGCTTGCGGATTTCCTGCGGCAGCGTCATGGGGTCGAACGGCTTGCCGATGACGCCCACCGCGCCCAGCTCCAGGTAGCGCGCGACCTCCTGCTTCTGGATCTTCGCGGTCATGAAGATGATGGGCGTGTTCGCGGTGGCGGGCTGGGCGCGCAGCCGGCCGAAGGTGGTGGGCCCGTCCATGCCGGGCATCATCACGTCCAGGAGGATGAGGTCGGGCGCCTCCGCGGCGGCCTTCTCCAGGGCCTCCGCGCCGGAGGCGGCGAGCACCGTCTGCCACTTGCCCACGCGGCTGAGGCTCAACTGACCGATGGTGCGGATGTCGTCCTCGTCGTCGACGAGCAGGACCTTCTGGATGGGGGCCATGGGAGGAGGTGCGCCTGGGGAGGGGGTTTGGATCGGCTTCAGGGGGCCGGGTCGCATTCGGGCAGGTCGAAGCAGAAGCGGGTGCCCTCCCCGGCGCGGGTGCTGAAGCGCAGGGTGCCGCCCATGCGGGCCACCAGCCCGTGGGCGATGCTCAGGCCCAGGCCGGTGCCGGGGCGCCGGCGGGTGTCGGAGGCGTCCGCCTGGGCGAACTTCTGGAAGACGCGGGCCTGGAAGGCCTCCGGGATGCCGGGGCCGTGGTCCGCCACCTCCACGCGCAGGCAGCCCTGCTCGCGCGAAAGGGAGAGGGTGACGCGCTCGCCCTGGGGGGAGAACTTGATGGCGTTGGAGAGCAGGTTGGCCAGCACCTGGTTGAAGCGGTCTTCGTCCACGCGGGCGCGGGCGCCGGGGGCGTGCACCTCCACGTCCAGGTGCACGCCGTATTCGGCCGCGTAGCCCTGGTGGGCCTGGAGCGCCTGGGCGAGCAGCGGGGCGACGTCGGTGGACTCCAGGTGGAGGTCCAGCCCGCCTGACTCCATCTTCTCCAGGTCCAGGATGTCGTTGATGAGGCGCAGCAGCCGTTCGCTGTTCTTGTGGGCGATGCCCACCATCTGCGCCACCTGCGAGTCCAGCGGGCCGGCGATGCCGCCGCACAGCAGGCCCAGCGAGCCCCGGATGGAGGTGAGCGGCGTGCGCAGCTCGTGGCTCACGGTGGAGATGAACTCGTTCTTCATGCGCTCCACGCGCTGGCGTTCCTCCTCCAGCAGGCGGGCCTGGGTGACGTCGCGGGCCACGGCGTAGAGCAGGCCCTCGTCGGGGTCCGGGACGGCGTTCCACTGGAGCCAGCGCCAGGAGCCGTCGGCGCAGCGGGCGCGGTGTTCGAACTGGAGGACGGGGGCGCCTCCGCGGGCGCGGGCCAGGTGCCGGGCGGTGGCGTCGCGGTCCTCCTCCAGGGCCAGGTCCACGAGGGAGGTGGAGTACAGCTGCGCCTCGGAGAAGCCGAGGGTGCGGCTCCAGGCCTGGGACAGGCGCAGGAAGGTGCCGTCCATGGCGGCGATGCAGAGCATGTCCACGGAGACTTCGAAGAAGCGCTCCTGCTGCTCCAGCGCCGTGCGGGCCTCGCGCTCGTTGAGGGCGTTGATTTCCACCTCAGCCCAGCCGGCCATGTCCGCGAGCGCGGCGAGGTCCGCGTCGGAGAAGTCGCGCGGGGCGTGGTCGATGAGGCACAGGGTGCCCACGCGGCTGCCGTCCGCGGCGCGCAGGGGGTGCCCGGCGTAGAAGCGCACGAAGGGGGCGCCCACCACGAGCGGGTTGTCGTGGAAGCGCGGGTCGCGCAGCGCGTCCGGCACGACGAAGCTGCTGGAGGACAGGATGGCGTGGCCGCAGAACGACACGTCGCGCGGCGTCTGGGCGGCGGCCAGGCCCTGGCGGGCCTTGAACCACTGGCGGTCCTCGTCCACCAGGGACACCAGCGCGATGGGCACGCGGAACAGGTGGGACGCGGCGCGCACGATGCGGTCGAAGCGTTCGTGCGCGGGCGTGTCCAACAGGCACAGCGAGCGCAGGGCCTGAAGCCGCCGGGGCTCATCCACTGGCGTCGGGGGAGGGAGCATGGCGTGGTCCCCGTGCTACCCCACCTGTCTGGCATTGGGGAGGGGGGCGCGCACGACGGCCCGGCCCCGGGTCCGCAGAGCGGGCGGGCAGACGGGAAATGGGTGGTGGGGCTGCACGGTGGTGGGTCGTGCGGGAACCGTCATGCAGAGATTACAGTCTTGACCCGGCCGAGTCGGCTTGTGCAGTGCTGTGCTTGCACGGATTGGATGCGAGCGTTGGCCATGCCCATGACGAAGTGCCTCTTGAACTCAGCCGTCGTCCTCCTTGGCCTGCTGCCCGGGTGTTCCTTGTTTGGTTACTACAAGTACGAACGGGCACCGCGAGGAACGCCGGAGGAAGCCGAGCGGATCGACTTCCCTGACTCGTATGAGGATGGGACACATCTCGACGGGCCCGCGCTGGCGGCCTTCATCGTCGCGCTCAACGAATTCATCCCGCCCCACAGCAAGGCGGACACTGGCAATGAAGCGCTGACGAAGTGCATGACCCGACGTGACACGTACGACGCGACCATCTTGAAGGCGAACGACGATCTCTACTTCGTCAGCTTCCTCCCCAAGGTTGAACGCTGTGGCATCCAGCTCGACATTCCCATCCTGGACGCGGGGGCGGACTACGCCATCGATCGCAACGGTCGCATCCTGGGTGAACGTTAGCGTCCACGGGCTTGCGTCCGTGAAATCAACCTAACCGGCGGGCCGGCGCTTCTTCATCGAGCCCTTCTTCGCCGCGCCCTTCTTCCGGGCCACCGGCGCGGGGGCCACCGGCACGGGCAGCACCGCCACCATCGCATTCACCACGCGCGACACGGCCTTCAGCCGCCGCGGATCCAGCTCCCGCAGCGTGCGCATGAGGCGCCGCAGCTCCGCGGGCTCCTCTTCGCGCCAGGGGGCTCGCGACAACACGGGCGTCGCGCCCCGCCCCACGCCCAGCAGCACGTCCGCGGACACCGCCAGCACGTCGCACAGCCGCCGCAGGTTCTGCGCCCGGGGCAACATCCGCCCGCGCTCCATGCGGCTGTAGACCTCCATGGCGATGCCCACCCGCTCCGCCACGTCCGCCTGCGTGAGCCCCAACCGCATCCGCGCATCCCGGGCGGCGGCTCCAAACACCGTGTTCAGCTTCTCGTTGACGGGCGCAGGCACCCCCAAAACCTTGCACCTCCCCCCTGGCACGCAAGTTTTCGCGCCAGACCCGCCAACGCTCAGCGCGCCCGGAACGCCAACACCCCCTGGATGACCAGGCCCAGCGCCTTGAGCTCCTCCTCGTTCAACGGCCGGAGCGCTCGCACCAGCCGCCGCAGCGTGGGCGGATCCTCCTCCCGGTCCGCCAGCGCCATCGTCAGCGCCTCCTGCGGCGGCGTGGGCCCGTCCAAGCCCAGGAGCGTGTCCGCGCGGATGCGCAACACCATGCTCAACCGGCGCAACGTGGTGGAGCTGGGCAGCACCCGCCCCCGCTCCATCCGGCTGTAGACCTCCATGGCGATGCCCACCTGGCTGGCCACGTCGCCCTGGGTCAGCCCCTGCCGCTCACGGGCCGCGCGCGCCGCCGTGCCCACCGTGATGGCCAGCTCCTCGTTCATTGCCGCTCACCACCTCTGACCGGAAAGCCACGTTCCTCGCGCAGTCAGGTGTCCGGCGTCCTACCCGACATTCCCCCGACACTACCCCAAGGGGCAGGTGCCATGCTATGGACCTCCCAGGTCCTACGGACCCTCCCAGCCATGCGTCCGCCCAGCCACATCCCTCCTCTTGAACTGAACCCTCCACGTCCTACAGCTGTTTCCCGCCCTGCGGGCCCTGGGAGGTGCCCGCGATGAGCATGGGAATCGAAGGCCATCCGCTGCTGCTCCAACCCCAGGAGGTGGTGGGCAGCTTCAAGCTCCTGAAGCGCCTGGCGACCGGGGGCTACGGCACCGTGTTCCTGGCGGAGACCGGGGGCGTGCCCGTGGCGCTGAAGTTCGCGCTCCACGGTCCCCAGGACGCCGAGGAGGGCTCGCAGGTGGACGCGCGCACGCTCAAGGAGGTGAGCGTCCTGCACCGCATGGCCCACCCCAACGTGGTGGCGCTGCGCGGCTACCACCGCTGGCCCCACCCCAGCACCGGCTACCTGTTCCTGGTGATGGACTACGTGGAGGGCCCCACGCTGTCCGAGTGGGCCCTGGAGTCGCGGCCGTCGCCCCGGCAGGTGGCCCGGCTGTTCGCGGAGCTGGCCCTGACGCTGGACTTCATCCACCGCGCGGGCGTGCGCCACCGCGACATCAAGGGCAGCAACATCATCGTGCGGGCGTCGGACGCGCGGCCGGTGCTGGTGGACTTCGGCTCCAGCGACCACGCCTGCGCCGCGCACATCACCGACGGCCGGCCCCCGCCGGGCACCCCCAGCTACCGCAGCCCGGAGCTGCTCCGGTACTGGCTGCGCTACCCCAAGAACCTGACCCGCTACGTCTACCAGCCCACCGACGACCTCTATTCGCTGGGGCTGGTCCTCTTCGAGGTGCTCACCGGCGACTTCCCCTACCCCACGAACGTGCCCGCGGAGGCGCTGCTGGGCCGCATCCGCGCCGCCCCCCACCGCTCCGCCCGGATGCTCAACCCGCGCGTGCCCCGCGAGCTGGATGCCATCTGCGAACGGATGCTCCGGCACGACGTCACCCAGCGCTACCCCATGGGCTCGGACCTCTACGCGGACCTGAGCACCGCCCTGGAGCGTGCCCCGTCCAGTTGGGACGTCCCCCTCTTCGAGGCCCCGCCACCCCACGACGCCGTCACGGAGGAGTCCGACGAGTTCTTCGACGGCAATGAGGAGGCCCGCGAGATGCGACGGTGGGCCCGCGCCCAGGAGATCCGCGTCCCGGGAGCGGCGCCCCACTCCAGCGCGTCCCCCGCGTCACCCGCCCCCTCCCAGGGGCTGGCCGCGCCCATCCCGCCGCCCATGCCCTGGCGCGTGGCCCGGAGGCTGGCGTGGCGGCGCCTGTGGGAGAAGTGGGCCCGGCGTCTGGGATTGCACCGGCGCCGCTGAACCCCCAGGGTCGCATGGACTTCATCCAACCCTGGAGGTTTTCCCCGCGACAGGGTTTGTGCTACCTGCGGGGTCGAGCGATTTCCGCTCGACCCTGGAGGTTGGACGCAGGACATGAAGACCCCCGATACGACGACGGAGGAGATTCCGGGCGTGCCGCGCCGGCCGCGCGTGCTGTTCACCGTGGGAGGCACGGCCTTCGAGTTCGTGCGAAAGCTGGAGGTGCGCGCCACCGGGGAGCTGTTGATGCTGGCGCGCCGGCGCTACCGGGGCGGGCTGGGCGGCCCGGTGGTCATCAAGCGGCTGCGCAACCCGTCCGGCTTCGTGGCGCGCAGGCGGCTGGTGGAGGAGGTGGAGCTGACGTTCCGGCTCAACCACCCCGGCATCGCGAAGGTCTACCACCTGAAGGCGTACCGGGGCGTGCCGCACGTGGTGATGGAGTACGTGGAGGGCCGGTCGCTGGACACGGTGCTCAACCTGGTGGCCATGCGCAGAAAGCCCATGTCCCCGGCCTTCGCCGCGTGGGTCGTCTCCGAGGTCGCGGAGGCCCTGCACCACGCGCACACGCTGCGCGACGAGTGGAACCGGCCGCTGCACATCATCCACCGCGACGTGAGCCCCCGGAACCTGAGGTTGGGCGTGCACGGCGAGGTGAAGCTCACGAACTTCACCGCCGCGTTCTCCACCCTGCCCGGCCGCGAAATCACCAGCCGGCCCCTGGTGAAGGGGGACGTGGCGTACGCGTCCCCGGAGGCCCTGCGCCGCGAGCCCATGGACGCGCGCAGCGACCTGTTCAGCCTGGGCCTGGTGCTCCTGGAGGTGCTGACGGGCACGCACCCCCTCACGCTGGGGGACGTGGCGCCCCTGCCCCCGTCGGACCTGCCGCCGGTGGAGGCGCAGGGCCCCACGTGGATGCCGATGACGGAGGTGGCCGCGCGGATGGCGCTGGTGGGCTCCCGGGAGGTGGAGCACCTGACGCGCGACGTGCCGGAGGGGCTGCGGGCCATCACCGTCCGGGCGCTGCGACAGGCGCCGTCGGAGCGCTTCGACTCCGCGGAGGCGCTGGCCGGGGCCCTGCGGGCGTGGCTGCGCGAGCACGCCCCCGGCTATGGGCGGCAGGCCGCGGCGGAGGAGGTGTCGGAGGCGGCGCGGGAGGCCACCGGCCGGCGCAACCAGGCGGAGCTGCTGGAGGGAGGCCTGCACCCGGCGGAGCTGACGTCCGACGAGGCCTCCATGGCGTCCGAGCCGGTGGCGCCGCCGCCGTTCCTGGGAGGCGACGACGTGACGCCCGACGTGAACGACGAGCGGCCGCTCCCCGTGGACATGGCGGGCCTGGACGAGCTGGCGGGGCCCGGTGAGGAGGCCCTGGACGAGGACGAGGACGACGACGGGCATGAGCCGGTGTGAGCCCGGTCGCCTGCCCTCCGGCCTCACCGTGGCCGGCTCCGAAGCAGGTTGCCGGACACGCGGACCGTTACGAAGCTCAGTCGGACGGAGGAATACATCATGGCCGACAGCACCAAGCGTCAGACGCCCCCGCAGCCCGCCGAGGACTTCTACGGGCGCCCGACCGCCGCGCCCGGGGACGAAGCCTCCGCGCCCCGCGAAGGCCAGGGCTCCACCGCCTCCTCTCCTCGCGACGAGGAGGCCGACCGCCATGCCCACCCGCGTCCCGACACGAACGATGACGAGGCAGCGCCCCGCGATGAGCTCACCGAGGCCGACGAGAAGGGCGTCCGCCCCCGGCAGGCCAGCGACGGGGACGACCCGGACCTGACGCCCCGCGACGCCAGCGGCCTGCACCCGTACGACCCGCGCGCGCGGGATTCCGGCGCCTCGCTGGACGACATGCCGGACGGCGACGGGCCCCGCAGCGACGCGGGCACCAATCCCCTCTCCGACGTGTACCGCTACGGCCACCCGGACCGGATTCCAGACCGCGACCGCTGAAGCCAGACGCCGCGCGCCAATGACAGACAGCCGGGCCAGGACCCGGGGCACGCCGCCCCGTCCTGGCCCGTGGCGCGTACGGCCTATCCCACGCGGCGCGGCGCGTGCTCCAGGCGATGGGCGTCCACCCACGCCTGCGCCTGCGTCATCGTGTCCACGAACACCGTGTCGAAGCTGGCCGCGTGCCCGGTGAGCAGCATGGCCACCGACATCGCCTTGCCCACCACCCGCTGCGTCAGGTCCGAGCCCACGTACACCACCGAGCGCATCCACTCCGCGCGCACGTTGTTGGCCAGGTACTTGCGCGACTCGGCCGGCAGCTCCGAGCCCGGCACCTCCGCCACCAGGTAGAACGGCCCGTGCGCCGCCATCTCCTCATAGACGCGCAGCACCCACTTCGCGTCCTGCAGGCCCACCAGCCCCACGTACCGCGTATGCAGGGCGTCCGGCGCCAGCATCCGGATGCGATGCGCGCCGCACGTCCATTCGCGTGATTGATCCATTCGATTCACTCCCCCCGGAAGTCTGCCCTTCCACCCTACGCCGACTGCCACCATCCCGGGAAAGGGCCCCCTCGCGAACCTGCCCTCCGGGGCAGGTGTTCCCTGTCGTTTGGATGTCAGACCCCCTCTGTACTGTGTACCCATTCCGACAGCCTTCCAGAGGGGGAATCACCGTGCCGGAAACCCGTGAACTGCCGCGAGTGTCGGTCAACAAGCTGGGCGAATACCTCATCGCGACGCCCGCCCGCAGGAAGCGCATCATCCACGACCAGAAGCACCCGCCGGACGCGCAGTACCTGCGCTACCCGGAGGCGTCGTACGCCGTCACCGACTTCCTCTGCCGCGGGCTGGACATGAACGTCCTGCGCGAAGCCCAGCGCCGCTTCGCCTGCGCGGTGCCCACGTCGGAGTTCGAGGCGCAGCGCATGCAGTTGTGTTCGGAGGCGCTGGAGCGCTTCGCGGACCTGGTGCCGTGGCTGGACCTGGACGACGCCATCATCAGCGCGGTGGGCGCGGAGCCGCCGGTGCTGGAGATGGCCGGCGTCACCATCAGCGTGCGCCCGGAGGTGGTGGTGCAGCGGCTGGACAAGCACGGCACCCCGCGCGTGGGGTTGATGAAGCTCTACTTCTCCAAGACGCACCCGCTGGACGAACGGTCCGGGCAGTACATTGGCACGCTGCTCCAGCGCTTCGCGGAGCAGCACCTGTGCCGGCTGGGCCCGGCGGACCACCGGCTGATGACCGTGGTGGACGTGTTCGCCGGGTCGCTCTTCGTCGCGCCGCGCGCGCACATCCGCCGGCTGGGCGACGTGGTGCTCGCGTGCGAGGAGATCGCCGAGCGCTGGGCCGTCCACTGAACCGGCGCAGCCCGCGCCCCCGCCCTCAGGGCAGGGCGCCGGCGGGCGGGAGCAGGTGGCGCTCCCGGTGCGACTCCAGCCACGCCCGGGCCTCCTTGGCCGTCTCCAGGAACTCCGCCTCCAGCTTCACGCGGCCGGTGAACTGGAGCGCCACCACCAGCGCGCGCAGCACCTCGCGCTGGGGGCGCTTGCCCCCGAAGAAGACGATGGCGCGGAACCACTCGGGGCGGACGTGCTCGGCCAGGTACTTGCGCGGCATCACCGACAGCGGGGGCCCGCTCGTCATGGGCCCCATGGAGCCGCCCAGGTCCACCACCAGGTAGAAGGGCCCGCCCAGGCCCGTCGCCAGCTCGTGGAAGACGCCCACCAGCTGCCGCACCTCCTCCTCCAAGAAAGCGCCTCGGATTTTCGCCCAGAGGATGTCCGAAGACTCCAGCGACACATGCTGTGCCCCGAAGGTCCATTCCCTTAGCGCTGCCATACCCTCTCCCACGCAGAGACTCCGAGGGTACTCAAAACCGGACCAACGTCACCAGCCCGTGACTCCCTCTTTCCCGGGTGACCTGGCCCCGGACGACCCTCCAGGTCCCCCGCGGCCACCCGTGCGGGTGGCCTGGTGGGAGGGGTGCGGTGGGTGCCGTCACGTCGTGGACACTCGTGCGCGGGGGAACGGCGCCGGGTGAACGCCGCGCGTCCGGCCCCCTGTTTTCCTGGGGGGGAGGGTCTGCCGGGTGGTGAACAGAAGCCGCTATGATTGCCGGCGGGCGGCCGTGCGGACGGTCGCCGGGAGGCGCGTCGCGGGCCGGTTGTCGGAACGCGCCTCCTTGCTCACTGTGAAGAGTCGCGCGCAGGCGCGGTGGATGGGGGCGTGGTGCTGGACTCCTTGTGGAACAAGCGCGCCGTGCTCGTGTCGGGCAAGGGCGGCGTGGGGAAGACGACGCTGTCCGCGGCCCTGGCCGTGGCGGCGGCGCGCTCCGGGCGTCCGGTGCTGCTGGCGGAGCTGTCCCCGGACGAGGGGGGCCCGTCCACCCTGGCGGGGCTGGTGGGGGCGAAGGAGGCCGGGGCGAAGGTGGTCGCGGTGCGGCAGCACCTGTCCTTCGTGCGCCTGTCCGCCTCCGAGGGGCACCGCCAGTTCCTGGAGGAGACGCTGCCGGCGAAGTGGCTGGCGGAGGCCGCGCTGCGCTCGCGCGCGCTGCGGCGCTTCCTGGAGGCCGGGCCCGCGCTCAAGGAGATGGGGCTGCTGTACCAGATGCTGACGCTGGTGCGGCGCACGCACCCGGACGGCCGGCCCCTGTACCCGCTGGCGGTGCTGGACCTGCCCGCCACCGGCCACGCCATGGCGCTGGCCACCCTGCCCCGGAGCCTGCTGTCGCTCATCCCGGGCGGGCCCATTGGCCGCGCGATGCGCGAGGGCCTGGACCTCTTGCAGGACCCCGAGCGCACCGGCGTGGTGCTGACGAGCCTGCCGGAGCCCCTGCCGGTGAGCGAGACGCTGTCGCTGGCCCGGGAGCTGAAGGACGTGGGGCTGCCCCTGTCCGTCGCGGTGCTCAACCGGATGCCGGAGGACCCCTTCACGCCGGAGTCGCGCGCGGCGCTGGAGCGGCTGCTGGAGGCGCATGGGCCGCACCGCGGGCAGCGCGCGCTGGAGCGGCTGGAGCGCGCCCGGGAGGCCCGGCAGCGGCTGCGGGCGGGCACGGCCGTGCCACAATGGGGGCTTCCGGACCTGCCCCTCACCGGGCAGGCGCTGGTGGAGCGGCTGTCGGAGCTGTTGGTGCCCACGTTTGAAGAGGCCGCCCGGACCGGCGGCCGGGAGGCCACGCCATGAACCTGGACGCAATGCTGCGCGACAAGCGGGTCATCGTCCTGTGCGGCGCGGGGGGCGTGGGCAAGACGACGACGGCGGCGGCGCTGGGCGTGGCCGCGGCGCGGGCGGGGCGCCACGTGCTGGTGCTCACCATCGACCCGGCGCGCCGGCTGGCGGAGGCCATGGGGCTGAAGGAGAACGGCCCGGAGCCCACCACCGTCCCGCCGGAGCGCCTGTACGCGGACGGCCCCCGGGGCGAGGGCCGCCTGGACGTGTGGATGCTGGAGCCGGGCGTCGTCTTCGAGCGCATGGTGCGCAAGCTGTCCGCCACGGAGAGCGCCGCGCGCGCCATCCTGGACCACCGGCTGTACCGCTTCCTGTCGGAGCTGGTGGCGGGCGTGCAGGAGTACGCCGCCGCGGAGGCCCTGGACGGCTTCCTCACGGACGGCCACTACGACCTCATCCTCCTGGACACCCCGCCCAGCCGCCACGCGCTGGACTTCCTGGAGGCCCCGGGCCGGCTGGCGCGCTTCCTGGACGACCGGGTGATCTCCCTCTTCGGTCCGGACTTCGGCCGCACCGGCCGGCTGTGGCAGGGCGCGCAGGCGCTGGTGGGCAAGGTGCTGGACGGCGTCTTCGGCGGGGGCTTCGCGCAGGAGATGCGCACCTTCGTGGGGGCCTTCGGCGGCCTGTTCGCCGGCATCCGCCTGCACACGGAGCGGCTGCGCACCCAGCTGGCGTCCAAGGACGCGGCCTTCCTGCTCGTCACGTCACCCGAGGCCGCCGCGCTGCGCGAGGCCACCTTCTTCAAGGAGACGCTCCAGGCGCGCGGGCTGCCCTTCGCGGGCTACGTGCTCAACCGCAGCTGGGCGCGCGAGGACGGCCTGGCGCCGGCCGGCGACCTGAAGTCCCACGCCAGCACCGCCGTGGACACCGACGCCATCGTCGCGCTGGAGCACCTGGCGGGCGTGGAGGACGCGCGCGCGAGCGCCCACCGCTCGCTGCTGGCCAGGCTGGCGGAGGGCCTGCCCCTGGGGGCCATGGCCATCGCCGCGCCGGACGCGGGCGCGGACCTGGAGGACTTCCGGGGGCTGGTGCACCTGGGCGAGGCGCTCACCGTCGCCTGAGGGCCCCCGGGCCCTTCGCGCAGGGCGGACGGGCAACCGTCGCCGCTCCCGGTCGGCTGGAGCTTTGCGCGCTCCGGAGGACTTCCCATGTTCGTCAGGCCAGGAGGCTCGCGACGCACATGGGAACCAAGGACTACAGCAACGGAAACGGCCGGCAGGACCTGGGGCGCGCGGACCGCTCCACGCCTCCCACCGACGCCATGGCCACGCACCGCGCGCCCGACACGGCCCCTCCGGGCTCGCGGGAGCGCTCCGAATCCGACGTGAGCGGGTGGAGCCCCGCGCGTGACGAGGAGGCCTCCGCGCGCCAGGGCCGCTTCCACCGCGCCGCCGCGTGGCGCCTGGGCCAGGTGCGCACCCAGGTGGACGACAGCGGCGCCTGGAGCGGGGACCGCGAAGGGGAGCGCGGCGGCTCCGCGGGCCCCTACGGCCGCGATGACCGGGACGTGCGCTCCGCCACGGGCCAGTGGCCGCGAAGCAGCGACGACCGGGACGCGCGCGCCTCCGCCGGACAGGCGCCCGGGAGGACGGCGGGCGACCAGGAGCTGGAGATGCCCCGCCAGCGCGCCGACTACCGGGACTGGGACCGCACCGGCTACGGCGGCGAGGAGCCCCTCTTGCGCGACCGCCGGCCCCAGGCCCCGCGCGAGCAGCCCGCCCGGGCCACCCCGTCCTCGGCGTCCACCCCCTCGCGGCGGCGCTGGCAGCGCGAGCCGCTCACCGCGCGCGACATCATGACCCGGGCGGTGCGCACCGCCCGGCACGACAGCACGCTGCGGGAGGTGGCGCAGTTGATGAAGGACGAGGACTGCGGCGTCGTGCCCATCGTGGACGGCGAGGGGCGCCTGCTGGGGCTCGTCACGGACCGGGACCTGGCGCTGCGGGCCTTCGCGGGCGGGCGCGCCGTGGACGGCCTGCGCGCGGCGGACGTGATGACGGAGGACATCGAGGCGGTGCTGCCGGAGGAGGCCCTGCACGGCGTCATCGACCTGATGGGCCGCAGGCAGGTGCGGCGCGTCCCCGTCGTGGAGCCCGACGACCGGCTCGTGGGCATCATCGCGCTGGGGGACATCGCCAGCCGCGCGGACCAGGACGAGGAGCTGCAGGACGCGCTGGAGCGCATCTCCTCGCGGCGCTCGTTCTGGAGCCGGCTCCGCTAGGCCGCGCCGGGAAGGGCGCGGGCCCGCGAAGCCCGCGCCTCACGCGATGGTGACGACCACCCCGGACGCATCCGCGGCCACGGTGAACTTCTTCAGGTCGCTGGTCGCGGCCCCCGTCCCCGGCGTCAGGACGCCCGTCTTGCTGAACTGGGACGCGTGGCAGGGGCACAGCAGCCCGTCCAGGCCCGACTCGAAGCCCACTTCGCAACCCTGGTGCGGACAGACGGAGTCCACCGCCGAATAGGTGCCGTCCTCCAGTTTGAAGACGAACACCGTCTTGCCGTAGCCGGTGGGCGTGCCGCTCACCATGCCGCCGGTGTCCTGGAGCGCGGGGAACTGCGCGAACGAGAGCGTCAGCGTCCCGTTCACCACGGAGGGGAAGTTGTCGTCACCGGACTTGAGCGAGATGCTCAGCACCTCGGTGCCCGCGTTGTACGTGGCCACGTACGCCTTGAGCGGCACCGTCGCGGGCGCGTTCGTCACCGCGCCCGTGAGGTCGTAGCGCGACAGGTGGCAGGGGCACACGGCCTCCTGGCCGTCGAAGCCCATGGGGCAGCCCACGTGGGTGCAGGTGGCGGACAGCACCGCGAAGACGCTGTCCGCGGGGTGCACCACCAGCAGGTTCTCCTGCCCGGAGCCGCCCGGGAAGCGCAGCGTCACGGAGCCGCCCACGCGCGCCAGGTCCGGGTAGCGCGGCACCACCAGCGCCACGATGCCGTCCTCGCCCGGGGTGGGCACGTCCAGCAGCGGCGAGGGGTCGATGTCCGGCGCGCACGCGGGGATGCCCGCGACGACGACGCCCGTGCCCAGCAGCTTCTTGAAGAAGTCGCGACGCGACGAGCTCACGTGCCCTCCTGGAAGACGAGGTGGTTCTCCAGCACCAGCTTGTCGTCCACCTTCACCATCAGCAGCGAGGGGCGCTCAATCTTGTAGCCCTCCAGGCTGATGTCGAAGGTGCCGTCCGCGGTCACCTGCCTGGCGGACGCGAAGTTCACCGTCATGGGGACCACCACGTCCTTCGTCACGCCGTGGAAGGTGAGCTTGCCCTTGAGGACCACCGACACGGTGCCCGGGAAGGTCGCGGGGGGCTTCACGCCCGTGGCCACGGCCTTCAGTTCGATGAGCGGGTACTTCGCCGCCTCCGTCACCTCCAGCATGTGCGTGTCGCGGTTGGAGTTCTGCGAGTCGAAGTCCTTCACCTGCGCGCGCACGGCCACCTGGAGGGTGCCGTCCGGCTTCAGCACGGCCTTGCCCTCGCTGGGAGCGGCCTTGCCGGACACCTCGTGCAGCTTGTGGATGAGCTTGTAGGTGAGCGAGCTGGCGTCCTTCTTCACCGAATACAGCCGTGCGGCGTCCTGCGCGGCGGCGGGGAGCGCGAGCATCAGGGCGGCAAGCGTGGCGAGTCGTCGAACAATCACGGCGTCCTCCAGAGGGGGTACGGCTCTGCTTCCGCACAACGGCCGGCGCGCGGAGACATTCACGGCAGGGGGGTGAGGTCAGAAGGTCAGCGTCACGATGCCCGCGGCGACGCAGCCCAGCGTGGCATAGCCAACCACCTGGTGCGCGGTGGCGTACTTCGGCTCGGAGAGCTCGCCGTAGCTCTGCGTGGCGAGGATGCCCAGCACGGCCTGCGCCACCATGCCGGCGGTGGCCAGGCTCATGAAGATCTTGTGGAACGTCACCGAGTCCCACTGGAAGTCGCGCTCCACCGGATCCGGCGCCAGGAGGCCCAGCGTGCCCACGGTGGCGAACAGCAGCGACGTGCCGATGACGACGCCCCGGTGCCACGCGAGCAGGGAGCGATCATCCCCGCCGCCCCGGAACGAGCGGTTGAACTGGATCTGCCCCAGCACGGTGGCCGCCGTGAGGCCGCCCGCCATGCCCAGGCCCAGGCCCTGGTGCAGCTTGAGCATGGTGCGCCGCGTCTTGAGCTGACCCTCCAGCTCTGGATCCAACAGGCCCGCCGTCGCCTCCGCCTCCGGGGTGAGCAGGTCGAAATCCAGGCCAGGCTCCGACGGGGAGCCCGCCGCGTCCTGCGGCTCCGGGGTGGCGGACACCGGCGGCGCCACGTCCGGCGTCACCGGCGGGGGCGCGGCGGGGGCGGGGGTGGGGGCCGCGGGCGCTGCCTCCTGGGGAGGGGGCGCGGGCGGGACGGGCTTGCGCTTCGAGGACTTTCGCTTCGTCGCCGCGACCAGCACGGGGGCGTCCGACGCGGGGGCCGCGCTGGCAGGGGAGGCGGCCAGGAGCAGGACGGCCAGGAGGGGGGCAATGACGCGGGTCATCATGGGATTCCCAGAGGGGGACGACGCGGCCCGTCGTAATGGGGGGCGGCCGCCCCTCCACGCTACCCCGGCTCGCGGGTCGAGTGCACGGGAGTGCACACAGGGTCCCGGAGCCACTTGCGGCAGCGATAAGCGGCCCGGGGGTGGAATCCCCTTGAACCCCCGGGCCCTGAAAGTCGCGCGGCGCGCTACGCCGGGGTGGTCGCCGGGACCTCCGACCGGGGCGCGGTGCCGTGGGAGAGTTCCTGACCCAGGGCGTGCGGGTCGAAGTAGGCGAAGAAGCGCCGGACGCGGTCGCCGTCCCACTCGATGATGGAGACGCCTTCGTAGGCGATGGCGGCGCCGTTGTCGGCCTGGCCCTGCGTCTCCCACTCCAGGGCCACGCGGTCACCGGATTCAATCACGTTGCGGAAGGTGGACTTCACCCTGCCCAGGGTGCCCTTGTATTCGGTCCAGAAGCGGCGGGCGCCGTCGAGGCCGGTGAAGACGCTGGACGAGGCGATGTTGCTCACCTGGGCGTCATCGGCGAAGAGGGCGACCAGCGACTCCACGTCACCGTCCGCCTCCAGTTTCAACAGGGCGTCCACGAACCGCTGCGCTCGTTCCATCGGCATCCGCGTCCTCACGGGGTTGGAAGGTGTTTAGGGGAAGGGTGCGCATGGGGGGGTGCAGGTGTCCGTCGCGCGCGGCCGCCCCCCTGCCCCCCAGACGGCGCCTCCACCCCCCTGCCGCCGGGCGCCTCATAGGTGGCTGAAGTCCCGCGAGCGGCCACGCCCGCTGCGAGGGGGCCGGTTGCGCCGGAGTATCGGGTCGGAGCATGACTGTCGGTGAGGAGCACCCCATGTCCCAGCAGGCCCACCGTCCCGCGCCGCCTGGCGCCGACACGACGACCGACCTTCCCGAAGCCGTGGCGGCGGACGCGATGACCGACCTGCCCACCCCGGGGGCCACGGATGCGATGACCGGACGTCCCGAGCCCGTGGACGCGGCCGCACGGATCCGACAACCCGTGCCCGTGGCCACGGAGACGTTCCCACCGCTCACGGAGCTGCTGGACGCGGTGCGCTCGCCCGGCATGGTGCGTGCGGACATCGACGCGCTCATCGCGGCGCTGGGCCGGCCCCTGCCGGCGGATGAGTCGCCTCGCGCCCGCGCCGACGTGCTGCTGTACCTGATGGACCGGGACAATCCCCTGGGCCACCACCGGGGCCGCGACAGGACGACGGTGCGGCATGCGGCGAAGGACGCCCTGTTGTCCCTGGGCTATCCGTACGCACTGGAGCTGCCGCCCGAGCTGCTGGAGACCCCCGCCCGCGCCCACCCCGTCCCATCCAAGCCCTACACGGGCCCCGGGGCAGTGGGCATCGCCGCGACGCTGCTGTCCGCGCTGTACCAGTCGGGCGTCGTCGCCGTCGCGCAGCTGGTCATGAGCTTCGGGCACTTCGACTGGGAGCGCCCGTGGACGGAGCCCTTCCTCCCCGCCCTGCTGGCGGTGTGGATCCCCACGCTGAGCGCCCTCTTCGGCCACGGCCTGGGGAATCGGACGGCGCACGTCGTCGGCTCGTGGGGACTGTGGCTGCTGGCGGCGGCCTGGAGCGTGGCGGCCCTCGTCGGGCTCTCCGCTTCGCAGCCCTTCTGGCTCTTCGTCCTGCCCTGGCACCTGGCGCTGTGGTCCGCCTGGACGATGCGCCCGGGACCTGATCCGCAGGCGAAGCCGGAACCACCCACGGAGCCACGGACGCCCCTGGCCGGGGCCTGACCGCGCGGTGATCAGCGCCGCGAGTCCTCGGCCCACTCCTCGCGCGTCCAGCCCTGCCGTTCGTAGAGGGCGCGGCGCTCCGGGGGGAGCGCGTCCCACGAGGTGCCGGGATCCAGGTCCTTCGGGCGGCTGAAGACACCGGGGACGTCGCTCCGGAGGGCCTGGGCGGCACGCTCCGGGGTGAGGCCGCGCAGGCCGTAGCCCAGCTTGAGGGTGGCGTGGTGCTGGTGGGACTTGTCGGAGAGTTCAAAGGCCACGCCGCCACCGAACTCCGCGGTGCGGGGGTTGAGGTTCGCGTGCGCCCGGGCGTGCGAGCCCGCTCCCAGGGACAGCTCCACCTTGCCCTCCGAGTCGCGCCCCACGCTGGCGATGCCCACGCTGAGCTGGAGCTCCGCCTCGGTCCTGCCGTGCGCGTCCGTCATCAGCTCCAGCTCCAGGGGTCCTCCCTTGGCGACCACGCCCCCCTGCGTCTGGACCTCGGCGGTGCCGCGCGCATCGAGGTGGGCTTCGGACTTCAGCTTGAACCGGTCGAGGGACGCGCTCGCTTCGGCGGTGAGGAACGCGCCGGCGGGCTGCTGGCCGGTGAGGACCAGCGCGCGGGCGGTGGCCTTTTCGTAGGCCTGGACCTGCGAGGCCTGGGGACGGCCAAGGCCGGTCTTCCATTCGGCTTCGTAGCGCTCGCGCCGGGGGTCGGCCCAGGTGAGCCCGAGCACTGTTTCGCGCAGGTCCAACGCCTGGGGCGGCCCGAGCGTGCGCAGTGCGCGCAGGCTGTCGGCCTGGCCCACGGCTTCGCCATAGCGGCGCAGGTAGGCGTCGTAGGCCTGGACGGCGGCGTGGCCGGCGTCGGTGGCGTGGGCGTTCACCGCGTCCCGCAGCGCCCCGGGCAGCTTCGGATCATTGACGAAGACCTCCGGTCGCCCGGGCATGCCCAGCGCCCCCGAGACGCCGCCTGGACGCCGCTGGAGGACACCGTTCGACGCGGCCTGTTCCAGGAAGGACTGGCGAGCAGGTGCATCCATCCGGGACACGTACGTGCTGAGCAGGCCGTCGCGGTCCATGCGATCCAGCGTGGCGCGGTATGCGTCCCGGAGAGCGGAGCCGAGCACGGCGTGCGTGGCCTGGACGTCGCTGTCCGTGAGGAAGGGGTTCGACAGGCTGCGCGTCAGGTGCGACTGGAGCGTGGCGTAGACGTCCTCGGGGACGGGAGCGGACGCGGGACGCAGGCGACCGCCCAGCGCGGCGAGCTCGCGGGCGGACACGGCTGGGCCCGCGAGGCCTCCCGGCGCTGGAGCCACGGGGGACTGCCCGGGAGTCCCGGGCGGACCGTCATAGGCCCGCAGCTCGTTGCGCGTCGGTGAGCCCGGGACTGCGGCGGGCTTCAGGGACGTGGGCGCGGAGCTGCTGCTCTCCGCGACGGAGGAGCGCCTGGACGCGGGTCGCGGAGCATCCAGGGCCTCACGGGGCTTCGGTCCGGGGACGTCGGGAAGAGGGCTGTCGAGGGGAACAGGGCTGCTGCCGGCAGAATCGATTCGGGACATCGGGCTCGCTCCGAAGGAGGAACCCGGACGTCTTGCAGCGGGTGCGCCGTGGGCAGGTGCCCGGAATCACGGCACCACGCCGCGTCCCCGGGCCCTTTCACGGGACCTGGCGTCCGACGTCACAGACGGGCGTTACCCTCACGCCCGTCCGCGAGGAGACGCAGTCTCCGCTCAGCCCAGCACGTCCTGCGCGCGGCGGTAGTACATCTCGCGGCTGGCCAGGCCGTTGTAGCCGCCGTTGATGCGGCGGGTGACCTCGCGGAAGTTGCCCGCGTCCGCGTAGCTGTTCAGGTTGCGCGAGCCCCAGTACCAACCCGCGATGCGGAACGCGACGTCCGGATCCTTCGCGCGCTCGGGGTTGCCTTCCAGGTCGATGCCCAGCGCCTTGCCCGCGGCCCGGTAGTTGGCGCGCCCCGTGAGCTGGATGGGGCCCCGGCCCTTGTAGCGCTTGCCGTCGCCCGGCTGCGTGTTGCCCAGGTCCTTGCGCCCCTCGTACGCCGCGCCAGAGGCAATCTCCTCCATGTAGCGCAGCTCGCCGCTCTCATGCGCCAGCTGCGCCAGGAACATCTCCTGCCGCTGGGGCGTGTTGATGTTCGCCTCCGCCATCGCCTTGTTCAGGTGCGGCAGGTACTGCTCCGCCTTCGCCTGCGACAGGTTCGGCATGATCCTCCGCAGCTGCGCCACCGACACGCCACCCTTGCCGCCCGACGTGCCCGGCGTGCCGCCCACCCCGCCCGTCGTCGGCGGCGGGTTCGCCGTCCCCCCACCGCCGCTCCTGCCCGGAATCGTGAGCTTCTGGCCCACGTAGATCTTGTTCGCGTTGGCGATGTTGTTCGCCTGCTGCAACGCGTTCACCGTCGTGCCGTGACGCCCCGCGATGCCGCTCAGCGTGTCCCCGCTGCGCACCGTGTACGTCGAGCCCCCCGACGTCGGCTTCTGCGTCACCGGCGCCGCGCCGCCCTTGCCCGGAATCGTGAGCCGCTGGCCCACGTAGATCTTGTTCGCGTTGGCGATGTTGTTCGCCTTCGCCAGCGCCGCCGTCGTCGTGCCGTGCCGCCCCGCGATGCCGCTCAGCGTGTCCCCGCCGCGCACCGTGTAGCTGCCCCCCTTGGACGGAGCCGCCTGGAACGAGTCCGGCACCGTCAGCCGCTGCCCCACCCGGATGAGGTTCGCGTTCGCGATGCCGTTCGTCTTCTGGAGCGAACCCACCGACGTGTTGAAGCGCTGCGCGAGGCCGCTCAACGTGTCGCCGCTGCGAACGGAATAGGTCGTCACGGTTGAAACTCCGGGAAAAAGTGGAAACCAATGCCCGGATTTTCGTGACGCCTGAGAATTAGTTTCCCAGGAAGACTGCCTTTTCAGGTTGTTGAATCAATCCACTACGGCTGCATCCGCGACTCCCGCAGGCGCTGCTGGAGGTCGCGGGCCGCGTCGGTGTCGTGCATCACGAGGAGGCTCTGCACGTAGTAGGCGAGCGCCCAGAGGTTCTCTTCCGGGATGGCGCCCTTCCACGACGGCATGGCGGCGCCACCGACGCCCGCGGCCATGACGCGGTAGAGGTCCTCGCGCTGGGCCTCGGCGGTGTACGGCTGGCCATCCACGCGGGTGCCCTGCGGCCACACGGTGCGCAGGCGGTGGAAGAGGAAGTCGGGGGGCAGCACCTTGGAGAGCTGCGTGGCCTCACCCTTCGCGTCCACGGTGAGCGAGTAGTCCGAGTCCCTTGCCAGCGCGGTGTACGGATCCGCGTTGGCCAGGTTCACCTTGCGACCGGTGACGCTCTCCGTGAGCGCGGCGAGCTCCGCGCGGGGCAGGTACGCGACGTGGCAACTGGCGCAGCCCGCGTTGCCCTTGCCGGCCACGTGGTAGACGGTGCTGCCGCGCGCCACGGCCTCCGCGGCGCGGCCCTTCCACGGGTCCTCCGACATCGCGAGCGGCGCGCCCGGCGCCTCTTCCTTCCAGCGCGGACTGAAGGTCTTGAGGTACTGCACCACCGCGTCCACGTCCGCCGGGGGCACGTCCCACCCGAACATCGGGGTGCCGTGCAGGCCGCGGCGGAGGGTGCGCTTGAGCGCGTCGTCCGTGGGCAGCTCCCCGGCCGCCACGCCGCCGAACTTGTACAGGCCCTGGTGGAAGTTGCGCGGCACCGGACGCATGCCCGAACCGGCGGGCCCCTGGCCGTCGCCCTTCTCGCCGTGACAGGAGGCACAGTAGTGCGTGTAGACGTCCCAGCCGCGCGCCAGCGTCGCGGCCGGAACGACGGTGCCGTCCGCGAGCTTCAGCGGTTCGAACTTCGGCGCCTCCTTGCGACACGCCGGGGCGAGCGCCCCCAGCGCGAGCACGGCGAGCAGGCGGAGCACGCGGGGCGTGGAGGACCGGGGGATTCCAGCGGAGCAGGGAGTGGGCTTCATGGGAGGTACACCACCGCGAAGAGGACACCGTACATCACCGTCGTGCACCACCAGCCGGGCAGGACGCGCCGCGCGCCAGCGCGTGCATCCAGGCCCCGCAGGGCGCGCAGGGTGGCACGCAGCAGCCCCCCGAGCACGACCGCCGCGTGCGCGGCCTGCACCGCGGACAGGCCATACAGCACGGAGGCGAAGACCCCGCCGTCGGGGATGCGCAGCTCGCGGTGCCACCACAGGACATGGAGCCACGCCGCCTGCGTCGCGAGGAACCCCGCGCCCGCCACCACCGCGCCGGACAGCCAGCCGCGTGCGCGCCGGGGGCTGACGAGGCGCCGGAGCGCGACGTGCAGCAGGACGCCTCCGACGATGAGCGACACGCCCGCCAGGGCCGGGACCAGGCGCCCCGGAAGCGCGGACGCGGGCGGCCAGAAGCCCCGCATCCGGTAGAAGTCCGCGGCGAAGGCCACCGCGCAGAAGAGCATCGCCGCCGCCGCGTGCGCGAGGACCATCCCGAACCACAGGTTGGCCTCGGCGCGCTGGGGGGACACCGGGGCCAGCACCCCGGTGGAATCGTCCGTGCTCACGGGGGTGACTCTCGCATGCCTGGGCCTGGAGAGAAGCACCGGGGAACCAGGCCGCTCCCCTGCTCCCAGCGACGCCCCCGCGCCTGGTGTGGATTCACCGCGAGGAGGTCTTGGTGACCGAGGCTCGCGCTCCCTCGCTTTCGGTCCCACCGAATGAGGCCCCCGAGGGTGGCGCATGGCAGACCTGTCCGACTGTCGGGCAGGTTCTGGCGAGCAGCCCCCGGAGGGGCGCCCTGAGCCCCACGGGAACAAGAACCCCGCGTGCGACCGGCCCGGCCGGTAGTAGCGTCGCGGCCCCGCTCCGATGCAATCCGCCCCCACTCCGCTCGCGACGTCGTCCCTTCCCAGTTCCCCGCGCTCGTGGCGGGACCGGCTCCCCTGGCCGTTGGTCCTCGTGGCGCTCGGCGCCTGGGTGCTCCGCGCGCTGGCGTTCTTCCATCGCACCGGCCCGCTCGGCTACCCGATGGACTACGACGAGGGCGTCTACTTCTCCGCCGCGTCGCTCCTGCTGCGCGGGGACCTGCCCTACCGCGACTTCATCTTCGTCCACCCTCCGGGTGCCCTCCTGCTGTGGGCGCCCGGCGCCGCGCTCACCCTGGGACTCGACGCGGCCACGGCCTATGGCGTGGCCCGCTACCTCGCTGTCACCGTGGGCGCCCTCTGCGTGTTCCTCGCGGGCCGCGTCGCCTGGCGCGCCTGGGGTCCCCTCGCCGGCTGCGTGGCCGCGCTCGCCTATGCGGCGTACCCGGAGGCCGTCCTCGTCGAGCGCGGCACCTTCCTGGAGCCCCTGCTCAACGTCCTGTGCCTGGGCTTCGCGAACCTCTGGCTCGCCTCCGACACACCCTCTCGCGCACGGCGCATCGGCGCGGGCGTGCTCGTCGGCCTCGCGGTGTCCGTGAAGCTCCCTGGCGGACTCTGGCTCGTCGCCGCGCTGCTGGCCCGACCGTGGAAGGAGTCCTGGCGCGACACCCTCACGCTCGCGCTCATCGCCTTCGCCACGTTCGTCGTCGTGGTGGCCCCGCTGGCCGCGCTCGCCCCTACCGAGTTCTTCCGCGACGTCATCGCCTTCCAGGCCCTGCGCCCCGCGGACGGTGAGCCGGACCGCTGGGTGCGCCTGCACGACATCTTCCACGAGCGCCGCCTGGGCGGAGTCGTGCTCGCGCTCGTGGGCCTGGGCACCGCCTGCGTCCAGGCCCTCCGCGCCCCTACCCCGGGCCGCCCCGCCGCCCGCTTCTTCGCCACCAGCTTCGTGCTCACCGTCGCCCTGTTCCTGGCGTCGCGCACCTACTGGAACCAGTACAACGCGCACCTCGCCGCGTCGGAGGCCGTGCTCGCGGGCCTGGGCGCCTCCGCGCTCCATGCCTTCAGCCTGCGCTGGGGCCACGTTGCCTCACGGACCGTGGCGGGGCTCGCAATGGTCGCCGCGCTCCTGCCCGGCGCGTGGCACGCCTTCCAGAGCTCGAAGCTGCAGGCCCCGGACGTCGTGGCGCTCGCCCGCTACCTGCGCACGGACGTGCCCTCCAACGCGTGCCTGTTCTCGTTCGAGCCCGGCTGGGCGCTCGCGGCCGGCCGGCTCCCCCAGGGGGCCACGCCCGTGGTGAACGTCTACGCCACGATGATCCAGGACTCCATGAGCACCGGCGACCGCTTCGACGACACCGCCGAGGCCTTCACCGCGCCGGAGGCCCAGCAGGCCCTGCGCGTCATGCTGGAGTCCTGCCGCTTCGTCGTCCTCGGCTGGCGCGGTACCTGGCAGCTCACCCCGGAGAGCCGGCCCTGGTTCAAGCAGCGCTTCGTCCGGCGCTTCCCCACCGGAGACGCTGGCGGCGTGGACGTCTGGGAGCGCCGAGCCCCCTGACGTCACCCCGCGCCTTCCACGCCGGAGGGCTCGGGCGCGTCCGCCACCTCCACCGGGACGGCCACGGGCAGCGGCTCCGCCTGACCGATCCAGTCGCGACCCAGTTGCTGTTGTACTTCGGGTTGCGACAGCTCATGCGGCCCGCGCAGCACCACCGGCGAGGCTCCCGCGTCCGTCCACTCCAGCGTGCCCACCTTCCACGGGTTGGGCTCCGCGGCGCGGCCCCACCCGAGCGTGCGCACCAGGTTCACCACGAACAGCAGCTGCGCCGCGCCCAGCAGGAACGCGGCGAAGGTGGTCCACCGGTTCAGCGGGAGCAGGTGCGCGAGGAACGTGTACTGGTACGGGTCATAGAGCCGCCGCAGCTGCCCGGCGTACCCCGCCACCAGCTGGCCTCCGAAGACGGCGATGAACAGCACCGCGCTGGACAGGACGTGCGCCTTGGCCAGGCCCTCGTGCAGCGAGCGCCCGTACATCCGGGGGAACCAGAAGTAGAGCCCCGCGAACACGGCGAGGAAGCTGGCCGCGCCCATGGTCAGGTGGAAGTGGCCCACCACCCACAGCGTCCCGTGCAGCGGCACGTCCGTGGCCACCGCGCCCAGGGCGAGTCCGGTGATGCCGCCCAGACCGAAGACGATCATCGTGGCCAGCGCCGCGATCATCGGCGACGTGAGCCGCACGCTGCCCTTCCACAGCGTCATCAGCCAGTTGAGGAACATCACCTGCGCGGGCAGGGAGATGAGCAGCGTCAGCACCATGAACGTGCGCCCCAGCACCGGGGCCATGCCGCTGGTGAACAGGTGGTGCGCGTACACCGCGCCGCTCAGCGCCGTCACCGCGCCCATGGCCCCCGCCGTCAGCCGGTAGCCGTGCGCGGGCTTGCGGCTGAAGAAGGCCACGAAGTCCCCCACCATGCCCCAGGCGGGCAGGATGAGGATGTAGACCTCCGGGTGGCCGAACAGCCAGAACAGGTGCTGGTACACCAGCGGATCACCGCCTCCGCCCACCGCCGCCGCGCCCGCGATGAAGAACTGCGTGCCCGCCACCCGGTCCAGCAGCAGCAGCCCGGTGGCCGCCGCCAGCACCGGCACGAACAGCACGTTGAGCACCGCGCCGTAGAACAGCCCCCACACCGTCAGCGGCAGCCGCCCCCACGTCATCCCCGGCGCGCGGCAGCGCACCACCGTGACGACGAAGTTGAGCCCGTACAGGAACGCGGACACGCCCACGCACAGCACCGCCACCGTCACCAGCGTCTGGCCCAGGCCCGGCGTGAACGCGGGCGTGGACAGCGGAGGGTAGGCCGTCCACCCGGCGCTCGCCGCGCCCAGCCGCACGCAGAACGACGCGAGCATCAGCGCGCCGCCCACCGCGTACGCCCAGAACCCGAGCGCCGACAGCCGGGGGAACGCCATCCGCGGAGTGCCGATGGCCAGCGGCAGCACCAGGTGCCCCAGCGCCCCGAAGAGCAGCGGCGTCACCGCGAAGAAGATCATCAGCAGGCCGTGCATCGTGAACACGGCCGTGTACGTGGGCGGCGTCAGCGCCCCCTTCGACTCAGGCAGCGCCCACGCGAGCCCCGGCACCGGCTGCCCCGGCCACGCCCACTGGAAGCGGATGAGCATGGCCAGCAGGCCGCCCACCAGCAGGAACAGGAACCCGCCCCACAGGTACTGGCGGGCCACGCGCTGGGGGTCCGTCGTCCACAGCGACTTCAGGAGCGCGCCGGGCTTCATGGCGTCCTCCACGCCCAGCCCCAGTGGGCCGCGGTGTCGTCCGCGTCGTAGGCCTGCACCGCCTGCCGGCCGGCCTCGCGCAGCCAGGCCGCGTACGCCTCCGGGGACAGGGCCGTCAGCACCCCGCGCATGCGGTAGTGGCTGGTGCCGCAGTGCTGGTAGCAGGCGACCTCCCAGGCGCCCTCGCGCGCGGCCTGGAACCAGGTCTGGTTCACGCGGCCAGGAATCGCGTCCAGCTTCACGCGGAAGGCCGGCAGCGCGAAGCCGTGCACCACGTCCGTGGACACGAGCTGCACCCAGACGGGCACCCCGGCCGGCACGCGCAGGTCGTTCCACGTCACCACGTCGTCCTTCGTGCCGAACGTGCCGTCCTGTCCGGCGTAGCGCGCCTCCCACGACCACTGGTGCGCGTTGATTTCGATGCGCACGGTGCGGGGGTCCTCGGTGGGGACGCGGAAGTTCCAGAGCACGTCGCGCAGGTAGCTCTCGGAGCCCAGGAACAGCGACCCGTCCACCACGCCGAACACGCCCAGCGCCAGCCCCAGCACCCAGGCCCGTGAACGGCGCGTGCCTCCATCCGGCGCCACCTTCCGGGCGCCCCGGAAGCGGACCACGGCCACCAGCAGCCACCCGAGCATCACCGCCGCCAGCGCGAACTCGAAGCGATGGCTGGAGGCCAGCAGTGCGTCGATGCGGTCGCCGTGCGCGCTCGCGTTCTCCGGAAGCGACAGGCTCCACGCGCCCCGCGCCGGAGCCACCGCCAGGGGGGCCTGCGCATCCGGCGGCGCGAGCGCGGTCGAAGGCCGCGCGGGCATCGCGGGCTCAGCAGACCCCGCAGGCGCGGTGGACGCGAGCAGCGCGGACACGGGAGGTCCGGACACGGGCTTCACGGGTGCTCCTGTTCCACGGGGGCGGAGGCCCGCTCCTCGCGCATCAGCCGCCGGGCCGCCCAGATGCCCACGCCCACCAGGACGAAGGGCACCAGCATCAGCGCCAGCAACAACCCGCCCGCGCCTCCGGGGGACTCAGGCGCCCGGGCCGTACACGAAGGGCAGGCCAGCGCCTCCACCGGCACGAACCCCCACAGCAACACCAGGGCCCCGAGGAGCCAGCCCGGGAGCGACCGGATGCCTCCCCGCTGGCCCGACACAAGGCTTCCACCATCAGGCTGCGACGAGGCGGGACGCATGGGCTTCCGGGTAGCACGCACCCGGGGTCCCCTCAAGACACACCCCGTCGCGAAGGGGCCCCCCTCCTGAACGGCCACTCTCCCTCATGCCTCGCATGCGGCCAGCCCCTACCCCCGACGCGCCCGGCGCTTGTGCCCTCCCCGGCGATGCCGTTACGTGCCGGTCCATGTCCGCTGAATCGCCTTCCTCCCTCCAGGCTCCCCGTCCCCGGAACTTCCGGCGCTCCCTCCTCTGGGCGGGCGTCGTCGTCGCGTCGCTCGGACTGGTCGCGGTGACGGCCCGGGAGCTGGCCATGGGCCCCACTCCCCCGCCGCCGAAGCTGGGCGCCCTGCCGGACTTCACCTTCACGCGGCAGGACGGGCAGCCCTGGGGCCTGAAGCAGCTCCACGGGCGCCCCTTCGTCGCCAACTTCATCTTCACCCGGTGCCCCACCGTGTGCCCCGTCTTCACCCAGAAGATGGCGCGCCTGCAGGAGAACACCGCGACGCTCGGGCCCCGGCTCCAGTTGGTGTCCTTCTCCGTGGACCCCGCCTACGACACCCCGGAGAAGCTCGCCGAGTACGGCCAGAAGTACCGCGCCGACTTCACCCGCTGGAGCTTCCTCACCGGCGACTACGCGCAGCTCAAGGACACCATCGTCCAGGGCTTCAAGATCAGCATGGGCCGCGAGCCCGGCGCCCCCGAGGACGACCTGCTCTCCATCTTCCACGGCACCCACTTCGTCCTGGTGGATGGCGCCGGCGACATCCGCGGCTACTACGACAGCGCGGATCCCGAAGCGACCGCGCGCCTCGAAAAGGACGCCCAGCGGCTCACCCGCGACGAGGGCTGAGATCCTCCAGGCCCGCCGCCACGCCTGAAAGCACCGGCAGGCCCGGAGGGCCGCGCCCACACCCGGAGTGCCACTCCGAGGTCGCGCGCACCCCAATCCCTCTCAATTTGTGATTGTTTGAAAAGGGCCTCGCCACCAGGGCTCCCGAGCCCGGGGACCCCGGCCAGGCCTCCAGCAACGGGCCCCGGAGCAGGGGCGGCCACCGGAGCCAGCAGGCCCCACCCAGGGCCCGGGGCGTGGCCCGCAAAGCCGAAAGGCCGGCCCCCACCTCGCGGTGAGTACCGGCCTCCGGACCTGAGCCTCACGCCAACTTCAGCGTGAAACTTAGTTGATCAGCGCAGCCTGGGCGTGAGCGAACAGGTTCTGCACGTTCTGCTGCGCGGGCTGGCTGGCCATGGCGCCGACCTTGTCCGCGCCCTGCTTCACGGTGGTCGCGATGTCCGCGATGGACTTCACGGTCGGGGCGAACTTGGTCAGCTGGGACAGACCGGCCAGGGGGCCCTTGGAGAGCAGCGACGCGCCGGAGTCGATGAACTTGTCGACGAACGGCTTCGCCAGCTTGCCCAGGCCGAACGGGAGCTTGTCCAGGAGGCCGCCCGCCAGACCCTTCAGGCCGCCCGTGATGGCGCCCATGGGGTTCTGCACGAAGTTCAGCGCCTTGCCCGCGATGTTCGCCACGCCGCCGGCGATGTTCGAGACCGTCTTCGCAACGCTGCTGACAATCTTGCCGATGCCGCCCATGGTAATACCCCCTGCTTAAGTCTGGTTTGGAGAGTGTGCGCCGAAGTGAAGCTACAAAAGGATTCTCGGAGGCAGGAGGAAAAGGTTTCCTCCTGAATTTCCGATCGAATTTCACGGCGGATGCGGGCTGGCCTCAGCCCCGCGGTCCGCCGCCACCCTTCTTGAGCTGATCCATCAGCTCCTGGCGCTTCGCCTCGTCCTGGGGCGCCTTGGCGCTCTCGCCCGCGGGGTTCAGGCTGGGCTTGCCGGACGCATCCCCCTTGGAGCCCTCGAACTCGGACTTCGCGAAGGGGTTGCCCTGACCGGGCAGCTCTCCCTTGGCGCCGGCGACCAGGAACTCGCCGACCTCTTCCACCGTGTGCACGGGGAAGCCGTTGGCCTTCAGCTCCTCGTCGGACACGACGTTGAGCATGGGCTCCTTGTCCTTGTCCTGGGCGTACTCGAGCACCAGCTCGACGTAGTCCTCCAGCTTCATGCCCACCGCGTCCGCGATGCGCTTCGTCTCAGGATCCTTGAGCAGCTCCGCGCGGACGACTTCCACGGGACGGGACAGACCACGCTTCTTGCCAGGGCTTTGCTGGGACATGTGATTTCGCTCCGAAGTGGAGGGGAGATGAGGACCGCGCGACTCTAGCCCATCTTTCCAGTACTACCCATTCCCTGCCCCTGGACGTGCCCCTCCCCCTGTGACAAGCCCATCCTGCCGGGGTTCCCACGAGCCTGGCCGCTGCTCCAGCCGGGGGCCGTGACCACCTTGGGCCTCGACGGACAGGCCCTTTCCAGATGAAAAGAGGCTGCGGATGGCGACGTCGAAGCGTGGGTTGGTGGAGCAGGTGAAGCGCGCGGTGACCCGGGTGGGCACGCGAGGGGCGCGGGCGCTGGTGGAGACGGCGCTCGGGACGGCCTCGGCGACGGTCCGCACGGTGGACTCGCTCCAGGCGAAGCTGGGCAGGAAGAAGGCCGCCCCCGCTTCGCGCCGCAACGCCACCACGGTCCGCAAGCTGGAGGTGGCGAAGGCCACCCCCGCCATGCCCAAGGCGGTGAGCCCTGCTCGCAAGGCGGCGGCGCCCGCTCGCAAGGCCGCGGCCCCCGCTCGCAAGGCCGCGGCTCCCGCGCGCAAGGCGGTGGTTCGCAAGACGGGCAGCAAGGTCGTGGCGGCGCCCGCCGCGGCGAAGCGCCGCACCGCCAGCAAGGCCACGGCGGCGAAGAAGTCCGCTGGACCGGCCCGGAAGGCCGCGAAGACGGCGCGCCGCAAGTAGCGGCAGGCCCCCCGCGCGAGGCCCTGCCCCTGAACGATGCGGGGCAGGAGGTTCCGCGCGCGGGAGCCGGACTCGGGGACCGGAGCCGGGGACTGCCTCCGGGTCCGCGAGGTCCGGCCCGGAAGCTCAGCGGACCGCGTTGCGGGTCGCGCTCTTGCGCACGGGCGGCGGCGCCTTGCGCTTGGGGACGGTGCGGGTGACGGAGCCGGGACGCCGGGCCACGGCCGCGGCGCGCTCCTTCTCCTCGGCGGCCTTCAGCGCCGCGTTGCGCTCGGCCAGCTGCTCCGCCTGCTGCGCCCAGCGCCGCTTGAGGAGCTCCCTCAGGCCGTCCGTCTGGAGGTCCACCTGCGCCTGGTTCAGCCGGTAGTGCAGGTCCTCGCGCAGCGTGCCGCGCCCCAGGGCCGCGCTCGCCGTGCCCGACACGCCCACCACCACCTTGGGCCGCTCCTCCTGCATCTGCAGGCAGCGCAGGATGAGCCCCTGGGCGTCCAGCGGCAGCTTCGCCACGTCCGCGATGAACAGCACGCCGTTGGGTTGCCGGAGCGCCCCCGCGAGCTCCGCGGCCTGGCGCACCTCCGTCAGCGGAACGCCGAAGTGGAGCGCGGCTTCCTCCGCCCAGGCCCTGCGCTCGTCCTCGGTCCCTCCATGGATGAGCAGCGATGCACGGTTGGAGACGAGGTCTTCTTCTCGATAGCCTCGGAGAGCCACGGATGCCCTACCCTTCTGGGAAAACGGGTCCTCCTAAAGTCTAACGCCCTGATGGGTCGCCTGTTCAATCCCTTACTTGAGGGAAATGAGCAGGGACCCGTCTCACGGCGGGCGGAAACCTGGACATCCGTTCATCGGACAAGGGGACCGCGCGGCATCCTCCGCGTCATCGCCGTACGACGTACGTCCTTGTTTCAGGCGCCGGGCACCACCATCACGGGGCGGCGGCAGCGCACCACCAGCTCGCGGGCCACCGCGCCCGCCAGCGCGTCCGGGACGACCTCCGGGCGCTCCGACGTGCCCACGCACACCAGGTCCACGCCCTCGCGCTCCGTGGCCTGGCAGATGGCGAGCGCCACGTCGTCCCCGCTGACGCCCTCCACGCTCCAGTGCACGGACAGGGCGACGGCGTCCCGGGGCACCTGCTCCCAGAGCCTCGCGAGCACCGTGTCCCGCTCCGCCGCGGGCTCCGGGAGCACGCCGTGGAAGTCCCGGGGGCCCCGCTCCCGGCCCCGCAGGCGGTGCACGTGCAGCAGGTGCACGCGCCCGCCCGGGCCCACCAGCGTGCACGCCTGCGCGATGGCCTGCACGGAGGCGAGGGTGAAGTCCACCGGCACCAGCGCGCTGCGGGGCGGGGGCAGGCGGCGCGGCTCCCTCAGCGTGGGCGGCACGCACGCCACCGACCGCTCCGCGTGGCGCAGCACGCCCTCCGACACCGAGCCGTGCCACAGCCGCTGCACGCCGCCGCGCAGGTGCATGCCCACCACCGTCAGGTCCACGCGCTGCGCGTGGGCCACGTGCAGCAGGTGGTCCGCCGGGCGGCCGTAGCCGGGCTCCAGCACCACCTCCACGCGGCCCTCGCCCTCCAGGTCCCCCACGCGCTCGCGCACCTCGCGTTGCAGCACCCGCTCCACCACGGGGTCCAGGGCTTCGATGTCGCGCTGCTGGGGCCCCAGCAGCTCCACGTGCACCGGCGTGTGGATGCCCAGCCGCTGGCGCTCCTCCGCGGGCGAACACACGTAGGTGGCCAGCACGTCGCACCCGCCCATCCGCCGCAGCTCGCGCAGGAAGGTGAGCGCCGCGTCGGACGTGGAGGAGCGGGGGTCCACCCCCACCATCACGGACAGCCGGCGCCGGCCCCGGGCCCAGTCCAGGAGCGCCGTGTCCTGTCGCACCACCAGCACCGGGGCGCAGCCGTGACGGGCCAGCCGCTCCGCCAGGGACGTCTTGCGCCAGGCCGACGTGCGCCAGCCCCCCGCGGCCACCACCACCAGCCGGGCGCTCCGGCACTCCTCGTCCCCCAGCAGCGTCTCCACCGACGCGCCCCGCTGCATCCGGGGCTGCACCGTGCCGGCCAGGGCCCCAAGGCGCGCGGCCTCCGCAGCGAGGCCGGCCTCCGCGCTGGCCAGGGCGTCAGGGGCCTCCGCGTCCGGGACGTCGTCGTCCACGCCGAGCAGGAGCAGGGGCTCCCCCAGCCGCCCGGCGAGCGTCGCCGCGACGGTCGCCGCATGCGCGGCTTCGGCGGACAGGTTGGTTGCGCAGATGATGGCCATGGCGGACCCCCTGGGAGGAAGCGATGCCCGCTCGGGCTTCCCCGTCGGAAGATGCGCACGCTCCCTGTCCGGTGGCGACCCGGCGGCCATGCCGGCCTGCTTGCCCTCCAGGACGCGAGGACGCGGTGCCCTCCAGGCCAGGCCGCCGGCCCGTGCCCGGGTCCGCACCACCGGAGCCAGGGCACCACCGGAGCCAGGGCAGCGCCCCCCTGGATGAACCGCCTAGCGCAGCAGCTGCTGGTGCCCGTCGTGGTTGGTGTGGTCCTGATCCTCGCCCACGCCGCCGCGCCCGTTCTCCCGGCCGAAGGTGGCCAGGAACACGCCCTGCGAGTTGCTCGCGTACTGGTACGGCCGCCCCCACGGGTCCAGCGGCACGACGGGCAGGTACCTGGGCACCAGCATCTCCTCCAGGTTGCCCTCCTCCGGCAGCCGGCCCTGGTGCTCCCCCCGGTAGCGCTCCAGCGCGTCCAGGAGGGTGGCGAAGTCGGCGTGGATGCGGTGGGCCTGCTCGTCGTCGCGGCGGTGGAAGGCGGTGAGCACCACCGCCACGACGAGCCCCAGCGCGAACGCCACGGCCACCCACGGCAGCGGCGAACGGCGGGACTTCTCGGGGGCGTCGGAGGCGTGGGACGGGGCGGCGGACATGGCCCGCCCACCCTACCGCTCCCGGCAGCTCCGGTCATGAAGCGACTTCATCCGGGGGACGCGGCCTCAGAGGGCCCGGTACAGCGGCACCGGCTGCTGCTTGCCCTTCAGGCGCACCGGGGGCAGGTCCTCGAAGGCCGTCTCGTTCGCGTTCACCAGCTCGCGCGTGCGCTCGCCCACCAGGATCTCCCCCGGCCCGGCCAGCGCGCACAGCCGCGCGGCCACGTTCACCGCGTCGCCAATGCAGGTGTACTCGGCCCTGAGCGCGCTGCCGATGTTGCCGGACACCACCACGCCCGAGTTCAGCCCCACGCCCAGCTCCAGCACCAGGGGCCGGCCCTCGCGGCCGTGGGCCACCCATTCGGACTCCGCCACCGCGCGCAGCTCCACGAAGGCTTCCATCATCATCTTCGCGCACTGGAGGCCCCGGAGCGCGTCGTCCGAGCGCCCCACCGGCGCGCCGAACACCGCCATCAGCCCGTCGCCCAGGAACTTGTCCAGCGTGCCGCCGCAGGTGAGCACCGCGTCCGACAGCCGGCCCAGCACCTGGTTGAGCACCGCCACCACCTGCTCGGGCGGGAGGCTCTCCGCCAGGCCCGTGAAGTTGCGGATGTCCGCGAACAGCACCGTCACCTCGCGCTTCTCACCGGCCAGCACCGCCGCGTCCGCGCTCTTCAGAATCTCTTCCACCACCGCGTCGGACGTGTAGCGCGCGAACAGCTTGCGCATGCGCTCCGTCTCGCCCGTGCGGCGCACCACGCTCTCGATCCGCGCCGCCAGCTCGTCCATGGACGCGGACTTGTTCACATAGTCGTCCGCGCCCGCGCGCAGGCCCCGCACGCGCTCCGCCTCCCGGTCGTTCGCGGTGAGCACGATGATGGGGATGGCGCTGCGCGGGCCCTCCTTCAGCCGCCGGCACAGCTCCACGCCGTCCAGCCCCGGCATCTCCAGGTCGCTCAGCACGATGGCCGGTTGCAGCCGGCTCATGCCCTCCAGCGCCTCGTATGGGTCCTGGAAGCACAGGACCTCATAGCCCAGCGCCACCAGCCCCTCCTGCACGAACGCGCACGCGAGCGGGCTGTCGTCCACCACCACCACGCGGCGGCGACCCTCCATGGCGGGCCGGGGCAGGTCCTGCCGTCCGGCGATGCGGTTCTGCAGGCCCAGCGCTTCGTAGATCTGCTTGTACGTGCAGTGGCCCTGCTCGACGAGGATCTCCCCCAGCCGCCGCCCGTCCCGGCGCTGCCGCGTCAGCGATTCGCCCAGCTGCGCGAGCGTCACGTACTTGAGCCCCACCAACAGCTCGCCCAGCGGCGGCTGCGCGGGCCCCTTCTCCTGGTTCAATCCCAACGCCTCCCCCAACGCGTCTTGAATCTGCTCGCGCGACACGTAGCCCAGGGAGATGAGGGCCTCGCCCACGCGCTGCCCGGTGAGGGCCTGCAACGCGAGCGCCTCCTGCACCTGCCCCGGTGAAACCACGCCCAGCTTGAGCAGCAGGTCACCGAAGAGGGGGTTTGAAGCACTCATGCGGCAACCTCCGCCCCCAGACGACCCGACCCCGGGGCGAGACACGGACGGCTCGGCGCACGCCCTGTCCCACAGTGTAGCCCAACCCCGTCCTCCAGCGATCCTCCGCCCCCGCCGGGCCCATGCCCCCGCGCTTCATGGGCCCGAATCATGGCGGGTCCGTCTGACTTCCGACGGCCGCCCCCTCCTTCCGGGTGGATTGAGACTCCGGCCTAGTTGCCCCGGTGCGCCTCGCCCGCGAGCAGCAGCTCGTTGTAGGCGGACGCGAACTCCGGCATCGACTGCTTGAGGTTGTTGAGGATGCGGTCGAAGTCCGCGGACGTCTGGGCCACGCCCGCCTGGAGCGACAGGTTCTGCAACACGACGTAGGTCGTGTGGGCTGGATCCTCGGTGCCGTCGCCCATCGTGGACAGCAGCTCATAGGCCTCGTGGCCCTGGATGCCGTAGGCCTGGAACAGCTTCACCGTCGCGTCCAGGTTCAGCCCGTTGCCGCTGCCATCCGTCAGGAGCCACGGGTACTGCTGGGCCAGCCGCTGCACGTCCTCCGGCGGGATGCCCAGCTCCTGGGTCAGCTCCTGGATGCGCTCGAAGTCCGCGTCGCGCAGCGTCTCGCTGAGCGCGGGGTCCACGCCAATCTCCTCCAGGTAGCGCTTCTGCTCGTCGTCCATCCTGCCGGACTCCACGACGCCCGCCCACAGCTCGCCAATGGCGGTGATGGCCGCGCCAATGCCGCTGAGCAGCAGGCCCGCGGGCGCCGCCGGGGTGAGCTCCAGCGCGGAGCCCAGCACGCCCACCACGTCTCCGAACGCGGCCAGCAGGTAGCCCGGGTTGTGGTCCTGCGCGAACTGGTTGAGGTGGATGCCGGCGGAGACCGCGTTGGCCACCAGCCCCAGCGCGGGCGCGAGCTTCGCCGCGAAGGAGGCGCCCCGGGCCACGTCGCCCGCGGAGGCCATGGACTGCAGGATGCTGGCGGTCAGCTTCGCGCCGCTCTCCCCCGCGCTGGCGATGCCCTTCACCATCGCCGCGTAGTCGCCCTCCCTGCCCGCGGAGACGGCGCCCACCGCGCCGAAGGCGAAGCCCGCCACCGTCAGGCCCTTGAGCAGCGGGCTGGCCGAATCCCACTTGTTCGCCAGCTGCGTGAGCCGGTCGAAGTTGCCCGCCTTGGCCTCTCGGATGGCGTCCA
The DNA here is from genome assembly GCF_026626625.1 of Corallococcus sp. BB11-1. Lineage (NCBI taxonomy): Bacteria > Pseudomonadati > Myxococcota > Myxococcia > Myxococcales > Myxococcaceae > Corallococcus > Corallococcus sp. BB11-1. The sequence continues at coordinate 243,998 of NZ_JAPNJY010000001.1, read as the reverse complement.
GGCCGTCCTTGATGTCCGAGTACGCCGCGATGCCCGCCGCGCCCGCCTTCTTCAGCGGCTCGAGCATCCCCTCCAGCTTCGCGAGCGCCGCCTCCGGGTCCCCTTCCGCGAGCAGCTGCGAGGCCGCGTTGGGGACGCCCGTCTCCAGGATGGCCTTGGAGAAGTCCTCGCCCCAGCCCGCCGCCACCTGGCCCATGGGGCTCGAGGGGTCCCCCAGGTACTTCGAGCCCAGCTCCACCGCCACCGCGGCCTGGCTGGAGTCCGCGAGCAGCTCCAGCGACTTGCGCAGGACGGCGCCGTCCTTCTCCGGGTTCGCGTACGCGGCCGCCTCCAGCACGGAGGCGTTGTCCTGGACCACCCGCGCCAGGGCCGCGGCCTTGGCATCCAGGTCGTCGTAGATGGCCTTGTTCTCAGGGTCGTTGTGGTACGCGTTGATGTACGCCTGCTTCTGCTCCGGCGTGAGCGTGTCCCCCAGGCCCGCCAGCTGCTGGGCCAGCCACTCATCCCGCTCGCGCGCCGCCGCCTGCGCCTCCTCGTATTCGGCCGTGGCGCCCTCCACCTGCTCGATGGCGGCGTCCGCGCCCTCCGGACGCTGGGCGGCCGTCACGCTGAGCTCCGCCAGGATGGGCTCCCAGATGTACGGCGAGGCCTGGCTCAGGCCCTGGAGGTCCGCCTGCGTGAGCGTCCCCGCGTCGAGCGCGGCCTGGAGCCCGTCCGTCACGGCCTGCCGCTGCTCGGCGGTGCCCCGGTACTCACCGGCGCCGGAGATGATGAAGAGCCCCTCCATGCCCGTCACCACGTTCTGCAGGACGCCGTCCGAACCGCCCTCCGCGAGCATGCCGATGAAGGCCGCCTGGAAGTCCGGGTCGTCCGCGTGCTCCAGCAGCATCTCCGCGGCCAGGGTGGGCTGGCTCAGCCAGTGCGCCTGCTCCAGCTCCGCGACGCACGCCTCCGCCCGCGCCACGGACTCCGGGTTGAGCTCACGCGGTCCGCTGGCCGTCGTCGGGGCCACGGTGGCGCCCTCCACGGGCGCATCCGCCACCAGCAGCTGTTGCAGCGCGGGCGACACCCGGGCCTGCGCGAGCGCGGCCTGCCGCTCCGGCGAACCCGGGGGCGTGGAGAAGATGCGCGAGGCCTGCGTCGCCGGCAGCGAGCCCACCTCGCGGTACTGCGGCTGCGCGCGCTGGTAGTCCGCCAGCGAGTCGTAGCCCTTGTTCGTGGACGGGTCGAACACGCGCTCGCCCTGGCGCACCACCACGTGGCCCGCCTGCCCCTGCGCGCCGGGCCGCGTGTCCTCCAGGAACACCAGCTCACTGCGCGCGCGCAGCTGCGGGCCCGCCTTCTCCACCCAGTCCGCCGCGCGGTCCAGGCAGTTGACGCTGCCGTCCCCGGTGTCCTCGTTCAGCAGCGACGTCGCGGGCGCGGCGACCGCATCCAGCCGGGGCTTGCGCGCATCCGCCTTCGCCGCGTCGAAGCGCGAGGCCCCGCCCGCATCCGGGCGCACGGTGTTGGCCGCCGCCTTCGCAGCGGCCTCCGCCGCCTTCCGGGCCGCTTCCGCCGCGGCCTTCGCCGCCGCCTCCGCCGCCTTGCGCGCCGCCTCCGCCGCCGCCTGCGCAGCATTGGACGACGTAGGGGTGCCCGAGCCGTTGACCGCCATGTGCCTGCTCCTGAAAGTCGAAGACCTCTCGCTCAACAGGTATCGGGCGGAACCCCGCGGAAGTTACGCGCGGCTCTCATTTCCTGAAAAAGGGAAGCCCTGGCGCGCCCCGCCTTCACGGGGGGCCTGCGTCAGTGCTCGAACACCCGACCGAAGGCCAGGAGGATCTCCAGGATGATCAACGCGACGATCATCACCTCCAGGATGTGGGAGCGGTCGATGTCCACTTCGCCCTTGAGCAGGCCATACGTCTGGGCCAGCAGTTGCTGCTTGCGGGTGACGGAGGCCTGCCACGCGGGGATGCGCATGCGGCGCACGGCGCCCTCGTAGACCTTGGCCAGGTAGAAGTCGCCAATGATTTTCAGGCTGTTCTCCACCCGCTCCACGAACTCGTTGAGGTCCACCAGCGTGCCCAGCGTCTCACGCGCGAGGTTGCGGTAGGGGCTGCGGAACAACGTCAGCCAGCCCCGCTTGCGCGCCTGCACCCGGTCGTGGATGCGCGCGATGTGTTCGTCCAACCGCTCGTCGTAGTAGCGGAACTCCAGCAGCTGCGCGTTGGCGATCTCCAACAGGTCCGGGATGTCCCGCGAGCCGGACGGCTCGTAGACGAACGCGGAGTTCCAGTCCACGACCACCAGGTCGTTGGCCGTGTAGCTGAAGCGCACCTGGGTAACGGCCTCCCGCTCGCGCGGGGCCAGGTCCTGGGTGCCCACCTCCCCCAGCAGCAGCCGGGCGATGTCCGCGCGCTGGAACAGCTCCTCCGCGGACGGGTTGCCCTGGATGCGCTCGGCGAAGATGACGGTGTAGCTCTCGCTCTGGTCCCACAGGTGCGGCCCCTGCACCGCGGTGGCGATGGTGCGCCGCACGCCCTCCACCAGCTCCAGCGCCAGGTCCTCCAGCGCCTGGCTGTCATAGAGCTCGTCGGCGACCTCCGTGAGCCGCTCCCAGGTGGTGCCGGGCGTCACCGGCACGCGCAGGATGATGGACGCGGCGCCGTGGTCGAACAGGCGCGCGGTGGCGTCCACGGTGACGGGGCCGCCGCGCAGCGCCAACGGCTTGCGGCCCAGCTCGTAGGCGACCGGCGGGTTCGGCAGCTGGATGTACTGGCTGTTCTCCCGCGACAGCTTCAACCGGCGCGAGTCCTCCGACAGCGCCTTGCGCGTTCGCTCCAGGTCGATCTCCTCCGCGATGTCGAACGTGCGGTAGCAGAGGATGTGGGCCTGTTCGAAGAGCAGCGGGAGCTCCGTGGACACGGACATGGTGCACGCAAGCCTACTCCTCGACGTCCTCCCACAGGACGCGAAGTTCCAGCGCGAGCGCCTCGAAGGGCTCCACCTGGACAACCGCTTCCTCCTCATGGGTCGCCAGCAGGAGGTAGTGCGGACCTTCCAGGCGGAAGACCTCCAGGGTGCGCTGGAGGGGGTCCACCAGCCATACGTGTTTCACGCCCTCCCGCGCATAGGCCGGCAACTTCCGGGCTCGGTCCAGACGGGCCGTGGAGGGGGACAGCACCTCGCACAGCCAATCCGGCGCGACCGCGCTCCCCAGCACGACATGGGACGAAAGCGCTTCGAGGTCGGCGTAGGTCGCGGGCTTTCGGGTCATCTCTGGAGCAGCCAACCTGTCAGGTAGGGCCATGCGCGGACACTCTCATGGCCCCCTGACACGCTGTCCACCGGTGTACCCCGGCGCCCGGATGTTTCACGGACGGCTCACGTCAGTCCCCGCCGCCCTCCGGCAGGGTGATGCCAATGCCACCGGGCCCCCGCGCGTCGTCTGGCAGATTGCCAATGTGCCCGGGCGTGGGGACGGGGCGGTCCCCGGCCTGACGCTTGTTCTTCTGTTCATCCTCCGGAAGCTGCGGTTCCTTCCGGGGGCTTTCGTGCTCGCCCATGGGGAGACTCCTTCGCATGATGAGAGGGTTTACCTCTCCCAAGCTAGGGAGCCCGCGCCGTGTCCGGCAGGCACCCCGCCCTCACAAGGTCGCGGGGCGTGCAGGGAGGCAGCGGCCCTACGCCGGACCCCGGGGGCGTGCCGGCGGCGTCAGGGTCGTGCGCACGTCCCACAGCTCCGGGAAGAAGCGCAGGTCCAGCGCCTTGCGCAGGAAGCCCACGCCGGACGAACCGCCCGTGCCCTGCTTGAAGCCGATGATGCGCATCACCGTCATCATGTGGCGGTAGCGCCAGAGCTGGAAGCGCTCCTCGGTGTCCACCAGCTTCTCGCACATCTCATACGCATCCCAGTGCTTCTCCGTGTCCTGGTAGATGCGCCGGAACACCTCCATCACCTGGGGGCTCTTCTCATACGGCTGACGCCAGTCGCGCTCCACGTGGCTCGCCGGCACGTCGTGCCCCTGGCGCGCCAGGTGGCGCAGGAACTCGTCGTAGATGCCGGGCGACTCCAGCAGCCGCTCCAGCTCCGCGTGCACGTGCGGCACGTGCTGGAAGGGCCCCAGCGTGCCCGCGTCCTTGTTGCCCAGCAGGAACTCCAGCGCCCGGTACTGCGCGCTCTGGAAGCCCGACGCGTGGCCCAGCGTGTCGCGGAACTCCAGGTACTCGTTGGGCGTGAGCGTCTCCAGCACGCTCCACTGCTCGAAGAGCATCCGCTGGATGTGCGCGACGCGCGCGAAGATCTTGAAGGACGGCTCCAGCCGGTCCGCCTGGATGTAGCGGATGCAGGCGGACAGCTCGTGGATGAGCAGCTTCATCCACAGCTCGCTCGTCTGATGCTGGACAATGAACAACAACTCGTCGTGGTGGGGAGGCTGGGAGCGGGGCACCTGCGCGGACAAGAGGCGGTCCAACTGCAGATAGTCACCGTAGGTCGTCCGGCCCGCGAGGTCCGTGACGATTCCAGGCTCCAGGTCGCGTTTGTTCATGGCCCGGGCATTCATGCGCACCAACCCCCTCGCGGCGCAAGCACATCCTCCGCGCGGATAATCCTCCCACGCCCCCGTTCGGGAGTGTGGTTCACCTACCTCTGCCCGGGCCGGGGCAACGTACTGCTTAAGCGTTCTTCTGTGCGGCTTCAGCCAGCGCCTTGGAGGCGGCGCGGCCACGGGGCAGCTTGATGTCCTCCACGCTGTTGGGGTTCGCGTAGTCGCCCCAGGCCTCCGGGCGGCGGTTGGTCTTCTCCAGCATCCGCAGCTTCTGGTAGTGCGCCGCGCAGTAGCCCTTGGTGCGGCTGGGCTTGCCGCAGCCCTTGATGGCGCACTCACGCGAGCCGCCGTCCACCGCCGGCTTGCGGCCGCGACGCTTGCCACCGGCCGGGGCCGCCACGGGCGCGCTCACCGCCGCGCGGGCCGGACGACCGACGGGGCGACGCCCCACCTTGCCAGCCGCGGGCGCCTGCGCGCCGAAGAGCGGACCCACCACCTGCGCCAGGGGCGCCAGGCGCTCGGCCACGCTGCGCAGGGCATCCAGGTCCGCCGTGCCCGCCTCCAGACGAGACACCACGTCGCGCAGGGGCTTGAGCTGCACTTCAATTTCGTTGCGAATCATCTCGCGGAACGCCTTGTCAACTGACATTTCTAACAATCCTCGGTTTAGGGGGGAGCATTGCCTTGGCGTGAACCGGCACGCCGGACTACCAATACCTCCCAGAAAGGCAATTGTCGAAGGAACCGATAAAAAGTTGTGACGGGAGTGCGTATCAGCCGCCCTCGACGGGCCGGAAAACCGGCCCGGGAGGCGCTTTCACGCCGGCCTTCATGCATCCCAATGCAGGGCTTCCAACAACGCACCACGACCCGCGGCGGGGGTGCGTTGCGAGCGCTCCAGCAGCTCCTCGCACGTCAGGGCGAGGTCGTGTTCCAGGGAGTCCAGTTCCTCGGCGTCCAGGGAGGTGGCCAGTCGGGGCAGCAACAGATGCTCCGTGGCCTGGACGTGCGCGACCAGCAGGTCCTGCAAGGTGAACAATCGCGCCTGCCATGCGTCGCCGCGCGGCGTCAGCTCCTGCAATTCCTCCATCAGCTCGCCCAGGGCCAGGTGGTCCTCGGCCTCCTCGCGGGCCCGGCCGCGGCCCTCCACGCGCGCCACCAGCGGGTACACGTGGCGTTCCTCCAGACGGGAATGCAGTTGGAGCAGGCGGGACAGCTCCTCCTGTCGCAGCCGCAGCTCGTCCTCGTCCGGCTCCGTGTTCAGCCGCTCCAGCGAGGCTTCCAGCGCCCGGTGTTGCTCCACGAGGATGTCGAAGGGCTCCGCCATGCGCCAAGCATCGACACGCCCCTGGAGGCAGACAACCGCACCGGTCCCCTCCGGCCCGCGGCCGTGAAAGCCAGCCTGCTGGCAGGCAATTCCGTCCTTTCACGCGCCCGGCGCCCGCCGCCCGGACGTGTCGCGCAAGCCCGTTGATGACAGCGGCTTGAGCCCCTGACCGGCTGCCTGCCACCGCGCTGCCGGCAGGCGGGGGCGGTCGCATCTTGGCTCCACCGTGGAAAGCCCTCTCGCCAGCGTTCGTCAGGCCGTCTTCCGTTTCGCCGAGACCGGCGCCGCCCTGTCGGCGCGCTACCACCGCGCCCGACTGGTCGGTGGCGAACACCTGCCCCGGACGGGGCCGCTGCTGCTGGTGGGCAACCACGGTGTCTGGGGATACGAGACCCCGGCCTTCTTCCACCTGCTACATGCCGCTACAGGCCGTTATCCCCTGGGGCTGGCGGAGCGGGGCTTCTTCAAGATTCCCCTCGTGCGCACGGTGCTGCCGTGGCTGGGCGGGGTGGAGGGCACGCCGGAGAACGCGCTGCGCTCGCTGGAGGAGGGGCAGCTGGTGGTGTGCTACCCGGGCGGCGCCCGGGAGACCTTCAAACGCAGCCAGGGCCGCTACCGCCTGCGCTGGGAGCGCACGCTGGGGTTCGTCCGGCTGGCCATGCGGGCCGGGGTGCCGGTGGTGCCCTTCGCCGGCTTCGGCGTGGATGACACCTTCTTCTGGCCCCCGGGCGAGGACCGGCTGTGCTGGCAACTGTCGCAGGAGGAGAAGTACCGCATGCCTCTGGTGATGGGATTGGGCCCGCTGCCCCTGCCCGTGCAGCTCACCTTCGCCGTGGGCGAGCCCCATGAGCCGCCGCCGTCCGGTGCGCCGGAGTCGCGCATCCGGGCGTTCCGCGACCGGGTGGCCGCCAGCGTCCGCCGCCTGCTGTTGAGGGCCTGCCATGCTTGACGCCAGCGCCGACACTCCCGCCGCCACGCCTGTCAGGGCGCCCCGCGAGCGCACCCCACCCCTGGTCCCGGAGGTGGAAGACATCCAGCGCGGCTATGACCAGCTGGTCTGTGAAGAGCGCGGCATCCGGGGCACGCAGGTGCGGCTGTTCACCTTCCCCCACGGCAGCACGGATGTGTCACGCACGGTGGTGTGTCTTCCGGGCCTGGGGGCCAGCGGCCGGTCCTTCGCACCCATGGAGCCGCTGGCGGACGCGTACCGACTGCTCCTGTGGACGCCGCCGCTCAAGACGCCCGCGACGCACACGCCATTGCAGTGGAACCTGTCGGTGCTCGACCACCCGGAGTCCCGGCTTCCGGAGCGCTTCGCACTGCTGGGGTCCTCCTATGGCAGCCTGCTGTCCATCGCGTATGCGCTGGAGCACCCCGCGCGGGTGAAGGCGCTGGTGCTGGTGTCGCCCGTGGCCAGCGTGCGCCGGGTGCGGCGGCTGGCGCTGACGCTGTCCACGCTGGTGCGCGCGCCCCGGCCGCTGGCGTATGTCTTCGCGCCCACGGTGGCCCGGGTGCTGGGCGGCCCGTCGCTGCCCCCGGAGGGGCGGGCGGAGATCGTCCGCGAGGCCCGGCGGCTGTCGTCCCTGGAGCTGCTGCGCCGGCTGCGCGACATCCTGGCCGCGGACTTCCTGCACCGGCTGGGGGAGCTGCGCGTGCCCACGCTCATCATCGAGGGAGGGCGCGACCTGCTGGTGCCCCCGGCGGCCGCGCGCGACGTGGCGGCGCACGTGCCGGGCGCGGAGCTGGAGTTCCTTCCCACGGCCAGTCACCTGCCGTACATGAGCCATCCGGAAGCGTTCAATGCCCGCGTGTCGGACTTCCTCGCGCGGCACCCGGACTGAACAGGCGTTATCTCTTTCAGCGGGAGATGACACCTGCATGACGACCGCCGCCGACCAACTGTCCCGCTCCGCCCTGCTGTTCCTGTCGCGCCAGTCCAACCTCAAGGACGTGGCCACGCGGCTCAAACCCTTCCGTGAGCTGGCCGCGCGCTTCATCGCCGGTGAGACGCTGGAGGAGGCCGTGGACGCGGTGAAGGCGCTGACCGGGCGCGGGCTGATGGCCAGCTTCGACCACCTCAACGAGGCGGTGCGCACGCCCGAGGAGACGCGCGACGAGGTGCGCCACTACCAGCGGCTGCTCGCGCGCATCGACCAGGTGGGCGTGAAGGCCAACGTGTCCATGAAGCTCACGCAGTGCGGCCTGTTGTTCGACAAGGGCCTGGCGCTCCAGAACGCGCGCGCGGTGGTGGCGGACGCGGCGGCGCGCGGGTCGTTCGTGCGCGTGGACATGGAGGAGAGCGCGGTCACCCAGGCGACCCTGGACATCGTCAGGGAATTGCACGCGGAGTTCGGAGAGCCCCACGTGGGCGCCGTCCTCCAGAGCTACCTGCGCCGCACGGAGGCGGACGCGAAGGCCCTGTGCGCCGAGCGCATCCGCATCCGGCTGTGCAAGGGGGCCTACCTGGAGCGGCCGGAGGTGGCCTTCCCGGACAAGCGGGACGTGGACGCGAACTTCGTGCGCTGCATGCGCATCCTGTTGGACAGCGGCGTGTATCACGGTATCGCCACGCATGATGAGCGGATGATTGACGCCACGCTGGAGCACGCCACCCGGCAGGGCCTGCCGCGCGGGGCGTTTGAATTCCAGATGCTGTATGGCATCCGCCGCGACCTGCAGGAGCGGTTGGTGAAGGAGGGCCATCCGGTGCGTGTCTATGTCCCGTATGGGAAACACTGGTACCCGTACTTCATGCGACGGCTGGCCGAGCGCCCGGCCAACCTGTGGTTCGTCATGCGCAACCTGATGAAGGGATAGGGCCCCCGGGGCATGAGGAACCGATTCGCCGCCGCGCTGGTCGCCGGGGCCGTGGGCGGAGGGGTGCTCCAGGCGCTGGTGGCCGTGCGCAACCGCGCCCTGGGCCGCCCGCCGCCCTACGCGGCCCGCCACATCGCGCGCCGGCTGCTGGGCCGCGTGCTCCACCGCGACCCTGGCGAACGCGCGGCGCGGGGCTGGGCCTGGGCGATGCGCGCGGGGTACGCCCCCCTGCTGGGGCTCGCCTGGGAGGTGGCGCGGCCCGGGGTGGCCGGCGGACCCCTGGTGCCCCGGGGCCTGGCGCTGGGCCTGGGCGTGCTGGCGTTCGAACACCTGGCGTTCCCGCTGCTGGAGGCCACGGCCCCGGCGCGCACCTGGACGGGCGGGGAGCACGCCTGGCTCGTGGCGCAGACGGCCGTGTTCGGCGTGGCCACGGAGGCGGCGCTGCGCGCGCTGGGGGCCCGGAGCGCGGCTCAGGGGGGCTTGGGCGGAGGGGCCTTGCGCGCGAAGGGGTTGCGCTGACGGGCCCGCTCCTCGGCGGTGTCCGGGCGGCCTTCCGCCAGCCAGGCGATGGCGTGGGCGGAGCTGGGGATGGTGAGCAGCAGGAACGCGGCGACGAGCAGGCCCCGGAGGATGAGCTTCAGGTCCCCGGTCGCGAGCGTCGCGCCGATGACCACGAGCACCGCGCCGAAGGGCACCGCGCCCGCGGCGTGCACCCGCGTGAGCACCGAAGGCAGCCGGTACATCCCGATGACGGCGGCGGTGATGACGAGCAGGCCCAGCACCACCAGCGCGCCCCCTCCCCATTGCAGGAGCGTGGAGATCACCGTGAGTCCCCCTTCGCTTCCTCGCGGAAGGCACGACCGTGGTGCAGGTAGCGCGCTCCGGCCACCGTCTGCACGAAGGACAGCAGCGCGAGCACCAGCGCCGCGTCCAGGTAGCCGGCCTCCCTGCGCGTGGCGCCGTACAGCGCCAGCACCGCGCAGATGACCAGCCCCAGGGTGTCCACCGCCATCAGCACGTCCGCGGCGGAGCGCTGCCTCGAGGCCAGCAGCACCAGCGCGCCCAGCAGGCCCACCAGCCAGACGATGTCCAGGGTGAAGAAGATCTCGTGCACCGTGGCCCCCTTACGGAAACACCGCGCGCTGGTAGCGCTGGTAGAAGTTCTCCTGCTCCTGGCGGAGCTTGTCCGGATCCGACGCGTCCAGCGCGTGCATCCGCATCACCCGGCGCTCCCAGTCCAGCTCCAGCAGCACGGTGCCGGGGGCCAGGGACATCGCCCACGAGGACACCTGCACGCCCCGCGCGGTGCGCTCGCCCATGGGCACGTCCACCACGCCCGCCTGGTCCACGCGGCCCCGCCCGAAGATGATGCCCAGCACGTGCGCGCTGCTGCGCACCAGCAGCACCCCCAGCGCCCAGACGAAGCGCGGCATCCGCAGGAGGCGCCGCCAGCGCTCGCGCTCGCTCACCACGGGGGGCAGGCCCGCCAGCGGGAACAGCCGCATCACGCCCACGGCCAGCGCGGCGCCCACCGCGAGGTCCACCGGATGGAAGCTGCCCACCATCACGGCGTACAGCAGCGTCAGCCCCAGCACCTGGGCGACCGCGCGGCGGCTCATGGCAGCACCCCCAGGCCCGCGATGGCGTCACGCCCCGCGCGCAGCAGCGGCTCCGGCCACAGGCCCGTGGCGACCAGCGCCAGGGACAGCGCGAACACCACCGCGCCGGTGCCCCGGTGCAGGGCCGCGCCCTCCCGCAGCCACGCCTCCCGCTGGTAGGCACGGAAGAGGGCCAGCAGGGACAGGACGCTCGCCAGCACCACCAGGCCCGCGAGCCACGGGTGGCCCCGCTCCAGCGCCGCCCGCAGGAGCCACGCCTTGGACCAGAAGCCCGCCGTGGGCGGCACGCCCGCCGTGCTGAAGGCCGCCACGGAGTACGCCCGCCTCGCGCGCTCGCCGCCCCGGTCCTGCGCGAGGAACAGCGCGGTCTTGTCCACCGACCCCGCCAGCGCCAGGGCCACCGCCGCGGCCAGGCCCTCGCGTCCGCCCAGGCCCAGCGCCGCGATGATGAGCCCCGCCTGGGTGATGGACGCGTACGCCAGCACCTCGCGCGTGTCGCGCCGGGAGAGCGCCAGCACGGAGCCGTAGAGGATGCTCATGGCGCCCAGCACCTCCAGCAGCGGCCGGGCCCGCTCCATCACCTGCGGCATCACGTCCGCGCCGAAGCGCAGCAGGCCATAGCTGCCGATGTTCGCCAGCGCCCCCGCGAGCAGCGCCGCCACCGTGGGGCCCGCGTCCCGGTACACCGCCGGCGCCCAGAAGTGGAACGGGAAGAACCCCAGCTTCACGCCGAACGCGCAGAGCAGCAGCACGCCCGGGACGTCCAGCGCGTACGGCGTTCCGGCCCGGCCCCACGCGACGATGGACTGCATGTCCAGCGTGCCGGTGGTCAGGTACAGCACCACCACGGCGGTGAGGAACAGCGAGGAGCCCATCAGGTTCACCACCACGAAGGTGAACGCGGCGCGCAGGTTCCGGGCCTTCTCGCCATAGGACGCCAGCGCGAAGGCGGACGTCATGGCCAGCTCGAAGAAGACGTAGAAGTTGAACGCGTCGGACGTGAAGAACACGCCCGTGAGCCCCGCGCCCAGGAAGACCACCAGCGCGGGGAAGGCGCGCGACGTGATGCCCCCCGCGACGTGCTCGTAGACGAGCGTGCACAGCAGCACCCCGGTGGACACCAGCGTGTACACGATGGACAGCGGATCCGCCCGCAGGCGGATGCCCACGCCCACCGGCCAGTCCCCGGTGATGAACTCAGGCGGGTGCGCGCTCCAGGCCTGGGGCAGCAGCAGCCCCGTGCACACCAGCGTCGCCGCGAGGCTCGCGATGCCCAGCCACGCCACCCACGCGCGCCGGCCGTCCAGGAACGCCAGCACCGACCCCATCACCCACGGCAGGAGCAGCGGCGCCCAGAGCGGCATCAGGGCTTCTCCTTCTCAGTGTCGTGCACGCGATTCAGCTCCGCTTCCACCAACCGGTCCGTGCGCAGCGAGCCGTGCGCGCGCTGCGTGCGGTGCACCAGCGTGAGCAGCAGCGCGGACACCGCGAAGCCGATGACAATGGCCGTGAGCGCCAGCGACTGGAGCACCGGGTCCGTCACCGGCGCGCCCAGCTGCACGTTCACCGCCTCGCCGCGCTCCGGGAACGAGCCCGCGAGGATGAGCAGGACGCTGGAGTTGGTGATGAGCACCGTGCCGCACGCCACGCGCACCAGCTCGCGCTCCAGCACCATGCGCACGCCACACCCGAACAACAGGCCCACCACCAGGGATGCGATGAGGATCACGAGGCGTCCTCCTCCCCCTGCGCCGTGCTGAGCGCGAAGCGGTCGATGACCGTCACCACCAGACCGAAGACGATGAGCATCAACCCCCCTTCGAACACGAGCGCGGTGTGCAGGTGGAACGCGCCCGCGCCCAGCTCCGGTTGTCCCGGACGGGGAAAGAGGCTTACCGGCGTGTAGCCCGCGAGCACCGGCAGGAACGCGGTGCCCACCAGCAGCAGCAGGCCCACGCCCGCGAGCGGCGCCGCGTACCGCACCGCCACGTAGCGCCGCGCCTGCTCGCGGCCCGACGCCACGTACTGCAACAGCACCGCGAGCCCCGCGAGCGCCCCGGCCGGGAAGCCGCCGCCCACCTGGCCGCCGCCCTTCATCCACAGGGACAGCGCGATGATCAACGACGGCCACAGCAGCATGCGCGACAGGGGCGGGACGAACGAGCGCATGGGTCAGCCCCTCCCCTTCGCGTTCAGCTTCAAGAGGCTGGTGACGCCCAGGAGCGCGGCCAGCACGACGCTCATCTCCCCCACCGTGTCCAGGCCCCGGAAGTCGGTGAGCACCGCGGCGACGACGTTGGGCGAATGCGCGACCTCCGCCAGCTTCACCGTCTGGGTCCCCACGCGGTCGGCCTGCAGATGGGACAGCGCGCTCCAGCTCAGCAGGAAGGCGCTCGCGCCCGCGATGCCGGCGGAGATGCGGTCCCGGCCCCGGGGCTTCTGGGCCTCCTGCTGCGCGCGCTCCAGCCGCCGGCTGGGCAGCAGCGCCAGCAGGCCCGCGAAGAGCAGCGTGAAGGTCGTCTCCACCAGCACGGACGTGAGGGCCACGTCGGGCGCGGCGGCGAAGGCGAACACCATGGCCAGGCTGAAGCCCACGCAGGAGATGAGCAGCACCAGCATCAGGTGGTTGCGCGCGCGCAGCGTGGCCAGCGCCGCCGCGGACGCGAACGCCAGCGCCATCACCAGCGTCACGTCCGCCCAGTGCACGGTGCCCGGGACGAAGCGGTCGCGCAGCGGCGTCACCCACAGCACCGTCATGCCCAGCAGGCCCGTGGGCACCAGCACGGACGCCACCCGGTCGCGCAGGTCGCGCACCTCCTTCTCGTGCAGCCACGTGGACAGCCGGTCCAGTTGGTGCAGCAGCAGCCGGTAGCCGTGCGCGGGGCCGAAGTGCGAGCCGCCCTCCACCAGACGCGTGAGCCCCGGCGTCCACGCCCGGCGCGTGGCGAACAGCGCCGCGCCCAGGACCCAGGCCCCCACGGCCAGCAGGTTCTCCGCGCGCGCGTCCAGGTGGTACGCGAGCTCCAGCGAGGAGGCCCCACCGCGCACCATGGAGGCGGAGGCGGCGGCGCGGGAGGGGGCGACGAGCAGGCCCGGCAGCAGGCCGCCCACGAGCACCGACGCGGCCAGGACGACGACGGGGGCGACGAGCAGCCGGGGCGCGGCGGGCGCGTCCTGGCGCGGCCCTCCGAAGAGGCCCCACCAGAGGCGCAGCGTGTACGCGAGCGTCAGGCCCGCGCCCACGAGCCCCGCCGCCATGAACGCGGGGCCCCTCTGCGCGAGCGCGTGGAAGAACACCTCGTCCTTGAAGAAGCCCACCGTGAGGGGCAGCGCGGCGAGCCCCGCGGCGCCCACGGCGCTCGCGCCCGCGAGCACGGGCAGCGCGTGGCGCAGGCCGCCCACCTCCGACAGCTTCTTCTTGCCCGTCACCTGGGTGATGGCGCCCGCGGTGAGGAACAGGGCCGCCTTGCAGGGGGCGTGGGCCGCGACGTAGAGCGGCGCGCCCTCCGACCCCAGCGCCACCAGGACCAGCGCATAGCCGTACTGCGCGATGGTGGAGTACGCGAGCACGCGCTTGAACGGATCCGCCACCAGGGCCATCAGGCTGCCCACCGTCATGGACAGCAGGCCGATGGCGAGCAGCCCGTCCCGCACGGCCACCGCCGGGGCGAACAGCGGGTAGAGGCGCTGGAGCAGGAAGACGCCCGCGGCCACCATGGCGGCCGAGTGCAGGTACGACGACACCGGCGTGGGCGCGGCCATGGCGCGCGGCAGCCAGAAGTGGAACGGCACCTGCGCGCTCTTGCCCAGCGCGCCCACGGCCAGGCACACCAGCGCGCCGGTGGAGGGCGGGTCGTTCGCGGCGCGCTCGAAGACGAGCGGCAGCGAGAAGGTGTCGTACTGGAGGCCCAGCGCCATCGCGCCCGCGAAGAAGACGACGGAGGTGGCGCCGGTGAGCACCAGCGACAGCAGCGCGGCGGCGCGCGACTCCGGGTCCTCGCGGTCGAAGCCGATGAGCAGGTACGAGACGATGGTGGTGAGGTCCAACGCCACGAACAGCAGCAGCAGGTCATCCACGGTGACCAGCAGCACCATGGCGGCCATGAAGGACAGCAGCAGGACGTGGAAGCGCACCTCGTCGCGCGCGGGCCGGCCCTCCTTGGCCAGGTGGTGCGGCATGTACGCGCGCGAGTAGACGACGACGAGCGCGCCCACCAGCAGCGCCATCGCGGCGTAGAGGCCGGACAGGCCGTCCCGGGTGAACTCCAGCGACAGGCCCCACGTCGGCGCCCAGGGGAGCACCAGGCGCGCGGGCCCCTGCATCAGCTCCCAGCAGAGCGCGACCAGCGCGACCACGGCGCCCGCTGCGCCCGCCCAGGCCGCGGCCTCCGTACGCCACCGGCCCGCCAGGTACGCGAGCGGCGCACACGCCAGGGCCAGCAGGATGGGGAGCACGAGGACGGGCATGGGTGGGCCAACGGCCCACCTTAGGGATCAACCACCGAAGCAGACACACAACCTTCAGCCTGCTCCGCGAAGCGTTGTCCTGTGCCCACTCCGGGTGCGGAGGGTGTGCGATGGTGGACACACCGGGGCCCCGCCCTCCCCTCTACAGCGAGCCCAGCAGCTCCCGGCACTCGCGCCGCCAGTGGAGCGAAGCGCCGGGCACCTGCGCCACGCGCACGGAGCCGTCGGAGGGCTCGCGCGACAGCAGGCGCACCTCCTCCGGGCGCACGTGCTCCAGCAGGTCCGGCGAGTGCGTGGACAGCACCACCTGCACGGGCTGCCCTCCGGTGGACTCGCCGCGCGTCATCGCCCGCAGCAGCTCCAGCACCTCGCGCACGAGCCCCGGGTGCAGGGTGCGCTCGGGCTCGTCCACCGTGAGCAGCTCCGGCAGCGGCCGCTGATACGGCAGCACCAGGAACGCGAGCAGCCACAGCACCCCGTCAGAGACGTGCTCGGGGCCGAACCACACGTCCGGGCTCCAGCGGTCGCGGAAGCGCAGGCGGAAGGAGCGGTCCTCCAGGTCGCGCGCCACGTCCACCTCCGTCAGGGAGGGCACGCGCCGCGCCAGCTCCTGGGAGATGGCCTCGCGCGTGGACATGGGCAGCGCCGCGAAGACGCTCGCGAGGTTGCCGCCCTTGCGCTCCAGCCAGGTGGCCTTCGCGGAGGAGCCCCCCGTGCGCAGGGCCTCCATGTTCAGCGCCAGTTGCTGCGTGGCGTGCCCCTGCCCCGGCAGCGTGTCCATCACGCTGAACGGATACACCACGCGCGTGCGGTCGCCGTGCGCGTACGTCCATTCAATGGAGAGGGGCCGCGACGCGTCCCGCCGCCAGAAGTCGGTGGGCTCGTACGCCAGCTGGTGCTGGAGCCCCTCCAGCACGGCCGTCTTCCCGGAGGCCGTGGGCCCCACCAGGACGGTCAAGGGCTCCAGCGCGAGCTTCACGCCAAGCAGACACCGGAAGTGCTCGAAGTGGACGGACGCAATCACGCCCCCGAGCCTAGCGGGCCCACCCCAGGGGACGTCCACGCCCCCCTCCGGAAGCCCTGCCCGGACGGCAGGGAGGCGTCGCGGCTCAGGACTTCAGCGCGCGCGGCCGCACGGGCACCGACGCCGCCATCACCGACGCCGCCCCCACGTACACGTCCACCGGCGACAGCGGCCCCGAACCCGGCAACGCCGCCACCTCGCGCACCACCTCCGCGCCCGCGTGACAGCACGCGCGCAGCTCCGCCTGGAGCCGCGCGCCCGTGTCGCCCTCCCGGGGCGCGTCCAGCAGCAGCCGGCCCAGCACGTCCCGGGGCGCGGGGGACAGCTCGCGCAGCCCCGCCTCCACCTCCGCGGGCGCTGGATCCGTCGCGCTCACACGGCCCGTGACCAGCTCCAGCAGCACCCGGCCCAGCGCGCGCAGGTCCGCGTGCTCCGCCAGGGGCGCGTCCACCGCGTCTTCCAGGACGGGCAGGACGGGCGGTGGCGCCACGTCCGGGAGGGCCGGCGACGTGAAGCGCCGCAGCAGCCGGCACGCGGGCCGCAAACCGAAGTCCGTCAGCGTCACCTCGCCCCGGGGGCCCAGCCGGATGCGGTTGGCGCGCACGCCCCCGTGCACCACCTGCGTCGCATGCGCGGCGTGCAGCGCGCCCGCGACCTCCGCGCCCACGTGGCACACGAACGCCTCCGACAGCCGCGCGCCCCGCCCCGCCACCCGCCGGCGCGCCGTGGCCAGGGAGCAGCCGGGGACGTAGTCCGACACCACCGTCAGCGTGTCGCGCGCGTCCACCTGGAAGCCGTGCAGCCGCGCGATGCCGGGGTGCCGCAGCGGCACCGCCCGCGTCAGCGCGGACTCCAGGGGGAGCCGCGTCTCCGGCGCGAGCCCCGGCGCCAGCAGGTACGTCTTCACCACCAGCGGGGAGTCACCCCGCTGCCCCGCCTCCAGCGGCCACACCAGGGACACCCACTCCCCCAGCGGTCCCCGCCCCAGCGGATGGATGGGCGCGAACGCGGGCAGCCGGGAGGCGAACGGAAGCACGGACATGACGACCTCCAACCCAACACATCCAACCTGGGACGTCAACCCATCCGTCCCGATGCCACGGGTCCTGCCGGCCTCCCGGCGCCCGGGCGCGCGGCCCGGGCGACGGAAGGGCGCGGCGGGAGGACTAGAAGTAGCCGCCCACCGTCGTGGAGATGCCGAGCGTCACGTCGTTGCCGGTGAAGTTGCCCTGGCTGCTGCCGATGTTGAAGCCCCGGTCGCTGATGAGCGCGCGGACCTGGGGACCCGCGCCCACGAAGAAGTGCTCCGTGACGTGGAAGAGGATGGGCGCGTAGATGTCCAGGACGAAGGACACGTCGCTGTTGTTGGGGACGTGCCCGAAGCGGATGCCGAAGCCCAGCTTCGGCCAGAACGACACGCGCTCGTTCAGCGGCAGGTTGTAGCCGACGCGACCCAGCACGCCGAGCCCCACCTGGGTGGCGTCACCGAAGCCCAGCGACAGCTGCGCGGCCGCGCCCACCGACAGGTTCTGCTGGAGGAAGTAGTCCGCCGCCGGCTCCAGGTTCACCAGGAAGACTTCGCTCCCGGTGTTGTAGCCCAGGAAGCCGGACGCATCCTGGCTGATGACCAGCTGGCCCGGCTGACCGAAGTCCGACGCCCGGCCCGGATCGCTGTTCAGGTTGGGCGCTTCCGCCGCCACCGCGTTCGCCGACACCGCGAGCCCCGCAACCAGCGCCAGACCCATCCACTTGTTGTTTCCACGCATCGAGCATCCCCTCACGTTCGCGCCCGGCCGACCCTTCCCGGTGCGCATGCGGGGCCCCTTCTAATCAAAGGCCGCCGCGATGCGAGGATGTTTTCCCGCCTCCCGACACTTCCGGGGGCGCAACTCCCTTCTGCTGAACACCGCCCGCGCTTCCTGATCGCGGTCCGCTAGCGGACCGCGCGCGCCACGCCCCGGGCGCCCAGGGCCGCTCCGCCCAGCACCCCGCCCGCCAGCGCCGCCAGGCCCAGCGTCGCCGTGAAGCGCAGCCACGCGGGGGTCGGTGGCACGCTGCCCCGGGGGCCCACCCCCTGCGCCACGGGGGAGAACAGGTTGCCTTCGCGCCGCTTGAGGGGCGTGTCCGTCGTCTGCATCCGCGCGCCGAAGCGGCCCAGCACCGCCTTGCCCACCGACGGCGCCAGGCCGTTGAGCCACAGCATCAGCCGGCCCTGGAGGAACGCCGGCACCGACGTGCGCCCCGGCCGCTTCGCCAGCCGCACCACCGCGCGCGCCACCAGGTCCACGTCGTACGTGGGCGGCACCGGCACGGGCTGCCGGTCCAGCAGCGTGGGCGCGTGGTCGAACATCGGCGTGGACACGGAGGGCACCATCACGTTGGAGACGTGGATGCCCGTGCCCGCAAGCTCCATCTCCAGCGACTGCGCCCACCCCAGCGTCGCGTGCTTCGCGGCCGAGTACGCCGACAGCAGCGGCGCCGACCCCGACGCCAGCATGGACTGGACGTTGAGCAGGTGGCCGTGGCCCTGCTCGCGGAAGCGCGGCAGCACCGCCCGCGCGAAGCGGAGGTAGCCGAAGCACGCCACGTCGAACACGCGCGTGATGTGCTCCCACGGGAGCTGTTCGAAGGGGCCATAGGACTGCACCGCCGCCGCGTTCACGAGCAGGTCCACGCGGCCGTAGCGCGCCACGCACTCGCGCACCACGCGCTCCACGTCCTCCTGCGCCGTGACGTCGCCTTCGCACACCAGGCACTCACCGCCGCGCCGGAGCACCTCCGCGCGCAGCTGCTCCAGCGCGAAGCGGCGCCTCGCGGTGACGCACAGCCGCACCCCGGCCTCCGCCAGCCGCACCGCGGACTGCCAGCCCACGCCGCTCGACGCGCCGGTGACGATGGCGACCTGCCCCCTCAAGTCCTCGTGACGTGCCATGCGGGTCCGCCCCTCCCTCCATCAGGTGGGCCTTCCCGCCCCGGGCGGCACGCGCAAGGGGCCGGCCCCCCCGGGAGCATCCCTCCCTCGCCCGGCCGCCCTGCGTGCCGGGGACAGGGCGGGGCCCGCGCCGCCCCTCCCCGCCGTGCACCCGCCAGCGGGGCGCACCACCCTATGGACCAGGAGCGCGCCGGGAGTGTGAAGGCCGCGAACCGCGGGAGCACGCCATGTCAGAGCACCCCTCCAGCCCGGTGACGGATGATTCGCCCCAGCGGCTGGTGACGCGCGCCATGGACCAGGGCCGGCGGCTGGCGCAGGCGGAGGTGGAGCTGGCGAAGGAGGAGCTGCGCCGCGACGCGCGTCAGGCGATGAAGGCGGCGTCGCTCGTGGGCAGCGGGGCGATGCTCATGCTGGGGGGCGCGCTGTCGCTGGCGGTGTCCCTGGGCCTGCGCCTGGACTCGGTGCGCGGCACGCTGCTGCTGGGGCTGGGGCTGGGCGGCGCGGGGGCGGTGCTGGGATGGCAGGGCGTGCGCAGGCTCCCCGGACGACCGCTGGCGGAGACAGGCAGGCGCCTGCGCCAGGACCTGGACGCCCTCCGCCCGTCGCTCTCCTGACGTGGACCGCTCAGCTCCAGGAGATGTCGTAGAAGGCTTCCACCAGCGACAGCGCCTGTCCCCGCACCTGCACGTCCCGCACGCCGGTGATCTCCAGGGCCGCGCGCAGGATGCCTTCCGAATAGGGCACCGGCATCAGGGTGCGCTTCATGGAGATGCGCCCCGCCGTGGGCCCCGTCCACTCCACGGTGCGCTCGCCGAAGTTCAGGGCCATCCGGTAGCCCGTCTGCATCCCCTCCATCAGCCGCCTGGGGTCTCCCCCGGCCTGCTGCACCATCTCCCGCGCGAACATGGAGTTCAGGAAGTCCAGCATGGCCTGGGTGCCAATCTGGCGCATGGCCGCGTCGAAGTCGCCCACGAGCGGCGCCAGCTGGGAGGCCGCCGCATAGGCCAGACGCAGGAAGCGGGGGAACGGGTAGGGCTGCGTGGGGACCCAGTCCGCCGTCTCGCCCGTCTGCTCCAGGATGCTCGCCACCGCCGCCTCGCCGCCCAGGAAGCGCACCGCGTCCAGGGCCCCCAGGAAGAACATGCCTCGCGACGTGTCCTCCTCGTTGGTGACGCCCAGGCGGGCGCTCAGGTCGCGTGCGATGTCCTCTGGAAGCTCCAGTGTTCCGCGCGGCATCGGTCGTCCTTTGGGCGGCAGTGGGGGAGGCTGCCGGAGAGGACCATTCCACAGGTCATGACCCGCCGCGAGTCCCTCGCCGTTCACGCGACACATGTTTCACGACGTGGGAGGTTCTTCCGGACCGGCTCCCGGAGAGGGCAGGAAGCGGCCCACCATCTCCATCAACTGGTTCACGGACACCGGCTTGCGCAGGTAGGCCACCGCGCCCGCGGGCTGGAAGGGACTGCCGGACAGCACGACGATGGGCACGCCCTCCAGCATGCGCTCCTGCGCCAGCCGCGACAGGAACGACTGGCCATCCATCACCGGCATCATCAGGTCCAGCAGCACCAGGTCTGGACACGGATTGGACCCGAGCCAGCCCCAGGCGTCCTCGCCATGCACGCACTGCGCGACCTGGAAGCCTTCCATCTCCAGCAGCGTGCTGACCGCGTCACGGATGTCTTCCTCGTCTTCAATCAGCAGGACGAGAGGGGGGCTGTTTGGCATGCAGGTTCCACTCGCTCCCCGCCACGTTCGAACCTCCCCGTGGCCCCAGGCCTCCACGTTTTCGCCGGACGATATGGGGGTCACCGGGCGAAAGCGGGAGTGGCGTTCGTTGCCAACATGGATGGATAACGGCCGGGCCCCCCGGTCCTGATTCTCCATTTCAGAGATTTTCTACCTGCCCGCCTGCCCCAGCGTACGGCGCTGGACGGCCCTCACGGGTCATGAAGGACCGGGATTGACGTTTCAGGGCAGGCGCCCCATGGGGCGGGGCATGGCGCGACCGCAATGCCAGACACGAAGTCGGCTCCACGCGCACCTTCAGGGCGACGGCAACGTCACACCGAAGCGCACCAGGTCCTCCGGCGTGTTCACGTTCACCAGCGCGCGCGCGTGCGAATCCACCGCGCGCAGGGCGGACTCCGGCAGCGTCCGGGTGCGGAAGCGCGACAGCACCTGGCGCAGGGACGGGTTCTCCGCCAGCGCTTCGCCCCACCGCGCCACCAGCGCCGCGCGGTAGACGGCGAGCAGCGGCTCCCAGCGCCCTTCGCGCTCGAAGCACACCGCGTCCACGTCCCGGGCCCGGGCCTCCAGCACCACCCGCGCCGCGGCCCCCGTGACGAAGGGCATGTCACACGCCACCGCGAACACCCATGGTGTGCGCGCCGCGCCCAGCGCCGCGTGCACGCCGCCCGGCGCGCCCCGGCCCTCCACCGCGTCCGCCACGATGCGCGGCCCGAAGCGCGCGTAGGGCGCGGGCGCGTTCGTCACCAGCAGCACGTCCCCGAAGGATGATCCGAGCCCCAACAACCGCTCCAGCACCGTGCGCCCGTCCACCGTCAGCAGGCCCTTGGCCACACCGCCCAGCCGGGTCCCCTGCCCCCCAGCCAGGATGGCCAGCGTCACGTCGGGAAAGGTCGCGGATCCATCCATGTCCGCGGAAGGCTACACAGCTTTCCCTCCGTCCACGCCTGGGTCATTCTCCCGGGAAGCAGGCCACTCCCTGGATTTCGCCCGGTTCGGGAGGGAGGGAGCAGCCTCAATCCCAACCTCCCCCATGGACAAACGCGACGGGGCCGGGCGTAGAGTCGGGCCTCCGACGCATGCCGCTGACTCCCCTCCCCGCCGCGCGAATGGCCGCGCTCGAAGCCATCTCGCCCGCGGCCCCCTCGCACCTTCCGTTGCTGGAAGCCCACGGGCGGTTCCTCGCCGCCCGCGTGGAGGCCTCGCGCGCGCTGCCCGGCTGCGACAACTCCGCCATGGACGGCTGGGCCGTGCGCGCCGAGGAGACGCGGGGGGCCTCGCGCGACCGCCCCGCGCGCCTGCGCATCGTCGACACCGTCTACGCGGGCCACCTCCCCCGGCGCGCCCTCCAGCCCGGCGAGGCCGCGCGCGTCTTCACCGGCGCCCCGTTGCCGCCCGGCGCGGATGCCATCGTCCGGCAGGAGGCCGCGCGCGCCGACGACGACGGCGCGCACGTGGCGCTCTTCCTCTCCGTCCTGCCCGGCCATGACGTGCGCCGCGCGGGCGAGGAGGTGATGCCCGGCACGCCGCTGTTCCCCCCGGGGCAGCGCGTGGACGCCACCGTGCTGGGCGTGCTCGCGTCGCTGGGCGAGTCCACCGCGCTGGTGCGCCCCGCGCCGCGCGTGGCCGTGGTCGCCACCGGGGACGAGCTCGTCGCGCCGGGCCAGCCCGCGCAGCCGCACCAGGTCTTCGAAAGCAACCGCGTGCTCGTGGCCGCGCTCGCGCGCGAGGCCGGCGCGGACGTCACGCACCTGGCCCGCTCGCGCGACGACGAGGCGGAGCTGCACGCGCACCTGGAGCGGCTGGTGCCCCAGGTGGACGTGCTCATCACCACCGGGGGCGCGTCCGTCGGGGACCGGGACTGCGTGAAGCGCGTGCTCGCCCGGATGGGGGCCCGGTTCCTGGTGGACGGCGTGGCCCTCAAGCCCGGCAAGCCCGTGGCCGTGGCCCGTCTGGGTGACACCGCCGTCGTCGTGCTGCCCGGCAACCCGGGCGCCGCCACCGTCGCGTTCGACCAGTTCGCCAGGCCGCTGCTCTTCAAGCACCAGGGCGTGGTGGAGCAGCGCCGCGTCGCCCGCGCCCGGCTCTCCGAGGGACGCCACAAGCAGGCGGGCCTCACGTACCTCGTCACCGTCGCGGCGCTGGACGTCCGGGACGACGGCCCCCTGCCCTGGGCGAGGCTGCGGCCCCAGGGCGCCGGGCAGATCCTCCAGAACGTGGCGGCCCGGGGCTGGGCCGTGCTGCCGTCGGGCCGCGCGGACTTCGCCCTGGGCGAGCCCGTGGACGTGCAGCTCTTCGAACAGCCGGACTTCCTGGCCGTGGAGGCCGCGTGAAGCCGCGGCCCATGCTCGGCCTCATCGGTGGATCCGGCGCGGGCAAGACGACGCTGCTGGAGCGGCTGCTGCCGGAGCTGTCCTCGCGAGGCCTGCGCGTGGCGTGCCTGAAGCACTCCTCCCACGCGCATCCGCTCCACCGCGGCGGCAGCGACACCGCGAGGCTCCAGGCCGCGGGCGCGGTGCGGGTCGGCTTCGCCACGCCAGAGGGAACGCAGCTCACCACGGCGGAGGCGCTGTCCCCCGCGCACCTCGCGCATGCCACGGAGGCCGTGGACCTGTGGCTCGTGGAGGGGTGGAAGGACGGGCCGCTGCCGAAGCTGGAGGTGTGGCGCGAAGGCCTGGGGCCGCTGCTCGCGACGTCCCGGCCCGAAGTGCTCGCGGTGGTGACGGACGCGCCGGCGCTTCCCCAGGCCCTGGCCTCCCGCTCGCGCCTGCCCCTGGGCGACGCGCGCGCCGTCGCGGACTTCATCGTCGCGTGGATGCAGGAGCAAGGGGACCCGCGCGGCTCCAGCGCGCTGGAAGGGCCCGCGGCGACGGCGGCGGCTTCGCGCGCACCGGCTGCACCACGCCCGGCCCCGAGCGCCGTCTCCCGGGGCATCACCCACCGCCCCGTGCGCCGCTTCGACGGCGAGGTGCTGCGCGCCGCGGAGGACGACCGCATCGCGGTGGAGGAGCCGCTGGAGATCCGCGTCAGCGGTGACGCCGTCGCCACCACCATGCGCACCCCGGGCCATGATCGCGAGCTCGCCGTGGGCTTTCTCTTCGCCGAGGGCATCCTCCAGGACGTGGACGACCTGGGCAGCCTCTTCCACTGCGGCCACCCGGGCGAGGAGGGCTTCGGCAACGTGCTGGAGGTCACCCCCGCCTCCGGCGCCGTGCTGGACCTGGAGCGCGTGCAGGCCACCCGCCGCGGCACCCTCACCACGTCCGCCTGTGGCGTCTGCGGCCGCCGCAGCGTGGAGGACCTGATGGCCGCCTGCGCCCCCGTCGCCCCCGGCCCCGTCCTCTCCGCCCACGCCGTGGCCCGCGCCACCGAACGCCTGCGCGCCGTGCAGCACAACTTCGAGCACACCGGGGGCGTCCACGCCGCCGCCGCGCTCGACGCCCACGGCGCCCTGCTCGCCGTCCACGAGGACGTGGGCCGCCACAACGCCGTGGACAAGGTCGTGGGCACCCTGGTGCTCGCACGCGCCGTGCGCGCCCCGCGCCGCCTGCCCACACCGCCGTTCCCGGCCGCGCCCGCCGTCCTCGCCGTCAGCGGCCGCGCCAGCTTCGAAATCGTCCAGAAGGCCGCCCGCGCCCGCATCCCCGTCGTCGTCAGCGTCTCCGCCGCCAGCTCGCTCGCCATCGACCTGGCCCTGCGTTCTGGCGTGACGCTCGCCGCGTTCTCAAGGAACGGTCGCTGCAACGTCTACACCGGTGCGGAGCGACTGGGACCCGACCTTCCAACTCCCTGGAACCCTTGATGGAACCCCTTGATGACCTCCGCCACGGCCCTCCAGCAGGGGGCGATGCATCCACCTGTCAGACCGGCATCGTACATGCAGTCACCCCCAGGTCCGGGTGTGTTGGGCCCCCGGGACGATCCACCGTCCCATCCAGGGCTCACTGATTCGAGAACACGGGCGGCTTCCCCCGTAGGATGAGGTCGCCCCAGGAATCACCTGTAGTCACGTCTTCCACGCTGAGCGGCGGTTGCGCCGCGACGCACAATTTGGCAGTCTTACATTTCCTCCTGGTTAAACTTTTCTAGCCATGACGGTATCCTCTGCGAAACCCGAACGTTCGAAGCAGAGGGGGGTGGACACGATGAGCAGTGCGACTGCAGGCGCCGAGGTCAAGGCATCCCCGTCGGCGGCCCCGCTGACGGGGAGCGCGGTCTTGGAAGAGGCCACGGATCCTCCGCGGCTGGCCCCCGGCTTCGCCGCGAAGCTGAACCTCACCGTGGACGTGGTGCTGCTGGTGGGCGTGCTGCTGGGCACCGCGTGGCTGCGGGGCGGCCAGACGCTGCCGCTGGGCTGGGAGCTGCCCGGCATGGTGCTCACCGCCGTGCTGGTGTGGCTCATCACCGGCACCGCGCTGTGTCTCTATGATTCGCGCTTCGCCGAGCGCAGCAAGCTGGACCACGTGGCGCTGGTGTCCGTCACCACGCTGGCCGTCGTGACGGTGCAGGCGGTGCTGGAGCTGGCCATGCCCGTCGCCGCGCACGTGGGCGTCGCGCCGCTGCTGGTCGTCTTCTGGCCGGTGGCGCTGCTCCTGCGGTTGGGCGTCTTCCGGCAGGTGGCCTCGCAGGAGGCCCCCACCGACGAGGTCCTCATCGTCGGCACGGGCGCCATGGGCCGCTACACCGGCGAGGACCTGTCCGGCCGCGGCCGCCACAAGATCCTGGGCTACGTGCGCTTCCCGGAGGACCACGCCTCCGGCGACAGCCTGCCCGCGCAGGTGCTGGGGCCCGCGGATGAGCTGGAGCGCCTGCTGCGCACGCTGCCGGTGAGCGAGGTCTACATCGCCGGCAACACGCTCAAGCAGGGCGAGTCCATGCAGGCCGCCATCAAGCTGGCCGAGCGCTTCGGCGTGCCGTTCGCGCTGCCGGCGCACTCGTTCCGCCTGGACCGCGCCCGCCCGGTGGAGTCCCGCGCGGTGGCGGACGGCTACCTGCACTTCGCCGCGGTGGCGCCCAAGCCGCACCAGATGGCCATGAAGCGCCTGTTCGACATCGCGGTGTCCGCGGTGGCGCTGTGGATGCTGCTGCCGCTCTTCGCGGTGGTGGCGGCGGCCATCAAGTTCACCTCGCGCGGCCCCATCTTCTTCAAGCAGCTGCGCACCGGCCAGCACGGCAAGCCGTTCTACATGCTGAAGTTCCGCTCCATGGTGGTGAACGCGGAGGAGCTCAAGGAGCGGCTGGCCGCGCAGAACGAGCAGACCGGCCCCGTCTTCAAGATGAAGAATGATCCGCGCATCACCGGCATCGGTCGTTTCATCCGCAAGTTCTCCATCGACGAGCTGCCCCAGTTCCTCAACGTGCTGCGCGGGGAGATGAGCATCGTGGGGCCGCGTCCCCCGGTGCCCAGCGAGGTCGCCAAGTACGAAACCTGGCAGCGCCGCCGCCTGTCCGTGCGCCCGGGCCTCACCTGCATCTGGCAGGTGTCCGGCCGCAACCAGATCTCCTTTGAACAGTGGATGTACCTGGACATGCAGTACATCGACCACTGGAGTCTGACGGGCGACATCCGCCTGCTCCTGCAGACCGTGCCGGTGGTCATCACGGGGCGCGGAGCAAGCTAGCAGCCAGTGCCGTTTCCCCGGGCCCGACGTTGACGCGTCGGGCCCGTTTGTCTTTCCATGGGGCGGGCCTTCCCCCCATCGCATGCGCAGCGCCCCTGAAGGCCCGCGTCATCCATGACCGTGAACAGTCCGACCCCCTCCTCCCCTGAAGTCGAAGACGGCGCGCGCGCGAACGAAGTCCGCGGCGCCGTGCGCAGCACCCTGCAGCTGGGCGGCTCGCTGATGGTGACGTACGCCATCGCGCTGGGCATCCGGGCGCTGATGCCGCGCTACCTGGGGCCGGAGGCCTTCGGTTACTTCAACTGGTCGGAGGCCTTCGCCGCCACGTTCTTCGTGGCCACGAACCTGGGCCTGGAGACGTACATCCGCAAGGAGGTGCCGGTCCGCCCGGATCACGCGAGCGACTTCTTCGGCACCACCATGCTGCTGCGCCTGGCCATGACGGCGGTCCTCATGGTCGCGCTGGCGCTGGTGCTCCACCACACGGGCGAGCCCCCGGAGGTGCAGCACCTGGTGCAGTGGTTCGCGGTGGCCCATTCGCTCACCGTGGTCAACGCGTCCATGGCGGCGCTGCTGCACTCCAAGGGCAAGGTCGCGGGCCTGTCCATCTCCAACGTCATCACCAAGATTGTCTGGGGCGGGGGCCTGGCGCTGATGGCCGCGATGGGCGTGGGCATCCAGTGGCTGGCCGTGCCCATGGTGGCCTCCGAAGCGGTGAAGCTCGTCATCAGCTGGCGCCTGGCGAAGGTGCACCTGGGGCTGAAGTTCCGCATCGACATCGCCGCCACGAAGAAGGTGATGAAGAAGTGCCTGCCGTTCTTCCTGACGGCGGCGGCGCTCGCGTGCAACGGCCGCACGGACATGTCGCTCCTGGGCAAGCTCGCGTCGAAGGAGGAGGTCGGCTGGTACGGCGGCGCGTTCAGCATCGCGGGCCTGACCTTCCTCATCAGCCCCATCTTCGGCTGGGTGCTGATGCCCATGATGTCGCGCGCCGCGTCCCGCTCCCCCCAGGAGCTGTCGCACCTGACGCGCCGCTCGCTGGAGGGCGTGCTCGCCTTCACCGTGCCGGTGATGATGGCCATGGTGCTGGGCGCGGACCTGTGGGTGCGCCTCATGTGCGGCCCCGGCTTCGAACCCGCGGCGCTGCCGCTGCGCGTGCTGTCGCCCATCTTCGTGATGGCCTACGTCACCATGGTCAGCAGCATCTGGCTCACCATGTCCAACAAGGAGTGGTGGGTGACGCTGGCGGCCACGATGGGCGCGGTGGTGAACCCGCTGCTCAACCTGGCGCTCATCCCGTGGCTCTACGGGCGCATGGGCGCGTCCGGCGGCGCCACCGCCACCGCGCTGTCCATGTTCTTCACGGAGGTCATCGTCACGGTGCTCTTCCTCGGGCGCATGGGAAGGAACTCCTTCGACCGGCGTTCGCTCGTCATGGTGGCCAAGACGGCGGTGGTGTGCGGCGTGTGCGTGGCCCTGGACCGCTTCCTGGCGGGCAGCGTGTCCGCCTGGCCCCGGCTGGGGCTGACGGCCACCACCTACGTGGTGGGCGTGCTCGTCACCGGCGCCATTCGCCCCGCGGAGCTGCTCCAGGTGGTACGCATGGCGCGGCAGCGGGGCAATGCGGCCCCCTCCGAGGTGGTCGTGACGGCCACCCCCACCGTGTGAGGAGCCAGCGCGCCATGCCGTCCCGTCCCTCCCGATTCCGCGGTCCCGGCTCCCTGTCCCGCGCGCTCGCGTGCGCCGGCCTGCTGCTGCTCGCCCCCGCGTGCAGCGGCCTGGGGAAGTACACCTGGGTGAACGACTACCAGGAGAAGCCGACCGAATCCGACGCGGCCTATCAAATCGTCCCGGGCGACGTGCTCAACGTGCGCGTGTGGGGCCAGGACTCCATGACGACGCGCGCGAGGGTGCGCGAGGATGGCCGCATCAGCCTCACCTTCCTGGACGACGTGGAGGCCGCGGGCCACTCGCCGGCCCTGCTGGCGCAGCAGATCCAGACGCGGCTCAAGGACTTCATCAACCACCCCGTCGTCACGGTGGCGCTGGAGGAAGCGCGCCCCATGTCGGTGACGATGCTGGGGGAGGTGGCCAACGTGGGCGCGCACGTGCTCGCGCCCGGCTCCACGCTGCTCCAGGCGCTGGGCGCCGCGGGCAGCTTCACGGACTACGCGCACCGCGACCGCATCTTCGTGCTGCGCCGTGAAGACCCGAAGGTGGAGGAGCCCACGCGCATCCGCGTGAAGTACGACGACCTCATCCGCGGGGAGGGCCGCGCGGCCGCCTTCCGCCTGCGTCCCGGCGACGTGGTCGTGGTGGAATAGCCCGTGCTGGACGCGGTCCTGACCAGCCTGTGGCTGGAGGTGGCGTCCGCCTCCGTGTCCTATGCCGTCCAGGCGCGCGTGGACACGCGCGTGCGCTCCATGGAGGCGCAGGCCACCGGCCCGGACGTGCCCCCCGTGGCCGGGGACATGGACCTGGTGCCCACGCTGGGCCTCAAGTTCGACGACGGCAGCGCGGTGGCCCAGGTGGAGTACGCGCCGCGCATCTCCTTCCGCGAGGCCACCACCGACCCGCGCACGGAGGTGCAGCACGTGGGGCGCCTCCTGGCGGACTGGCGGCCCCAGCGCGGCCTCACCCTGCACGGCACCCAGGAGTTCGTGCTGGGCCAGGTGAACCTCTTCACCAACCTGCCCCTGGGCGGCAGCCTGGATGACCCGCTGGGCGGCGGCCCCATCCCGGGCGACACCGCCGTGGACGTGCCCATCCAGCCCCTGCCGGAGGGCACGGACAGCGTGTTCTTCCTGTCCTCGCTGACGACGCTCGCGGCGGAGACGGTGTGGCTGGGCCGGGGCCTGTCGCTGTCGGGCAGCGCGGGCTTCTCCGCCAGCGGCGGCCTGGACGCCACGGCCCGGGAGGCGGTGCCCTTCCAGTACGGTCCGCGCGGACAGGCGGCCCTGGGCTGGTCCCCCGCGCCCCGGCACACGCTGGCCACCACGGTGGGCGTCACGGATTCGCGCTTCTCCACCGGGGCCCGCGCCACGGTGAGCACCCTCACCGGCGCCTGGACGCACCGGGTGGACCGGCGCACGTCGGTGGAGGTGGGCGTGGGCGTGGGCGTGGCCTACTCCCTGCGGGCGACCGAGGAGCCCCCGGACGAGGAGCTGCCCGGAGCCACCCCAGCGGGTGGGAGGCGCGTGGGGACCTTTCAGGTGGGGGTGCCGCCGGAGGAGGAGCCCCCGGCGCGCCTGGACCTGCTGCCGGACCTGACGCTGGCCATGTCCCACCGGGTGCCGTCGCGGGTGGCGGACTTCAACAGCCGGGTGGCCGCGCGCGTGACGCCCTTCGTGGACCGGCTGACAGGGCTGGTGTACCCGAGGGCCGACCTGACGTTGAACGGCACCTGGGCGCTGGGCCCCCGGGTGCGGCTGTCGGGGACGGGGGGCGCCGCGTTCGCGGTGGGTGGCGCGGTGGGCGACCGTCAGGTGGTGGGCGGGGTGGGCGCCAGCTGGACGGTGTCACGGTGGGTGTCACTGGAGGCGGACACGCGGACGGCGTGGACTCGCTCGCCCGACGTGGAAGCGGCCCGCATGGTGTGGTCCGCGACGCTGGGACTGTCGGTACGGCAAACTGGTATCCTCTGAAGCTCCCCCATGGCGAAGCTCATCCTCCTTTCCGTCCTCATCGCCACCATCGCGCTGCCCGGTGCGGCGGCGCGCGACGCGAATCCGTGGAAGGGGATGAAGAAAGCCATCCTGTGGGTGGCCCTCTTCAATGTGGCGTACGCATACGGCGTGCTCGTGCTCGTGCCCCGGTACGGGTTCGGGTGAGGGAAGGAAAGGCATTCGACGTGATGGAGCTCCAACACCTCACCGTCCTCCTCGTGGAGGACTCTCCGATGTTCCGCGTCATGCTGCGTGACATGCTCCAGGAAATGGGCGTGAAGAGCGTGGTGGAGAAGCCCAACGGGAAGTCCGCCATGGAGTACCTCCAGGGCGCGGAGAAGCCCGACCTCGTGTGCCTGGACCTGACGTTGCCGGACGTGTCCGGCTACGACGTCTGCGAGCACATCCGCCGCACGCCCGCCATCGCCCACGTGCCGGTGCTGATGGTGAGCGCGCGCAACCTGCCGGAGGACAAGGCCTACGCGGAGGAGGCCGGCGCCAACGGCTACCTGGGCAAGCCCTTCACGCCGGAGGAGCTGGAGAAGCGCGTGCGCCAGGTCCTGAAGGCCGCGGTGGCCCGGAGCCCCCAGTGACGTCCCCCGCCCCCCGCCCACCCCCGTCCGCCCCGCCCCCGCATTACGTCCCCGAGCGTGAAGAGACGAACGCGCCGGCGGACCTCATCGACTGGGGCTTCCTGTTCGACGGGCTGGGGTTCGTGCGGCGGGCGGTGCTGCGACACTGGTTCCTGGGCCTGTGCATCATCGTGGTGATGAGCGCCCTGGGCTCCGCGGCGGCGAAGCTGATGCCGCGCAAGTACCACGTCGAAACGCGGATGCTGACGTACCGCAACCTCATCATCTCCTCGCTGGTGAACCCGGGCCGCTCCATCCCCGTGGAGGCCGACCAGCCGACGCGCGCCGCGTGGGAGATGGTGCTCAGCCGGGGCAACCTCAAGTCCGTCATCAAGAACGCGAAGCTCATCGAGTACTGGGACAACATGCGGTCGCCGCTCAGCCGCCTGAAGGAGCAGTACACGAAGAAGGCGCCGCCCCCCATGTCCAACGAGGACAAGGAGGAGGCGCTCATCGCCATGCTGGAGAACAGCCTCAACGTGATGGCGGAGGGCGGCTCCGGCACGGTGACCATCGGCGTGGACTGGAGCGATCCGCAGATGGCCTTCAACATCGTGGAGGCCGCGGCGCAGAACTTCCTCGACATGCGCCACGAGTCGGAGATGGGCGCCATCACGGAGTCCGTCAACATCCTGAAGTCGCAGGTGGAGAACGAAGCGGCGAACATCAAGCAGGCCATCAACGACCTGGAGCGCGCGGTGAAGCAGGCGGACGCGCGCCGCAAGAAGCGGGAAGCGGACCCCAAGCAGGCCAGCGCGCGGCAGGCGCTCTTGCAGACGGACCACGCGCTCGCGCAGCTGAAGTTCCTGGTGCAGGCCAAGCGCCGCGCCATCCGCGACGTGGAGGACTTCAGGAGCCGCCGGCTCACGGAGCTGCGCTCGCAGCTGGCCGAGCAGCGCGTCGTCTTCTCGCCGCAGCACCCGGTCATCGTGGACCTGGAGCAGCGCGTGGCCACGATGCAGGCGGACTCGCCGCAGCTCATCTCGCTGCGCGCGGAGGAGCAGTCGCTCATCCAGGAGTACCTGCGCATGGGCGGCACGGACGTGGAGTCCGCCACGGAGGGCACGAGCCTGGCCGGGTTCGGCGGCCCCATGGCGGGCGCGATGCTGGGCACGCCGGATGATCCGGAGGTGGCGGTGGCCACGGACCGGATGCGCATGGTGGTGATGCGGCACCAGGAGAAGCTGCGCCGGTTGGACCAGGCGCAGACGGAGCTGGAGATCTCCAAGGTGTCCATGAAGCACCGCTACAGCGTGCTGTTGCCGGCGCTCTTCCCGGAGAAGCCGTCCAAGCCGAACCCGAAGCTCATCGCCATCGCGGGCGTGGTGGGCGGGGTGGCGCTGGCGGTGTTCGCGGCGGTGGCGTTGGACATCCTGCGCAGGCGGGTGCTGGAGAAGTGGCAGGTGGAGCGGCTCTTGAAGTTGCCGGTGCTGGCGGAGCTGGAACGCCGCTGAAGGTTCAAGCGCGCGGGGGCCTGGAGGCCACGCGCGCGGGGGTGACACTGTGACGGTCTGGACCTGGGTGGACGTGGCGCTGTGCGTGGGGCTCCTGCCGGTGGTGGGAGGCTGCGGCTACCTGCTGCTCTTGACGCTGCTGTCGGGGCGCAAGGCGGCGCCGGTGCCGCCGTCGCCCGCGACGCGGAAGTTCGACGTGGTGATTCCGTCGCACAACGAGGAGCTGGGCATCGCGCGGACGGTGGCGAACCTGTCCGCGGTGGACTACCCCACGGACCTGCGGCGCATCATCGTCGTGGCGGACAACTGTTCGGACGCGACGGCCCAGAAGGCGCGCGAGGCGGGCGCCACGGTGCTGGAGCGCCAGGACGCGGAGAAGCGCGGCAAGGGCTACGCGCTGGCGCACGCCTTCGAGCGCAGCCAGAAGGACGGCTTCGCGGACGCGGTGGTGGTGGTGGACGCGGACACGGTGGTGACGCCCAACCTGCTGCACGCCTTCTCCCGCCGGCTGGAGGACGGGGCGCACGCGGCGCAGGCGCACTACGGGGTGATGAACCCCACGGCGTCGTGGCGCACGCGGCTGATGACCATCGCGCTGGGCATGTTCCACCGGGTGCGCTCCATGGGGCGCGAGCGGATGGGCGTGTCCTGCGGCCTGCGCGGCAACGGCATGTGCTTCACGCACGCGGTGCTCAAGCAGGTGCCGCACGACGCGTTCAGCGTGGTGGAGGACCTGGAGTACGGCATCCGCCTGGCGCGCGCGGGGCACCGCGTGCACTACGCCTGGGAGGCGGAGGTGTTGGGGGAGATGGTGACGGCGGAGAAGCAGAGCCGCTCGCAGCGGCAGCGCTGGGAGGGGGGCCGCGCGCAGATGCGCAAGCTGCACGGCTGGCCGCTCTTGAGCGACGCGCTGAAGCAGAAGAGCGGGCTCCTGTTCGACCTGTCCATGGACGTGCTGGTGCCGCCCCTGAGCCAGCTGGTGCTGGCGACGGTGGCGGGTTCGGTGCTGGCGACCGGCGTGGTGTGGCTGTCCGGGGGCACGGCGGTGGCGACCTCCGCGCTGGCGGCGTTCGGGCTCACGTCGCTGGCGCTGTACGTGCTGCGCGGCTGGTGGGTGTCCGGCGTGGGCGCGCGCGGGCTGCTGGACCTGGCGTGGGCGCCCATCTACGTGGTGTGGAAGGTGTGGCTCATGGTGCGCGGCCCCGGCGCGGAGAAGCGCGGCGAGTGGGTGCGCACCACGCGCGAGGCGGAGCGGCCGTAGTCGGCTGCCCGGGGCCGCTCCAGCGGCCCCTGCCCCGTGCGCTCGCGCTCCGTGGCGACCTTGGGCCGCACCCGTTCGGACGTGGGTGAGGGCTCAACTTCTTCCAAGCGCGGGACGTCCGACGGCGAACGCGCGGGTGAGGGGCTCAGCCGCCCCGAGCGATGGACGGCCGGCGCGGACGTCGCGCCTCGGTGGGTGTCGAAGCGCGGGACGTCCGCTTCGCCACCGTCGTGGGAGCGCCGAGCGCCGCCTGGATGGGGCACACGGTGTCCTCCGCGCAGAAGCCTTCGGCCATCAGGGTGGTGATGGCGCGACGCATGCGGCGCAGGTCGTCGATGCGGGCATCGATGGCCTGGACCTTCTCGTTGGCGAAGCGGGCCACGTCGCGGGTGGGGATGCCGCGCCGGTCGGACACGGCGAGGAACGCGGAGACCTCCTTCAGGGTGAAGCCCAGCTCCTGGGAGCGGCGGATGAAGCGCACGCGGATGGCGGCCTCCGGGCCGTACAGGCGCTGACCGCTGTCGCTGCGCTCCAGGGGCATCAGCAGCTTGCGCCGTTCGTAGAAGCGCAGCGTGGACAGCTTCACGCCCGCAACGCGAGCGAGCGCGCCGATGCGCAGGGGCCCCTCCGGGGGAGCTTCAGCGGGCCGTCGCGAGGCTGCCATCACGCCACCTCCTGGTGCCGAGGATGACACCGCCCTGCGCGAACATCCACGCCAGCTCCAGCACCAGGAACCCGACGAGCACCTGCGTGGCCCCCTGCGAGAGCGCGTAGAGCATCCACGCGGAGAACAGCGCCCGGCCCACCGTGTCGAAGGCCCCATGGAACGCGGTGGGCTGGAGGATCCGCACGACGGACCACAGCGACACGATGGTGCCGAAGAGGGCCACGAAGAACAGGTGCGTGGGCGTGAACGCGGGCAGCGGGTCCCCGCCCAGGGACAGCGCGTGGTGCACGTCACGAACACCGGAGAGCACCGCGTCCGCCGTCCACGGGGTGGCGAACGGCAGGGTGACGGCCAGGTCATACAGCGCGCTGGCCAGGACGACGCGACGGGACAGGGAGGAGTCAGGGTTCATGCCAGAAACCCTAACCCCTGCACCTTGGTGCAGAGGCAAGCGCCCCTCGCACGGCGGGCCTCAACGGGCCGTCGCGGGAACACCTGCATGGCCCTTCCGCGCGGCCAGCAGGAGCCCGCCCTGCGCGAACATCCCCGCCAGCTCCATCACCAGGAACGCGATGAGCACCTGCGTCGCGCCCTGCGCGAGCGCGAGCACCATCCACGCGGCGACCACGGCCCGGGCCACGGTGTCGGCGGCGCCATGGAACGCGGTCGGCTGGACGACGCGGACCACCGCCCACAGCACCGCCAGGACGCCGAACAGGGAGACGAAGAACAGGTGCATGTCCGTGAACGGCGGCATGGGCTCACCGCGCAGCGACAGCGCCTCGTGCGTCCACCCCATGAGCCCCAGCGCCACCTCCGCCGTCCACGGCGTGGCGAACGGCAGGGTGATGACCAGGTCGTACAGCGCGCTGCCACGGACGATGCGGCGAAGCAGGGAGGAGTCGGGGCTCATGCGGGGAACTCTATCTCCAGCGACAAGCCCCTCCCACGAACCTCAGTCCGCCAGCGGCATCCCGAAGTCCGGCTGTCCACGCTCGCCGGACACCCAGCGGTAGACCTCCAGCACCTGCTCCGCCTTCGCGCGCCACGTGAATTGCTTCTGGATGCGCGCCCTTGCGCGCTCGCCCATGGGGCCAATCACGGACGGATCCGCGACCAGCTTCTCCAGCACCCCACGCACGCGCTGCACGATTTCGTCCGGCGTCCCCATGGGGATGGCGAAGCCCGTGGACGGGCTCACGATTTCACCCGGACCGCCGTAGTCCATCACGATGGGCACCAACCCCAGCGCCATCGCCTCCGCCACCACCGCGCCGCCGAACTCGCGCACGCTCGGGAAGCCGAAGATGTGGTTCTTCGCCAGCCGCCCCTGCAGCTCCTGGTGCTTCACCCAGCCGGCGAACGTGACGCCGTTCTGCAACCCACCCCGGGCCACCTGCGCGCGCAGGTTCTGCATCTCCGCGCCGTCGCCGATGAGCTCCACCACCACCTTGCCCTCGCGCACCAGCGGCGCCGCCGCGTCGATGAGCATCGCCATGCCCTTGTACGGCACGAAGCGCCCCACGAACGCCACCCGCAGCGGCTCGCCCGGCTTCGGCGCCTCCGCCTTCGACGCGCCGAAGCGCCGCACGTCGATGGCGTTCTCCGGGATGTACACCGTCTTGTCCTGGTACTCCGCCGCCAGCTGCGCGCGCGTCGCCCGCGAGCCCATCATCAGCGCCGCCGCGTTCTTGCGCGTCGACTTGTAGAAGGGCATCAGCTTGTAGACGTCCCGGATGTAGCTCAGCCACTCGCGCTCACGCACGCGCGCGTCCCCGAAGCCCTTGGGCCACGGCAGGCCGCCGTTCATCGGGCCCATCACGAAGGGCACCCCGGCCTCCGCGCAGCGCGCCGCCAGCGTGCTGGGCGTCGTGGGGCTGATGGGCGTGTAGCGGTGCACCACGTCGAATTCCTTCGCGCGGATGCGGTCCCCGAAGCGCCGCCAGAGCAGCTCCTCGAAGTAGTAGTAGGGCAGCACGCTCAGCGCCGTGGCCGTCGTCCAGCCCACGCCCGCCTTGCCCCGGAGGACCTCGCCCACCTTCTCCAGCGGGCGCTCCACCGGCGTCGAATCCAGCGCCGTGAAGTCCTTTCCCTCCACCAGCCCCTGCTTGAGGATGTTCTCGCGGTTTCGGACCTGGGTGACCAGGTGCACGTCCGCCACCTCGGCGAGCGCCCTGGCCAGGGACCAGCCTTCCAGGGGGACGCTCACCCAGTCTGGGTTGCACAGCTCAGCAATCAGGAGGACGCGGGGTCGGGAGCCAGCCATACGCCTTCCGCATCTATCCCAACCCGGGCCCGGGATATAGCCTCCCCCGCATCCGTCCGATGACCTTCGCACCCTCCCGCGCCGCCTGGCTCCAGTACATCGTGATGGTCGCGGGCCTGGGAGCCGTCACCCTGGGCGCCGCCGCCGTGGGTAATGGTGACCCCATCGTGACCCTGGCGCCCACGCTGGCGCTCACGGTGGGGTGGGTCATCTGGAAGCTGCCGCTGCGCTATCTGGCGCTCACGGTGCTCTACCTGGTGCTCGCGGTGGACTACACGCCGGAGCGTCCCCAGTCGATGTTCTGGCCCTCGCCGCTGTTCCCCCTGGGCAAGCTGCTCTTCACGCAGATGCACGAGCTGGTGGGCATTGGCGCGCTGAGATTCCCGCTCATCGACGGGCTCATCATCGGGGCCATTGGGATTGGCATCTGGCGGCGGGCGACGAAGTCCACCATCGACCCGCCGGTGGTGCCCATCCCGCGGCCGCTCGCGGTGGTGCTGGCCATCTCCTTCTTCTCCATCATGTGGATGGAGGTGTGGGGCATCGCCCGGGGCGGGGACATCAAGAACTCGCTGTGGCAGTGGCACCAGGCCGCCGTGCTCCCGCTGGTGGCGATGATGTACCACTACAGCCTGCGCGGGCCGGAGGACTGGCCCGTGGTGGCGCGCACCATCATCCTGGCGGCGCTCACCAAGTCCGCGGTGAGCACGTACTTCGCGCTCGTCGTCGTCCCGGCCCAGGGGTTGGAGGTGGAGTACACGACCTGCCACTCGGACTCGATGACGTTCATCTTCGCCATCACGGTGTGCATCGCGCGCTGGCTGGAGAAGCCGAAGTCGGGTCACGCCATCCGGGGCATCCTCATCATCCTCCTGGTGTTCATCGGGATGTTCTTCAACGACCGCCGGCTCGCGTACGTGAGCCTCGTGGGTGGCCTGGCGGCCGCGTACTTCTTCAACCCGTGGACGCCGCTGAAGAAGGCCCTCACGCGCGGGCTCATCGCGTGTTCGCCGCTGCTCGTCGTGTACATCCTCGTCGGGTGGGGTTCGAACAGCAGCGTGTTCAAGCCGGTGGCGACCTTCCGCTCCATGATTGAAGGCCAGCACGCCGAAGGAGAGCTGGACTACCGCGACATCGAGAACCTGAACCTCATCGCGACGTGGAACACCAACCCGCTGTTCGGCACGGGCTACGGACACGAGTTCCTGGAGCCCTACCCGCTGCCCAACATCGCGTTCGTGTTCCCCACGTACCGCTTCCATCCGCACAACTCGCTGCTGGGCCTGCTGGCCTTCGGCGGCTGGTTCGGCTTCACGGGCGTGTGGATGTACCTGGTGGTGACGGTGTATCTGGCGGCGCGCTCGTACCACCGGGCCTACGCCGCGGAGCACCGAACGGCGTGTCTGGTCATCGTGGGCGTGGTCGCGTCGTACCTGAACCAGGTGTTCGGAGACATGGGCATCATCTCGTACATCTGCACGTTCCAGGTGGCCGTGATGTCCGTGCTCTCAGGCAAGCTGGCCATGGTGACCGGCGCGTGGCCATGGCCCCAGCGAGAGAAGGTGCTGGGCCTGAAGCGCGTGGAGCCTCCGCCTCAAGAACCGCGTCCCGTGACGGTGGACGCGGGGCAGGTGGCGTGACGGGGCGTCAGCGCTGGACGGCGAGGATGCGCCACTGGCGCACGTCGATGGCGTAGGTGACGCTCGCGTCCATCACGGGCCCTTCCGAATCACAGGCATGGTCCCTGGGCACAAAGCGCACGAGCAACACGCCTTCGGACGCCGGGGACGTCCACACGTCGAAGGAGTCACGCCGGTAGAGGCAAAGCTCGTCCGGAGTGGCGTCCTTGTGCGGCTTGAGGTCCAGGGGGCGGAAGTCATCCATCGCCAGTTGGGTCGCGACCGCCACGGTGGCGGGGGTCAGCATCCGGCCCTCGGCGGGGAGATCCAACGGGAACTTGAAGCGGGCCGCTTCTTCGGGCGGTGCGTAGATGGGCCGCACCGGCCAGCGGAAGAGCGCGCAGGCGGGAAGGGTCAGCGCCAGCAGCAACACCAGGGCCTGCTTCACTCGCCCAAGCTGCAACACATAATGCGTGCACCCCATCTAGTCCTCACCCACGGGCGTGATGAACCCCGTGTCCTTGTCGCCTTCATGGATGTACCCGATGAGCTTCCACGCCTTGTCCCGCCGAAGATAGACCTCGCCTGGACGACGCTCCCCTTTGTACGGAATCAGCTTCGTGAGGGTGCACTCCGAATCGAACTGGATGCGCAGGGACCAGCGCTGGGTCTTGGCCCAGCGGTCCTCTTGGGACATCTCCGAGGGGAACCAGGGATGACTGTGGAAGTCGGCAAGGATGGACGCGGCGCCCCGGTCGTCCCGCACGCTACCGGGGACGCGGCAACTCTTGCGGCGCAGGTCCGTCCCAACCAGGCCTGTTCGCCCCAGGGGTGAAGGCCAGCTCGCGGAGTACTCCCCACTACCCAGGGAGTAGAGGACTCCGCAGTACTCCCGGCCGTAATCCTTCGCCTGGGCGAGGTCCAAGGCCATGACCGCCGGGCAGAGCTGGTCGATGACGTCATCGACGTTCAATGAAGGGCGGATGGCAGGCCAGGGGCCCTTGACCCAGACCGCGCTTCCCTGACGGCCGAAGAGGACCTCACTTCCGCGCTGCCAGTAGGACGGGGGGCCGGCACAGCCCAGCAGCAACGCCACTCCGACAGTCCAGCCCCACCGCTTGTGCATCCCGCCTCGCATCTCCCAGGCGGGAGGTTGCGGGAGCCCATAGCATGCTCAATTCCAACAAGACCAGAATTTCAATCAAAACAAGACAAACAACAAGCAAGCCGTGGCGCCCTTGGCCGCTGCGTGCAGGGGCTCCAGTCCCAGGGCAAGGTGTTGGCTCTGCGTCCGGAATGGGTGACGCGCGGCCTCTGTCCACACCCGGTCCCTACCGCTGCGGCGTCACGCCCGGCCCCTCCCTGTCCGGCCCGCCCCTGGCCTCGCGCGTCAACAGCGGTGGACAGCCCGGGCCTGGGGTGATTGTTTGCCCTCAAATCATCTAGCTTGAGACTGGGGAGTGTCGCCGTGCGCCGTCCCGCTTCGCCGTGGCTGTGGCTGTTGCTGCTCTTGGGGCCCGTGGGGGCCTTCGCGCTGAACGCGGGGTTGCCTCCGCCGCCCTCGGACGTGGACCGGCGCACGCCTGCGGCGACGGCGACGGGGTTCCTGGACGCGGCCCATGCCCGGGACGCCGTCCGGGCGCCGCAGTACCTGGACCTGTCGCGGCTGCCCCCCGCGACGCAGGCGGAGGAAGGCCTGAAGCTGGCGCGGCGGCTGGTGATGGTGCTGGACCGGACGCTGTGGCTGGACTTCGCGCGCATCGGCCGCGAGCCGGAGGGGCCAGGGGAGCGCGCCCGGCGCGAGGTGCTGGGTCAGGTGGCCACGGCCCGGGGGACGCAGGACATCATCCTGGAGCGCGTGGACGCGGAAGGGGGCCCCGTGTGGGTCTTCAGCGCGGACACGGTGGGCGCCATCGACGCGCTGTTCGAGGAGCACGGCTCGCCGCTGCTGGAGCGCCTGCCGCCCGTGTTCTTCACCCGCCCGCTGTGGGTGCTGGAGGCGTGGCAGTGGCTGGGGCTCGCGGTGCTGCTGGCGGGAGCCTGGGTGCTGGGGCGGCTGGGCGAAGCGCTGGCGCTGCGCATCGGCGCCCGCGCCGCCGGGCTGACGAAGTCCGGGTGGGATGACGAGCTGCTCGCGGCCGGCAAGGGCACGATGCGCCACGTCCTGGGAGCGCTCATCACGGCCACGGGCGCGCGGCTCCTGATGCTACCCCCGCCCGCGCAGGGCGCGGTGGACCTGGGCGCGCGCTCCATCATCATCGTGGGGGCGGCGCTGTTCATGCTGCGCTTCTTCACCCGCGCGGCGCGGTTCGTGGAACAGAAGGTGGCCCAGTCCCCGGAGGGCACCGACGTGGCGCGCGTGCGCGGGCTGCGCACGCAGCTGTCCATCCTGCGCCGCGTGGTGGAGGTGGCGGTGGTGCTGGTGGCCGCGTCGCTGCTGCTCCTCCAGTTCGAGGCGGTGCGCAACGTGGGCGTGTCGCTGCTCGCCTCCGCGGGGCTCGCGGGCCTGGTGATTGGCCTTGCCGCGCAGAAGTCCATCAGCACGCTGCTGGCGGGCATCCAGCTGTCCATCACCCAGCCCATCCGCATTGGCGACACGGTCATCGTGGAGAACGAGTGGGGCTGGGTGGAGGAGATCACCCTCACCTACGTGGTCGTGAAGGTGTGGGACCTGCGCCGGCTGGTCATCCCCATCACCCACTTCCTGGAGAAGCCCTTCCAGAACTGGAGCAAGGTGTCCCCGGACATCCTGGGCACGGCCGAAATCTACGTGGACTTCCGCACCAACGTGCCCGCGGTGCGCGCGGAGTTGAAGCGCATCCTGGATGAGGAGTCCAAGGGCCTGTGGGATGGCAAGGCGCAGGGGCTCCAGGTGACGGACCTGAGCGAGCGCACCATGAAGCTGCGCGCCCTGGTGAGCGCGTCCGACGCGGGCAAGGCCTTCGAGCTGCGCTGCATCGTGCGGGAGAAGCTGGTCGCCTACCTCCAGGCCCAACCCCACGGCCTGCCCCTGCTGCGCGCCGAGGCCAGCCACCTGCCCTTCCCGGAGGCGAACGACTCCGGCCCGGCGCTCCTGCCCGCGCTCCACGGCAACACCGCCCGGGTGGACCCCCCGCGCTGAGCGCTCAGTGCCACGCGCCGACGGAGAGCCGGCGCTCCTCGGCGATGGGCAGCAGCCGCTCGCGCAGCTGCTCCCGCACCTGGTGCAGCCACCAGCCCACCGTGCCGGTGGAGCGCCCCACCTGGGCGCCGATGCTCACGTAGGAGCGCCCCTGCGCGCGCAGGTGGAACACCTCGCGCTGCTGGGGCGGCAGGCCGTCCACCGCCTCCATCAGGTCCTTCTCCTGGATGAACGTCCAGAGCTCGCCGCCCTCCTGCTCGTCCGGATCATCGCTCAGCGCCGTCACCCAGCCGGCGTTGACCGCCTTGCGCTGCTCGGCCCGGTGGTGCCGCAAGAGGCTGATGGCCCGCGTGTTGATGACCCTTCCTGTCCACGCCCGGAACGCCTCCGCCCCCTGCAGGTGCAGCCGCTCCTTCCACGCCTCGTCCAGCGCGTGCTGCACCAGGTCCTCCGCATCCGCGGTGTTCCCCAGGATGCGGCGGGCGTGCTTCAGCAGCCCCGAACGGAATTGAATCACCAGCATCGCGAACAGCTGCGTTTCTTCGTCAGCCATGGAGTGCCCCCCGAGCGGCGTCCGTGCAGGACCATGATGACAAAGCTGCCCAATCCGGACAGAGCCTTCTTTCCCGGTTTTACCAAGACTGTCTGGAAAACCTATCCCACCCGGTGATTTCCAACCGGGCTGTCACGAATGCATCCAGTGTCTGTCTTTCAGGTGTCCAACAGGGGCAGGGGCGCCGGGATTTCCGACAGCCCCTTTGTTGGAATGACAGACAGTCATCACCCGGGCCTGTTTCAGCCCCCCGTGGCCCCGCGGGGCCATTGACCGGATCCACCGCGACGGTGTCCGGGTCCCCTGCCGGACAGCCCGTGCCCTACGGATGCACGTAGCGGCCCAGGAAGAGCGGCGTCCCGGACGGCACGTGCTCGATGAGGAAGACGAACGGCCGGTCCACGGTGAGCGGCGCGGACGGCTCCGCCGAGGGAGGCAGCCACATGAGGGTGTCCACGCGCCCCGTGCCCCGCTCCATCACCACCACCGGGGCCTGCTGGTACGCATGCGACAGCCACAGCCCTCCCGACAAGCCCATGCCCCGCAGGTCCGCGGTCTGGTCGAAGAGG
Organism: Corallococcus sp. BB11-1; assembly: GCF_026626625.1. NCBI lineage: Bacteria > Pseudomonadati > Myxococcota > Myxococcia > Myxococcales > Myxococcaceae > Corallococcus > Corallococcus sp. BB11-1. The sequence continues at coordinate 202,100 of NZ_JAPNJY010000001.1, read as the reverse complement.
CCTCCCAGCCCCAGCGAGGACAGCGCTGGCGCCAGGGGCGGCCCCTGGCGCACCTCGAAGCGCGGCAGCGCCAGCGCGACGAACGCGTCCTTCAGGCCCGCGCGCACCTCGTCCAGGAAGGCCCGTGACAGGCGCGACGTCACCTCGTCGAAGCGGCCCGCGTGCGGCGCGATGATGACCATGCGCAGCGTGTCGTCCTTGTAGGGCAGCGCGACGGCGTCGTATCCCTCACCCGCCAGCAGGGGGAACAGCCCCCGCGTGTGCATCATCGCCACGGGCACCGGGCCCTCCTCACGGGTCTGGAACAGGCCTTCGGCCGTGTCGCGCTCCTGGAACCGCGTCCGCCAGCCGGCGTGCAGCGCCAGCGTGCTGACGAGCAGCAGCCGCTCCTCCGCGGACAGTCCGTCCCGCGGCAGCACGTCCTGGAGCGCGCCGCTGACGGTCTCTTGAAGCCAGGTGTTGACCCTGGCTCGCGTGGCCAGGGGGTTCTTGCGGAAGTCCTCCATGTAGACGTGCTGGCCGTGGAGGGTGCTGACCGTGTCCTGGTACGCGGAGGGCAGGCCTCCGTCGAGGAGCGCGGCATCCTGCCGGACCCAGAGCGCATTCGTCCGGATCAGCCTGGACATGGGAGAGGTGTTCCGGAGGACGTAGCGCGCGTCGAGCGTCATGGACAACGCCGCCAGCACTTCGTGGAACCGCCCACGCCCGGCCTCGCTCCGGAGCACGGGGAGGACCTCCGCCATGGCCTGCTCGGTTTCGCCCGACGTGCCCGCGTACACCATGCCCAGTGCATCCACGAGGCCATACGGGGAGAAGGCGAAGTTGGCCTCCGTCTTCGCGCTCTCATGGAACAGCGCCACCCCGAAGTCGGTGATGCCAGACACCAGGTTCCGGGTCTCCAGGGGCTCCACCGGGCCGCTGTAGGAAGGACCGCAGCAGGAGCCCACCACCCGCTCCCCCGGTGGCGCGGCCTCGGGCACATCGGGAGGCCCCTGGCATCCGGTCAACGACAGGGCCACGACGAGCAGGGAGGTCCGCGAAACGTTGGAGACGGTCATGCCGCCCACGGATAGCAAGGCCCGTGCGCACGTCCCCTGAAAGCAATTCCAGGGGCTTGCCACGCAGGAGGCGCGGACGGCGCCACGGATTTCCGTGGCGCCCGGGCGGCCCGCCCTGCTCCAGCCGCTACGAAGCCCGCGCGCCCAGCATCGCCGCGAGCATGTCCGCGCTGCGCTCGCTGCTGAACTGCTGCTCCACCTTGCGCCGGCCCGCCTCGCCCAGGCGCAGCGCTTCGGCCGGGTCGCGCGACAGCGTTTCCAGCTTCTGGGCCAGCTCCGCGGGGGCCTGCGGCTGCACCAGCACGCCGTCCACGCCGTCGTCCACCAGCTCCTTCACGCCGCCCGCGCCCGTCACCACCACCGGCACGCGCATGGCCATGGCCTCCATGATGGCCACGCCCAGCGGCTCCTGGAGGCTGGCCAGCGCGAAGATGTGCGAGCGCTGGATGCCGTCCTTCACCACGTCCTCGCTCACCGCGCCCAGCAGCGTCACCGCGTCCTGGAGGCCGTCCTTCGCCAGCTTCGCCTCCAGCACCTTGCGGTACGTCGTGCCGCCCGCCTCGTCCTCGCCCGCGATGGACAGCCGCGCGTCGATGCCCTTCTTGCGCAGCATCCCCACCGCGTCGATGAGGTCCGCGTGCCCCTTGCACGGGTTCAGCCGGCCACACGCGAACAGCTTCAGCGGCCCCTCGCCGGACCACGGCTCGTAGTCCACCGTGCGCTGGAAGCGCGACAGCTCCACGCCCATGGGCGCCAGCTCGATGCGCTCAGGGAGGCTCCCCGCCAGCTCCTGGCGCACCTCCCCCAGCAGCTTCTTCGTGATGACGAAGGCGAACTTCGAGTGCCGCCACTTCTCCCGCTGGTTCGGCCCGTAGTCGTCCAGCGGCCCGTGCAGCGTCATGCTGTACGTGAGCCCCGACAGCAGGTGCGCGAACATCGCCACGTGCGCGGCGTTGGCGCACGAATGCACGTGCACGTGCGTCCAGCCGCGCTCGCGCGCCAGCGACGCCAGCCGCCCGCCCATCACCGCGAACGCCACCAGCTGCGCGCGGCCCTTCGCGTCCAGGCCCTCCGCCCTCGCGATGGACGCCAGGCACCGCGCCCAGCCCGTGGGCAGGGCGCGGGCAATCTCCAGCGCGGCCTTCGCCACGCCCAGCGGCCCCGGCGGCGCCAGGTACTCCGTGCGCGCCATGGCCTCGCGGGCCCAGCTGTGGCTGATGATGCGCGCGGGCGGCGGGCGGGTGGACACCAGCTCCGGTGAGACGCCCTTCCCCGGCAACGCCTGCAGCTCGCGCCAGAAGAAGATGTGGGTCTGCCCGGGGAACTCGGGAATCAGGTAGCCGATCTTCTGCACGGGCCGTTCTTTAACACGCCCGGGCCCCGCCGCCGGCCCCCACCAGGAGCCCGCGCGAGGCCCCCTCCGGGGGTGTCAGTGATGACAGCAGGGCATGGGCGCGCCCCTCCGCCTGCCCGCCCACCCGGGTCGTTGGGCCGTGACGCCCCCATGCGTTATACCGTCCGCGCCGCCTATGTCCGCCGATTCGAGCCCGCCGTCACCTCCCGAGGAGACCCCACCGGCCAGCGCCGTGCCCTCCGCGGAGCTGTCGCGGCTGTGGTTCGCGCTGGACCGCCGCGCGTGGCGCTTCCTCACCGTCATCCCGGCCCACCCTGGCGCGCCCGCGCTGGACGCGGCCCAGGCGCTGCTGGAGGCCGGCTCGCCCTACCCGGAGCCGCCGCTGCGGCTGGTGGACGCCACCGGCATCGAGCCCGCCGGGGCCCCCCGGCTGGTCCAGGAGGTGCGCCGCCGCGTGGAGCAGGGGGAGCGGATCATCGTCGTCATCGACTCGCTCGTCACCCACCCCGCGAGCCTCCCGCTGGCCCTCGCCGCGGACACCGCCCTCATGTGCATCACCCTGGGGGAGACGGACTTCGGCTCCGCGGAGAAGACGCTGCGCCTGGTGGGCGCGGAGCGCTTCGCCGGCAGCGTCACCTTCCCGCGCGCCACCAAGAAGCAGCGCCGCGCCGCCAGCGCCAGGAAGAAGCCATGAGCCCCTCCGCCTCCTCCGCCGCGCCAGCCCCCCGGCTGAGCGTCGTCATCGCCACGTACAACCGGCTGCCCCTCATCACGCGCCTGCTCCAGCAGCTCGCCGGCCAGACGCTGCCGCCGGAGCAGTTCGAGGTCGTCGTGGTGGACGACGGCTCCGCCACCGACGTGCGCGGCCCGCTGCTGGAGCTGAAGCTGCCCTACGCCCTGCGCGTGGAGGTGCAAGCCAACGCGGGCGCCGCCGCCGCGCGGCACCGGGGCGTCATCGCCGCGAAGGGCAGCGTGGTGCTCGTCACCGACGACGACATGCAGGTGGCCTCCGACTTCCTCGCGCGCCACCTGGCGCACCACCCGCAGGGCTCGCGCAACGTCGTGCTGGGCCGCATCCGGCCGGACCCCGAAATCAGCGACATGCCGCTGTTCGAGCGCTGGTACGCGCACCTCAACAACCGCATGGCCGAGGAGCTGTCCGCCCCCGGCGCGCAGGCGCGCGGCAACCACCTGTACACCGGCAACGTGTCCTTCCCCCGCGCGGACTACGTGGGCGTGGGCGGCTTCGACAAGACGCTGGGCCAGTCCGAGGACGTGGAGCTGGGCGTGCGCCTGGAGAAGGCCGGCTGCGCGTTCCTCTTCGCCCCGGACGCCTACGTGCTGCACGGCAGCGACCACGTCAGCTTCGAGAAGTGGATCCGCCGCGCGCACCGCTACGGCATGTTCGACACCCACGTCTCCGTGAAGCACCCGGACGTGAAGGGCGTGAACCCGTGGCGCCTGCTCTTTGAAACGAACCTCCTGTCGCGCCCGCTGCTGGCCTCCGCGGTGGTGGCGCCGGAGGCGTCCCGCCGGCTGACCCACGCGGTGGTGAACGCGTCCCAGGTGGCGGACAAGCTGGGCCTCAAGGGCGCCGCGTTCGCGGGCACGTCCGTGGCCTACGGAATGGAATACCTGCGCGGGGCCCGCACGGAAGCCGGCGGCCTCCGGGGCATCGCCAAGGGCGTCGCGCGCTACCTGCGGGGCCGGGGGAACAACCAGCCATGAAGACCTTGATTGGAGCCCTCATCTCGGACGCGGTGGAGATGGCCAGGGCCGCCTCCGGCAGCTCCGACGCGAAGTCGCTGGCCAAGGTGGTGCTCACCAGCGATTCGTACCGCATCACCGCGCTCAACCGCGCGCGCGAGGCGGCCATCACCTTCCACATCCCGCTGCTCAACCACGTGCTGCGCGTGGCGCAGACGGCGGTGATGGGCATCGAGATTGGCAAGGACGTGACGCTGGGCAAGGGCGTGTACTTCGTGCACAGCCTGGGCGTCGTCATCGGCGGGGACGCGCGCATTGGCGACCGCGTGCGCTTCTACGGCAACAACACCGTGGGCACCGCCAAGGACAACGGCTACCCCATCATCGAGGACGACGTCTGGATTGGCGCCGGGGCCCGCATCCTGGGGCCGGTGCGCATTGGCGCGCGCTCCCGCATCGGGGCGAACGCCGTGGTGCTCCAGGACGTGCCGCCGGACAGCGTCGCGGTGGGCATCCCCGCGCGCATCTTCCCGCGCAAGGATCAGGACGACGTCGCGCTGTAGTGGGCGCGGGTCGCGGGGGTCGTGGCCGGCCGCTGAAGCAGCGGTCGGCGGCAGGGGTCGCGGTCGGCTGTTGGGGTGACGGGCAGCCGTCGCGGTCGTGGTCGGTCGCTGGAGTGGCGGTCGCGGTGGGTCGTCGGAAGTCGGCGGTGGTTTCGTGCCGGGGGATGCGTTGAAGAAGGTCATGGCGGACAGTGCGAAGCAGGCGCGGTGGAAGCGGAGCGTCATCCTCACGTGCGCGGTGCTCGGAAGCAGCGCCGGCGTGGCGATGGCCCAGCAGGGCGCCAGCGCCGCGAAGGACGCCCCCCAGCCTCCGGCGGCGGCCCCCGCGCAGACCCGGGACGCCAACGCCTCCGTGGTCATCTACGACGGCGGCCTGACGCCCGGCTGGAAGGACATCGGCTGGGCGCCGCGCGAACTGCCGAAGAGCGCCCCCGCGCGCGTGCGGATGTACAACCACGGCGGGTGGATCCTCTACCAGCCGAAGCTCACGGGCGCGTACGGCGCGCTGACGTTCCGCTTCACCGCGCCAGAGGCCCACGGCGAGTTCCTGGACGTGCGCCTGGACGCGCCCGGCGCCACGGTGTTCCCGCACGTGCGCATCAGCCCGGAGTTCATCGTCAAGAAGGACAACGAGTGGGCGGAGGTCGTCGTGCCCATGGAGGTCCTCAACCCGCGCAGCGCCCCGTTCGACCGGGTGGTGCTGCGCGCGTCCAAGGACGTGAGCCGCGACTGGGTGCTCTTCGACAAGGTGGCCCTGGTGCCGCTGTCGCCGGACATCGCCGCCGCGCGCGCCGCTGGCGGGGGCCGCGCGGGCCGGGGCGCGGGCCGGGAGTCGAAGATGGTCATCGACTGCGCCGCCCCTTCCCGCCCCATCAGCCCGCTCATCTACGGCATCGCGCTGGACGGCAACCGCGAGACGCAGGACACGCACCAGTGGAAGCTGGGCGCCACCATCCGCCGCTGGGGCGGCAACCCCACCTCCCGCTACAACTGGAAGCTGGGGCGCGCGTGGAACACCGGCAACGACTGGTACTTCCGCAACGTGCAGCTGGGCTTCGGCGCGGATGACTTCCTGGAGTCCAACCGCAAGCACAACCTGCAGTCCGCGCTCACGCTGCCGCTGATTGGCTGGGTGGCCAAGGACACGTCCTCCGTGGGCTTCCCGGTGTCCACGTTCGGCCCGCAGCAGGCCGTGGACGAGACGGAGCCCGCGGGCGGCAACGGCATGCGCCGCGACGGCACGCCCCTGCCCCCGGGCCCGCCCACCGCCACCAGCGTGCAGGCCCCGCCGGAGTTCATCTCCGAATGGGTGCGCTCCCTGCGCGAAGCCGACGCCAGGCGCGGCGGCGCGCGCGGCGTGCACATGTACATCCTGGACAACGAGCCCGCGCTCTGGAACTCCACGCACCGGGACGTGCACCCCGAACCGCTCACCTACGACGAGCTGCTCAAGCGCACCATCGACTACGGCACCGTCGTGCGCCGCGCGGATCCCGAGGCCGTCATCGCCGGCCCCGCGGAGTGGGGCTGGACCAACTACTTCTGGTCCGCCGCCGACTTCGCCCCCGGCCGCCCGCCGTACACCGACCGGCGCGCGCACGGCGACGTGGCGCTGCTGCCCTGGTACCTGCGCTCGCTGCGCGACCACGAGAAGAAGACGGGCGTGCGCGTGCTGGACGTGGTGGACGTGCACTTCTACCCGCAGAGCAACGTGGGCGTGGGCGTGGAGGGCGGCACCGACCCGGACACCAACGCGCGGCGGATCCGCTCCACGCGCGCGCTGTGGGACCCCACCTACAAGGACGAGTCCTGGATTGGTGAACCCATCCAGCTCATCCCCCGCGTGAAGCAGTGGATCGCGGAGAACTACCCCGGCCGGGGCCTGTCCATTGGCGAGTACAACTTCGGCGCGCTCAAGCACATGAGCGGCGGCCTGGCGCAGGCGGAGGCCCTGGGCCGCTTCGGCCAGCAGGGGCTCACGTCCGCCTTCTTCTGGCAGTACCCGCCGGAGAACAGCCCCACGTTCTGGGCCTTCCGCGCGTACCGCGACTTCGACGGCAAGGGCGGCCGCTTCCAGGACGTGTCCCTGCCCACCGCCGCGCCGGAGGGCACCAGCCTCTTCGCGTCGCGCGACGCGTCCGGCAAGAAGCTCACCGCCGTGCTGCTCAACTTCGACCCCGAACAGGCCGCCCAGGCGCAGCTGGAGTTCAAGGGCTGCGGCACGCTCAACACCGTGCGCGTGCTGGGCTACTCCGGCGCGCCGGGTGGCTTCACCGAACAGGCCACCGGAACGAAGGCCGAACAGGCCCTGTCACAACGCCTACCCCCCTACTCCATCACCGTGCTCGACCTCACGGTGAAGTGAAGACGACGCCTTGACCACCGCACACGCCCCCGCCGCCGCCCCTAACCGCCCGCGCCTGAGCATCGGCCACCTCGCCATCGACCAGCTCACCTTCCCGGAGGCCGTGCAGGCCATCGGGGCGCTGGTGGACGCGCACCAGGGCGGCTACGTCTTCACCGCCAACGTGGACCACGTCGTGCTCGCGGAGACGAACACGCGCTTTCGCGACGCGTACTCGAAGGCCGCCATCTCCGTGGTGGACGGGATGCCCATCGTCTGGGCCTCGCGCATGCTGGACGTCGCGCTGCCGGAGCGCATCGCCGGCTCCGACCTCATCCTCCCGCTGGTGAAGCTGGGCGCCGAGCGCAAGTGGCGCATCTTCCTCCTGGGCGCGGGCCCCGGCGTCGCGGAGAAGGTGGGCCGCCAGTTCCAGGCGCAGTACCCCGGCATCCAGGTGGTGGGCTGGGACTCGCCCATGGTGAACCTGGACGCGGGCGACGCGCAGAACGACCCCATCGTGGCCCGGATTCGCGAACAGGACCCGCACCTGCTCTTCGTCGCGCTGGGCAGCCCGAAGCAGGAGGTATGGATTTCCCAGGTGGCCCAGAAGCTGGGGCCCACGGTGGCCATCGGCATCGGCGCGGGCTTCGACTTCATCGCCGGCACCGCCAAGCGCGCCCCGGAGTGGATCTCCAAGGCCGGCTTCGAGTGGCTCTACCGCCTCACGCACGAGCCCAAGCGCCTGTGGCGCCGGTACATCCTCAACGACTCCCAGTTCGGCGCCATCCTGCTGCGCGAGCTGTGGAAGCGCACCGGCGGCAAGGGCGGGTAGGACGCCAGCGCGCGGTCAGCGCTTCGACAGCCGGCGCACCAGCACCTCGTGCGCCGGGTGCCGGGCCACGATGGCCTCCGCGTCCGGCAGCTCGAAGTCCGCGAACTCGAAGCCCGGGGACACCGTGCAGCCCACCAGCGTGTACGCGCCCAGGGTCTCCGCCGCCTGGAGCACGCCCGCGGGCACCAGCACCTGGGGCTGCTCGCCCTTCATCACGTCCCGGCCCAGCACCGCCGTCTCCAGCCGGCCGTCCTCGTGCATCAGGTGCAGCGCCAGGGGTTCCCCGTCGTGGAACAACCACAGCTCATCCGCCCCCACCACCCGGTGCCACGCGGAGAAGATGCCTTGCGTCAGCAGGTAGTAGATGGCCGTCCCCGCCGACCTGCGCCCCCGCAGCGTCTGTACCTGGAAGGCCGCCCGGTAGGTCTCCCGGTAGTAGCCGCCCTCCGGGTGGGGTTTGAGCTCCAGTCTGCGCACCAGTTCTTCGACCATGGTGCCCACAGTCTAACGCCTCACACTCTCAGGGCTTCTTCTTCTGTTGTTGCATCGCGGACGCCACCAGGTTCATCAGCTTGAGCTGGACCGGCGTCAGGCGTCGCAGGTTGCGCAAGAGCCGGCGCATCTCCGGCGGCTCCTCGTCGCCGCGCGCCCGGGCCTTCTCCTTGGGCGGCGGGGCGGCGAACTCCTCGCCCAGGCCCAGCATGTTGTGCGGAGGGATGTTCAGGACGACGCACAGCCGGCGCAGGTTCTGGACGCTGGGCAGCATGTGCCCGCGCTCCAGCCGGCCATACACTTCCGACGCCATGCCGATGCGGTCCGCCACGTCCGCCTGGGTCAGGCCCATCCGCACTCGCACCGTGCGCGCCGCAGCGCCCAGGATGCCCGCCAGTTCAGTGTCCATGTCCTTGCCAGTCCCCGGTAGGAAGCGCCCCCATGGCCGCGGGCGCACCGCATAACCCTGAAGGTCGGGTCATGTCACCATACCCCTGGCGTTTTTTCTTCCCCTCTTTTCGACCCCGCACCTCCTTGATTTCCGTCTGCACCCGCTAGGGCCCGGCTCCTCGGGGCCAGCGCGCCCCTCGGGCCCCATGGACCCGACCCAGCAGGTCCAACCGCCCACCCCACCCGGTCCCCCTCGCTTCAGGCCCCATTCAGGGCGCCGGTTCCACCAGCGGCGAGCGCCTGCGCTCCGCCGCCGTGAACAGCAGCGCCAGGGGCAGGCCCATGAACACCGCGTGCCACACAATCTGGAGGAACTGCGGCGCGTCCAGGAACCAGGGGAAGTAGCCGCGCGCCAGCAGTTGGAAGTCCACCAGCCACACGAAGATGCCGAAGAGCATCCCCACCGCCGCCTGGAACTCCCAGCGGCCGCGGCTGTCGGTGGGCAGCATGGCGTCCAGCAGCGTGTACATGAGGCCCCAGCCCGCGGAGATGGTCAGGTGCACCGCCAGCCCCACCGCCACCGCCATCCCCGTGGACACCTGCGGCGTGAAGGCGGGCGGCCCCAGCAGCACCGCCGCGCTCATCCGCACCGGGTAGAAGGGCCCGTCCCCCGCCGCCACCGACAGCGCCGTCTCCGCCAGCGCCAGCATCACGCCCGCGGCCACGCCGAAGAGCAGCCCGTTCATCAACGACCAGGGGGGGGTCCGCCGTTCCATGGGTGCGCCTCCTCGAAGCATGCGCGGCCCCATCCGGACTCCAGGCCTGGGACTCCGGGCCTGGAGCCCCTGGCTGGGGCCTGTTCGTTCAACGCTGCGCACCCGCGCGGCAGGGGGCAGCCGGCCCGCACCGGATGCCCGTCGCACCGGAGCGCGGTCGTGCGGACGAGCCCCGCCGGCGCCCGGGCCTGGAATGCCACGCCCGGTGGTCATTTCTTCCCCCACGATTCCAGGCAATCGGTAATTTGTTCAGTCCCCCTCCGGGCGATCCAGCCAGGGGCCGCGAAAGTGCCCGGAATTCCCGGCAACGCGGGCGGGCATGCCGTTCGCAAGGAGAGGAGTCCGCCAAGGAACCCGACCCCGTGTCCCAGTCCTCCACCCGAAACCGCCTCGTCCTCCCGTACCGCGTCCACTACGCGCCGCCGGCATGGCGGGAAGTGGGCCGCATGTCCGCGGAGGCCTTCGAGGCCCTCCAGCAGACGCTGGCGCGGCTGGCGGAGCGGTCGCGCGGTCAGGACTCGGTGGCGGGGCCCGCGCGACACCAGGTGGAGGGCCACGGCCTGGAGCTGCTCTACGAACGCGACCCGCGCGCCAGCACGCTCACGCTGCTCGCGGTGACGCGCATGGGCTGAGCGGTCGCCGTCTTCCGCCCGCGCCTCAGGCGCCGCGGCCGGACAGCCGGTTCACGGCGGCCACCAGCTCGTCCGGGATGATGGGCTTGCGCAGCAGGCCCCGCGTGCCCGGGGGCTCCTCGAAGGCCACGGCGGTGAGCACCAGCACCGGCACCTCCCGCAGGCGGGGCCAGTCCGCGCGCAGGTGGCGCAGGAACGTCTCCCCGTCCATCACCGGCATCCGCAGGTCCAGCAGGATGAGGCACGGCGGCGGCAGGTGGACCAGCTCCTCCAGCGCCTCGCGCCCGTGCGCGGCCACCGCCACCTCGTAGCCTTCTCCCTCCAGGATTTCGGCGATGGCGGCGCGGACGTCGTCGTCGTCCTCCACCACCAGCACGGGCCTGCGGGGCGCGGAATGGGGCATGGGCACAGCATACGGACCCCCTCCCCCATTCAGGCACGGCATCCCGGAAATCCCCGACAACTGGTGGACAGATGCCAGCCCTGGAGGGTCCCCCCCTTGGGTCGCGAGCCTGCGCTCTGGGAGGGTGGCCGGATGCTGACGCTGCCCGTCTACCTGGAGCTGGGCGCGGTGGGGTTGGGGGCCCTTTCGGGGGCGCTGCACGCGCTGCGCCGGGAGGTGGACGCCATGGGGGTGCTGGCCCTGGCCATCAGCACCAGCGTGGGGGGCGGCATGCTGCGCGACGTGCTGCTGGCGCAGGGGCCCCCGGCGGCGCTGCGCTCGTCGAAGTTCCTGCTGGCGGTGGCCGCCTGCGCCCTGCTCGCCGTCGTCTTCGCGCCGTGGATGGCCCGCCTGTCCCGGGCGCTGGACGTGGTGGACGCGCTGCTGCTGGGCGTCTGGGTGGTGCTGGGGCTGGAGAAGGCGCTCGCGTTCCACCTGCCCCTGCCGGCCGCGGTGTTCCTGGGGCTGGTGACGTCGGTGGGCGGCGGCGTCATCCGCAACGTGCTCCTGGGGGAGCCCTCCACGCTCGTCATCGCCGGGGAGCTGTACGCGTCCGTGGCCCTCTTGTGCGCGCTCGCGTACGTGGCGCTCTCGGTGGGGCTCCAGGTGCCCGTGCCCGTGGCGGAGACGGTCGCCATCGTCGGCGCCGCCACCCTCCGGCTGCTCGCCATGTGGCGGGGCTGGTGGCTGCCGGCCCGCTTCGACCTGCTCCACCTGCTGGACCGGCTCCGGGCCTGGCACCAGCGCCGTCACCGGTAGCCGCTCCCATCCCCCACCTGTCGGGTCGGTCCCCACCCCCCAGGTGATTTATTTTGAGCAAAAACCATCAGCGGGTGTCCACGGGGCTCCGACGGGGAGTCCCTCGCGGGTTAGGACTCCGGGTCATGACGGAGGGCGGGCAGGCTCGCAAACGTGTGGTGACACACGGGGCCCCGGGGCCTCGGGGGCCTGGGGGGTTAGCGAGGCCCGGCGCCCCTTCCTATCCTTGGGCCGACCATGTCGATGAGGGCCATGAAGCAGGAGCCGCCCCCCACCGGGGAGGCGAGGAGCTGGAAGGCGCGCGCCTTGCGGGAACTGGACGCGGGGCGGGCGCGCATCCAGGCCATGCTGGCGCCGCTGCCGGAGGTGGAGCTGATGCGGCAGCACTCGCCGCTCATGTCGCCGCTCGTCTGGGACGTGGCCCACGTGGCCAACTACGAGGAGCAGTGGCTGCTGCGCGCCCTGGGGGCCCCGGCCTTCACGGACCCCGCGTTCGACGCCATCTACGACGCCTTCCGCCACCCGCGGAGCACCCGCTCCACGCTGCCCCTGCTGGAGCCCGAGGACGCCTGGGCCTACGCCACCCGCGTGCGCGAGGCGGTGCGCGCGCACCTGGAGGTGCTGCCGGAGGAGGGCGCGGATCCGCTGCTCGCCGGGGGCCGCGTCTTCGGCATGGTGGCGCAGCACGAACAGCAGCACGCGGAGACGCTCGCCGCCACGCTGCAGTTGATGACGCACGGCGAGTACCACCCGGTGGAGCCGCCCCGGCACCAGCCCGGCGCGGTGCCGCAGCATGAGGTCCTCATCCCCGGCGGCCCGGTGCACCTGGGCAGCGCGGACGCCTGGGCCTACGACAACGAGCGGCCCCGGCACGCCGTGGACGTGGCGCCCTTCCTGCTGGACGCGCACCCCGTCACCAACGGGGACTACCTCGTCTTCGTCGAGTCCGGCGGCTACGAGGACGCGCGCTGGTGGGACCCGAAGGGCTTCGCGTGGATCCAGGCGGAGGGCCTGCGCCACCCGCTCTTCTGGATGCCCCAGGGCGGGCACGCGTGGCTGCGCCGCCGCTTCAGCGCGGTGGAGCCGCTGCCGAAGGACGAACCCGTCCAGCACGTGTCCTGGTACGAGGCGGACGCCTACGCGCGGTGGGCCGGCAAGCGCCTGCCCACCGAGGCCGAGTGGGAGAAGGCCGCCCAGGGCAGTGACGGCGTGGAGCGCGCGTACCCCTGGGGAAACGACGCGCCCACGGACGCGCACGCCAACCTGGGCGGGACGCGGTGGGGCCCGTCGCCGGTGGGCAGCCACCCCCTGGGCCGCAGCGCGGACGGCGTCTTCGGCCTCGTGGGGGACGTGTGGGAATGGACCTCCAGCGACTTCCAGCCGTACGCGGGGTTCCGGGCCTTTCCCTACCGCGAGTACTCGGAGGTGTTCTTCGGGACCGAGTCGAAGGTGCTTCGGGGAGGCGCCTGGGCGAGCGCGCCGGTGGCGGTGCGCAACAGCTTCCGCAACTGGGACTTCCCCATCCGCCGGCAGATCTTCGCCGGCTTTCGCTGTGCACGGGACGTGAGGTGAGGAACGCGATGAGGATGAGGACGGAGCAGGGAGAGGCGCGGGGTCCGGGCACCGACGACGCCCCGGGCGTGCGGGTGGACGTGTACGTGAAGCCGGGGGACGCGCAGCGCGCGCTCCGGGCCGAAGCGCTCCAGGGCCTGTGCCACGCGCCCAGGGAGCTGAGCCCCAAGTGGCTCTACGACGAGCGCGGCAGCCAGCTCTTCGACGACATCACCCGCCTGCCGGAGTACTACCCGACGCGCCGCGAGCGGGAGATCCTGCGCGCGCACGCGGACGACATCGCCCGCCTGAGCGGCGCGGACACGCTGGTGGAGCTGGGCAGCGGCACCAGCGAGAAGACGCGCCTGCTGCTGGACGCCATGGACGCGGCCGGGCAGCTCCAGCGCTTCGTGCCGTTCGACGTGAGCGAGGCCTTCCTGCGCAAGGCGGCCGAGGGCCTGGCGCGCGAGTACCCGGGCATCGCCGTGCACGCCGTCGTGGGCGACTTCGAGCAGCACCTGGGGCGCATCCCGAGCGGTGGCCGTAGGCTCATCGCCTTCCTGGGCGGCACCATCGGCAACCTGAAGCCCGCGCAGCGCGCGCTGTTCCTGCGCGAGCTGTCCTCCGGGCTGCGACCGGGGGACGGGCTGCTGCTGGGCACCGACCTCATCAAGGACCGCGAGCGCCTCTTCGCCGCCTACAACGACAGCGCGGGCGTGACGGCGGACTTCAACCGCAACGTGCTGCGCGTGCTCAACCGCGAGCTGAACGCGGACTTCGACCCGGAGGCCTTCGACCACCTGGCCCCGTTCGATGAGCGCAACAAGTGGATCGAGATGCGCCTCATCTCCCGCAAGGCCCAGTCCGTGTGGCTGGGGGACCTGGGCAGGCGCGTGGACTTCGCCCCGGGCGAATGTCTGCGCACGGAGGTGAGCTGCAAGTTCTGTCGCGAGCAGGTGCAGGCGGAGCTCAGCGACGCGGGTCTGGACCTGGCCGCGTGGTGGACGGACGCGGACGGCGACTTCGCGCTGTCACTGGCGATGAAGCGCTGAGCGAAGGTTCCGCCCGGCGCGCTGAAGGAGGCGCCGGGCACGGACCCGAAGTCAGGGCACCGGGCCCAAGGGCCCGGGATACGACGGCGCGACTACCGGCGGCGCGGCGGGTTGCGACGCACCGGCACGGGCACCGGGGCCGGCTGCGCCGGACGGGTCCACGCGGCCCACAGCGCCGCCGCCGCGGTGATGACCAGGCCTCCCGCTGCTGCAAGCTGCTCACCCAGGGCGCCGATCTCCACGACGGCCAGGGGGAGGGGAAGCATCTCGGTGAGCGTCATGCGCGGACTCCTTACGAGGGGCACAGCGTGAGGACCTGGGACGGGCCGCGACGGGCGCTCGACGCAGATCGGGAAGCTAAGGTTAGGAAGTCGGAGGGCTTTCGGGAAGTCCCGGAGGCAGGTGATGACGGGGCGTGGACGGAATTGCACCTCGGCGCGGGCCCGAAGTCCATCCCCTCCCCGTCCCAGCTTCGCGAAAACATCACCCGCCTCACCTAATGGGGACACGCGGGCGGCGCAGAACGTTCCTGCCCGCCTGCTTTCTTTCCGCGGCCTCCCACCCCCTCCGGGGCTAGCCCCCGTGCGGATGGTGCGTCTTCCACTCCACCATCATGCAGTGGTCCTGCACCACCTGGATGCCCGCGCGGGCCAGGCGCTCCGCCGCGGCGTCATTGCGGATGCCCTTCTGGAACCACACCGCGCGAGGCTTCTTCGCCAGCAGGTCGTCCACGTGCGCGTTGATGTCTTCGGGGCGCAGGAACACCTCCACCACGTCCACCTCCCCGGGCACGTCCTTCACCGACGCGGACACGGGCTCGCCCAGGATGGTCCCCTGCTCGTGGTGCGTGGGGACGGGCAGCACCGTGAAGCCGTGCTCCTTGAGGAACCGGGGGATGGCGTGCGCGGGCTTGTCCGGGTGGGTGTCCGGCCGGATGCCCAGGACCGCGACGCGCTTGCTGCGGCCCAGCAGCGCGCCAATGCCCGTCGGGTCGTCGATGAGGTTCTTGCGCCAGTCGTCCATGGGCTGCTCCTTGAAGGAAGGAGCGCATCGAACGGGGCGAAGCAGTCCACGCACAACCCGGGGCCTGACGCGACGGGCGCCAACCGTCCTGCGCAGGACGTCCGGCTTCAGCGGGGCGCGGCCTGGACCTGGATGGTGCGGCAGGCCTCGGTGGCCAGGCGCACCTCTTCGGTGGAGGCGCCGGGGAGGCTCGCGCACAGGAACAGGTCCTCCCCCACGCGCCGGGCGCCGTAGAACGCGGGCGCCTCCGGGCCCACGCCGCCGTCCGGCAGCGTCGGGGCCAGGGTGACGCGCAAGAGGGAGAAGGACGCCGTGTCCTCTTCCTGGTCCAGCGACAGCGTGAAGTGCTTCATCTGCTCGCGGACGGTGTCCGCCAGCTTCTCCGAGGAGGGCATCTGTTCGCCCTGTCCCGGCTTCAGGTCCACGCGCAGCGCCGGGCGGCCGGGAGGGCCCGCCTGGAAGCTGCCGTCGGTGGCCACCTGCGCGGACCAGCCCGGCGGCAGCGGCACCTTCACCCCGGAGCGCAGGCCCGCGTCCTCCGTCAGGCTCCCGGAGGACGGCGCTTCGTCCTGGCAGCCCCGGCAGCCCGTGAGCAGCGCGAGGGTCACGAGCCCCGCGACCCTTCGCACGCTGGACGGGAGGACGGACACCTACTTCTTCTCGCCCATGGGCGGAGGGCCACCCTTGCCGATGTTCTCCATCTTCACCGCGCCCTCCAGGATGGCGCCGCGGTCCATGGTGAACGACGGCGTCTCAAGGTTGCCCTTCATGCGGCCCGGCTGCTTGAGCTCGATGAGCTGCGCGGCGCGCACGTTGCCTTCCACGGTGCCGTTGATGATGACGGTGCCGGCCTGGATTTCAGCCTGCACGCGGGCGCCGTCGCCAATGACGAGCACGTCCTTGGTGATGATCTGCCCGTTGAACTTCCCGTCGATTCGAACCTGACCCTCGAAGGTGAGCTTCCCCTCGAACTCGCTTCCCTTACCCAGAAGCGTGTGAACCTCACCCGGACGCGTCGACACGTAATCCTCCTCCCGTTTGAACAGGGGCTTGCTGGGTGCTTCGTCTTTCTTCCCGCCAAGGAGCGCCACGCCCTACTCCTTCCTCAGAAGCTTCAACAGCCTGTCCAGGTCATCGTAGGAGAAGAAGTCCACTTCAAGGGTGCCTTTTCCTGGGCTTTTCTCCGACAGGCGCACCTTTGTCCCCAATCGACGTTGCAGCTCTTCGGTGAGCGCCTTCACCTGCGGGCTCACCTTGGCCGCCGGCTTCCCGGTGTCCTTCGACTTCGCGGACCGGCCCTGCTGCACCAGCCGCTCCGTGTCGCGCACGGACAGCTTCTTCTCCGTCACCTGGCGCGCCAGGTTCTGCAGCTCCGGCAGGCGCGGCACGCCGAGCAGCGCGCGCGCGTGGCCCATGCTGAGCGACCCGTCCGCGACCATCGCCTTCACGTCCGCGGGCAGCGCCAGCAGGCGCAGCGCGTTCGCGACGGTGGAGCGCTCCTTGCCCACCTTCTGGGCCACCTGCTCCTGCGTGAGCTTGAACTCGTCCACCAGGCGCTTGTAGCCATCCGCCTCTTCGATGGGGTTCAGGTCGGAGCGCTGGAGGTTCTCCACCAGCGCCAGCTCGAAGGCCTGCGCCTCCGTGACCTCGCGCACGATGGCGGGGATCTCCTTGAGGCCGGCGGCCTGGGACGCCCGCCAGCGGCGCTCACCGGCGATGATCTTGTACCCGTCCCCGTCCTTGCGCACGAGGATGGGCTGCAGGATGCCCTGCGCCTTGATGGACTCGGCGAGCTCGTGGAGCTTCGTCTCGTCGAAGTGCCGGCGGGGCTGGAGGTTGTCGCGGTGGATGGACTCGATGGCCAGCTTCAGCACCCCGGCCTTCGAGGGGGGCACGGGCGCCGGAGCGGCGGGGGCGGCCTGGGGGATGAGTGCGGAGAGGCCCCGGCCCAGGGCGCGCTTCTGGGTGTCTGCGGTCTTCTGCACGGTGTTCAGGAACTCCCGCGCTGGCGTGGTGCCGGCGCATCGGGCCTTCGGTGTACCCGGCGAACCGGGGCAGGCGTCAGCCCATTCGCTTCAAAGGCGCCAGGCGCTCAGGCGACCCGCCGCTTGGACGGCCGGGGGTTCTCCCGGCGCATCAGCTCCCGGCCGAGCGCCAGGTAGCTCTCGCAGCCCTTGGACTTGATGTCATAGAGGATGATGGGCTTGCCGAAGGACGGGCACTCGGACAGGCGCACGTTGCGCGGCACGACGGCCTGGAACACCTGATCCTTGAAGTAGCCGCGCACCTCGTCCACGACCTGGTGGGCGATGTTCGCCCGCGCGTCGAACATGGTGAGCAGGATGCCCTCCATCTTGAGCGCGGGGTTCAGGCCCTGCTTCACCAGGTCGATGGTGTGCGTGAGCTGCGACAGGCCTTCCAGCGCGTAGTACTCGCACTGGAGGGGGATGAGGACGGAGTCCGCGGTGACGAGCGCGTTGAGGGTGAGCAGGCCCAGCGAGGGCGGACAGTCGATGATGATGTAGTCGTACTTGTCCTTGAGCGGCAGCAGGGCTTCGCGCAGGCGGAACTCGCGCCGCTCCTGGTTGACCAGTTCGACCTCCGCGCCGGTGAGGTCGGGCGTGGCGGGGATGACCTGGAGGAAGCGCAGCTCCGTGGGGTGGATGAGCTCCGAAGCGGGGCGGCCCCCGAGGAGTGCGTCGTAGACGGTGCCGTGGAGGGCGTCGCGCTTGAGGCCCAGGCCGCTGCCGGCGTTGCCCTGGGGGTCCATGTCCACCAGCAGGGTGCGGCGCTCGGCGGACGCGAGACTCGCCGCGAGGTTGATGGCGGTGGTCGTCTTGCCGACCCCGCCCTTCTGGTTGGAGATGCAGATGATACGACCCACGTGGCCCATCCTCTCTCGCCCCGGGTTCACCGGAGCCCCGAGCACTCATGAATGCTCGGGACGCACTAACTGGTGCTGATCAGGCAGCTAGCACGGGGTTCTCGGACGGATCAAATTAGTGTCCGTGATCAGCCGGTGCTCCTGCCAGGCCCCTCGCTCTGGGAGGCCGGGCGTGGCGGAACGGGCAGCGCGTGGGCTGGAATTCACGCGGCGGAGCGACCGTGGCAGTGCCTGCTCGGCTGCTTCGGAATGCGGGAATAGGGCGCGGTTTCCGTGCGGGCTGGAAGGGTGGTGGGTTTTTCAGGGGGTCCGGTGGCGGGAAGTCCGCGCGGGAGGCTTCGGCGGGTTCGCGGCTTCGCGTGGGCGTGGTCTCCGGGCCCGTCACTTTGCGCGCGGCAGGCTCGCGTTCGTGACGCGGTTTCGTGGTGCGGGCGCCAGCTTTCGTGGCAGAGGCCGTGGGCCATGGTTCCGCGTTGGGTTTCGCGGGCACATGCACGAGACGACTGGCGACGCTCGTGGCGGAGGTCTTGGGCCGTGGCTTCGCTTCGAGCCCATGGGCCGCATCCGCGACGTGCCCAGGAACTTCGCGTTGGGACTCCCATGCACCTTCTTGATGCGGACGTGGGCTTTCGCGGTGAAGGTCGTGGTCCGAGGCATCGCATTGAGCCCGTCAGTCGATTTCGCGGCGTAGCCGAGCATCACGCTCGGATGCCCACGCATCCTCGCGAGGCGGTCATGAGGCTTCGTGGTCGAGGTCGCTCAGTGGCTTCGCCTTGAGCCCATCGGTCGCCTTCACGGCGTGGTCCGTGGCGTTGACTTGGGGCGCTTACGCAGCTTCGCGATGAAGTCACGGGCCTTCGCGGTGAGCGGCGCCGTTGGGTCCGGAGGTCGCGAGCCGGTGGCGTCATGTCGGGCTTCGGGTCCGCACCGGACCGAGGTCATGGACCCGCGCGGAGGACAGCTCCCGAAGTGGAGGAGTTCACGGTCGAAGACTCCGCATCGCATGGCGGTGCGACTTCGCGCTGCCGCCCTGCGCATTCGCGGCGAGCCCCCGCGTGTCGTCGATGGCCGTGGGCCAATGGCCGCGCATCCCAGCTCACCGGTTCCATCGGGAGTGGGGCGATGGCCAGGCGACACCTCGTTGCGGGATTCAAGATGGGGCGGGTTCCGGCGACGCAGTTCGACGCCCCCGTACTGGCTGCCTCCACCTGGACGTTTCGCGAAGGCCACCGCATCTGGGTCTTCCCGCCCGTGCCTTTGCGCTCGCGACTCAATCCCGCGTCCGGCGTCCACCCACGCAAGGCAGCGAAGTGCAGCGCAGCCAAGGTCCACACCATCGCCTCCAGCCACCTGGTCGCGCGACGCCGAGCAACGCAGCACTGCGCTCCCCTGCCCCGCTTCGTCCCCCGACGCTGCGCGGAGATGGCGTCCCCGGACCACGCGCTTGATTCAGCACCGATGCGCCGTGAACGGCGACGCGCTGGATCCGGACGACCGCGCAGTCCTCGAAGGCCCGGAAAGGCTCCCGCATTGGTGAGCGCATGAACCTTCCGACGCCTCGCGCGCCCTGACAGTGGAAGCGATGCGGGACCTGGAGCCGCGAAGGCCACGACGTTCATCCTCAAGGACAGGTGGCTGAGTGCGGCCCGGAACGCATCGACCTTCACCGCTCCTGACTCATGCATGAGTCGGCGCTCGACTCCGGCGTTCCACGTGGAACAACCGCGTCCCTTGCCGCCATGGCGGGCAGTCCTCGGTGAGACCAAGGGCCCCAACCAGCACGTCTTCGGTGGTAACGAAGAAGCCATGGGCCGCTGTGCTTCGTGTCTGCACCGACCGCGAGCAGACGCCGCCTGCCCAGGTTCGTGAATCGGCCAGCATCCGCACCCATGCACTGCCCGGATGAAGGGGCACGAGGCACCACGGTTCAGCAGCGCCCTGCGGTCATCGACTCTCTCGCATCCACGTCCCCTGGCATCTGCTTCAGCATCCGCGCGCCAGGCCGGAGCACCTGAAGTCCCTGCTCCATGGGACCGGTGTTCCACGTGGAACAAGGCGGGCCGAACGGCCCCCACCGCATCACCCCATGAGCCCGCCCGACCACTCCGCGCTCCGGTGCATCGCCTCCTGCTCGCGAATCCAATGAAGCGTTCCCCATGGTGGATGTTCCACGTGGAACAACGACCGCCGAGCACCGTGCCCGCCTTCGCGCGAACTCATGTGAACGGATCCCGCCGGACTCCAGACACGGCGGCACCTGATGCGCGTTCCATCACGCGCCATCACCACCGCAGCTCCGCTTCGCGCCAACCCTGCCGATGCTGGGATGTGCATGGAGCAGCGAGGCGGGATGTTCCACGTGGAACACGCTGGGCCTCCCGGAGGCAGGCCGAACGACCCGTGTCGCTTCTGAGCGAATTCACCAGATGAAGGCAGGAGAAGGAGCAGCCGGCCCAGCGCCTCCTTTCACGTCCTTCATCCAGCGGCCCATGCCGCGCACGAACCCACTGCGATGCACATGGATCCGTGGCTTCATCCGCATGCGCGCGAGGCCCTGATTCGGGTGCCAGCACGTCCGATTCGCGCTTCACCGCCAGGTCATCGCATCCATTGCGCGGCCCGCATCCTGTCCACTGCGGCCATGGGTGATGAGCTGGCGCTGAACCCGCGTCGACGCTTGGGGTCCAGGCGGCCAGGAGAGCCCCCACTCCTGACGTATTCGTGTTCCACGTGGAACACGCGCCGCGTCCCCGCGACTTGCTGTCGGGCGGATCCATCTCATCTCCCTGACCAGACCACCCCTGAACGGACAGGGGCCCGGGACCAGGAGCACGGTGCGCCGCATGGCGTCCTCATCCACGGCAAGCCCACCGCCGTGTTCCACGTGGAACATCGAACCGCCTTCCGCATGCCTGTCAGGAAGAAGAGAGCGTGAGCCCTCCCTTCATCCGGCGTGCACGTCGACCTCGGCATGAAGCCCGCCGCGCGAATTCAGCGGACCTCCCATCCATCGCGGGACAGCGTGTTCCACGTGGAACAGCACACCTCGCCTGCGTGGCTTCAAGGCACTCGTGTGGATCCTCCGCCAAGAGGTGTTGGGCGGGTGAGGAGCGCCGCCCCGACAGCCGGTCCCGCTACCGGATGTCAGCGGCCCTTCTTTCCATGCGCTCAGCGTTGCGCCGGCCCCGCCTGGAAGAGGCGACCCGGCGGATGGCGCATGGTTCAAACCTGTCGGACAGTCGGACATGTTCTTGGCGGGTGGCCACCGGCGGGGCGTCCCCATGCCATCCGGTTCTGGCTTGCCCACCTTGGGCCCAGTTCCACACGCCCCTTGTCTCCCATGTCCGGCTATCGCGCCGTGATGCCGGAGCGATGACCCGGGACGAAGGAGCAGTGCACCACGCGGTTCCCGCTCCTCCTCAAGGTCCTTCACCTTGAACCCCGTGGGGCATGTTCCACGTGGAACACCGCCTCCGCGGAGGGCGCCCGGCTCAACGTGCACCGCGCGATGTGGATGAAGCCGGATGACGGGTGCCTCGTTTGCCGGCGCCGAAAGTCCGCGCATCGTCAAAGCTGGGAACGCGACGGGCGCGGTGTCACGAGGTCGGACGCGGCTCCGGACCCGCCAATCCACCGCCACCGTGTTCCACGTGGAACACCCCTCGTCGCGGTCCCCCTTCGTGTGGCTCACCACGCGATGGAAGCCCCGGACCGGTCCCGTGCTTCACGGTCAGCCAGTGCCTGGGCCTTCGCGCGACGGCCTCAAGCGGTACGAACGGAGGCACCGGTCCGACCCCGGCCGTTCACGACCCTCGAAAAAACCAACCACCCTCCCCTGCCCCCATCAGCGGGGCCAGGCCGCGCCTTGGAGCACGACGCGGTAGCCGTCCGGATCCTCGAAGGTCCTCCCGTGCGCATCCCAGTACGGATTGCGCGAAGTCACCGCCGCGAAGCCCGCGGCCTCCATGCGCCGCACCTGCTCCGCCCACGCTTCGGTGTCCGGCACGTAGAACACCAGGAGGTGCTCTGCCGTGGGTGCGCGTGGCGCTTCGTGCCCGCGCTCCACCGTGAACTCCAGATGGTAGGGCGCACCCGGGTGCCCGAGCATCACGCCGTCGAACCCCGCGTGGCCCTCGAACCGACCCAGCACCTCGAAGCCCAACCCGTCCCGGTAGAAGTGCACCACCGCCTCCAGGTCCCTGGTCGGCCTCGCCACCCGCAGCTTCACCGTGTCCATCGAGTGCTCCTCGCGCCATCGACCCGACCGCGCGCGCATCATCATGGAGGTCACGACCGGGAGCATGGCCCCCTGCCCCGCTCCGGCACCCGAACTCCCGGCCTGACGAAACGCTGCGCGGAACACGGAAGCGCATTACCGGACTCGCAGCCATGCGCCTCCGCTCCCCAGGGTTCCCGCTGCTCTCCCTCCTCATCCTGTTCGGCGGAGGTCCCGCTCGGGGTGAGGACACGCAGGCCGGGGTGCCTGCCTTCAAGTTCGCCTGGCCCGTGCCTTCGCGCGTGGGCATCACGGAGCGGGTCGTCAGCGAACGCGAACACGCCACGCTGAAGTACG
This sequence comes from Corallococcus sp. BB11-1, assembly GCF_026626625.1. Lineage (NCBI taxonomy): Bacteria > Pseudomonadati > Myxococcota > Myxococcia > Myxococcales > Myxococcaceae > Corallococcus > Corallococcus sp. BB11-1. The sequence goes on along the minus strand of NZ_JAPNJY010000001.1, from coordinate 179,668 downwards.
ACGGCGTGCTCACGGCACGAAAGCCCGGCCCCGGCGCCACGCTCCACTTCGAGAACCTCCAGCAGGTCGAACCCGCTGCCCGGAAAAACCCACCAGGGACCGCCGGCACGGAGGACCTGAAGGCGCTGCTCATCACCTTCACCAAGCCCGACCTCCTCCTGTCGGAGACCGGCGCCCTCACCCGCATCGAAGGACTGGAGCCCGCGCTCGGGAGCGCCGTCACCGTGCTCGAACCGGATCCCCAGGAACGTGAAAGCCACCGGGCCCGCTGGGACACGCCCCTCTTCCAGAATCAGGTGCGGGACCGGGCGGAGCTGACGTGGGCCGCGTGGGTGGGAACGTGGAGCGGCGTGCGGCTCGCGTCCGGCGAGGAGCGGACGAAGGCGGTCCGCTTGCGTCACCCCAACGGTCCGCTGGAGCAGCGCTCCACGCTTCGGCACCGGGGCGCGGTCGCGGGAACGTCTGGCGCGGTGCGGTTGGAATGGGAGATGTCGCTGGACGGAGCGCCCTACCGACAGGTCGTCGCGCGGACCCGGGAGCTGCGGTGCAGCGCGGCGCTGGCCCGCAACCCGTCCGACCCGTGCGCCGCGGAGGTGCTGGAGTCCGCGAGCAGCGTGACCACCGTGGAGCTCGTCACCGAACCCGGCACCCTGCGCCCGTTCTCCGCGCGCACCGTGCACACCGAGACCTTCACCCTGAAGGGAAAGCCGCCCGTCATCCAACGGGAAGAGCGGTCCTACGCCTTCGACTGGAACCGGAAGGCGAAGCGGCCGGGGGCCCGCTGACCCGAGAGGCGGACGCGCGGATCCTGGTGGTTCAGGTCATGGGATGAATTCACGCTCTTTTCCCGGCAGCCACCAGCCATCAGGTTGTGGCCATGACCACGAAACAGCAGCCCCTGAAGTCTGGATACGGCGCGCGGACGACGGCGCGGGAGGTGATGGGCGACCGCCGGCTCGATGGCGTCATCGCCGTGGTGACAGGCGGCTACGCGGGCATCGGACTGGAGACCACGCGCGTGCTCTCCGCCGCCGGTGCGGCGGTCATCGTCCCCGCGCGCACGCCCGACAAGGCGCGCTCGGCGCTCGCGGGCATGGAGCGCGTGGAGTTGGAGCAGCTCGACCTGGCGGACCCGGTCACGATTGATGCCTTCGCCGAGCGCTTCCTCGCGTCCGGGCGTCCCCTCCACCTGCTCGTGAACAACGCCGGCATCATGGCGACGCCGCTGGCGCGGGATGCTCGCGGGTTCGAGTCCCAGTTCGCGACCAACCACCTGGGCCACTTCCAGCTCACGGCGCGCCTGTGGCCCGCGCTGCGAAGGGCGAACGGTGCGCGCGTGGTGGCCCTGTCGTCGCGGGGCCATCGCCGCGCCGGAGTGGACTTCGAGGATCCGCACTTCGAACGGCACGCCTACGACAAGTGGGCCGCGTACGGTCAGTCGAAGACGGCGAACATCCTCTTCGCGCTCGCGCTCGACGCACGCGGTGAGGCCCACCGCATCCGCGCGTTCTCCGTCCATCCCGGCGGCATCCTCACCGACCTGATGCGGTCCATGTCGGAGGAGGAGAAGCGCGGCGCCATCGAGAACTCGAACAAGATCGCGCCCCTCAAGACCGTGGAACAAGGAGCGGCGACGAGCATCTGGTGCGCGACGAGCCCCCAGCTCGACGGCCTGGGCGGCGTCTACTGCGATGACGTCGACATCGCGGAGGTGGTGGGCGCGGAGTCCCCCGTCCCCCGGGGCGTGATGCCGTGGGCCGTGGATCCGACGCTGGCCGAACGGCTGTGGACCGCGAGCGAGGCGTGGACCGGCGCGAGGCTCAGCGGGTAGCGCGGGAACAGCGTTCGCGCGCGCGTTTCATCCGCGCCACCCCACGAGCACACCGGAAAAGAAGACGGCCCCGGAGCAAACGCCCCGAGGCCGCTGAGAACCCAGCGGATCCGCGCAGCGTGCGCGGATCCGCTCCCCTCCCCTACCCCTTCGCGAACACCGCGACCTGGCGTTCGGCCCCGGAGAACGGCAGCCGGTAGGAACGCGCGGACACCACCCGCAGGCTGCGCTCCCCCGCCCGGGCCGCGAGCTCCGCGTCCGTCTGCGGCTTGCCGAGCATCGCCACCACGCGCCCACCCTCCTCCACGTACGCGGGCGCCAGCGCGAGCCAGTCCGGCAGGTCCATGAACGCCCGCGCGATGAGCACCTGCGCTTTCGGAATCCCTTCCGTCTCCGGCTTGCCCTCCGCCCGCGCATGCAGCCCGCGCACGCCGGTGAGGCCCAGCCTGGCCGCCGCGGCCTTGATGAACGCGACCTTCTTGCCCACCGCGTCCACCAGCGTCACGCCCAGCGTCGGCAGCACCAGCTTCAACGGCAGGCCCGGGAAGCCCGCGCCCGCGCCCAGGTCGAGCAGCGTCGTCGCGCCCGTCACCTCCGGCAGCACCGCCAGCGAGTCCAGGAAGTGCTTCTCCAGCACCTCCTCCGGCGCGGTGATGGCCGTGAGGTTCACCTTCGCGTTCCACTTCAGCAGCTCCGCCATCAGCCGCTGCAGCCGGGGCCCCACGTCCTCCCCCACCGTCACGCCCAGCGCACTGCATCCCGCCGCCAACTGATCCGCGAACCGCGCGTTATCCACAACGCCTCCACCCCGAAGGGGCCTTCAAGTCCCTGGAATTGCTCAGGGGATGGTCATCCCCAGAATTGCCCACACCTTATCCACAGCCCTGTTCCTGATCACCCCGCGCCCCGCTGCCCCGCTTGAGCGCGACCAGCAGCAGGGACACCGCGGCCGGCGTCAGGCCCGGAATCCTGCGCGCCTGCCCCACCGTCCCGGGCCGGTGCGCGGACAGCTTCTCCACCGCCTCCGAGCCCAACCCCCGCACGTCCGCGAAGCGGAACGTCTCCGGGATCCGCCACCGGTCGGAGGCCTCCGCCTCGCGCGCCGCCGCCCGCTCCGCCTGGGCGATGTAGCCCTCGTACTTCACCTCCACCTCCACCTCGCCGGTGACGTCGGGGCCCAGCGCGGGAAAGTCCTCGCGGCCCTGCGCCAGCTGCGCGTACGTCACCTCCGGGCGCTTGAGCATGAGGGCCAGCCCCGTGCGCTTGATGCGCGCCACCTCGCCCGTCACCGCGTGGGCCCGCGCCTCGGCCCGCTCCAGGGCCTCCTTCGGCAGCAGCCCCACCCGGTGCCCGTGCCGCGCGAGCCGCAGGTCCGCGTTGCCTTCGCGCAGCTTGAGCCGGTGCTCGGAGCGGCTGGTGAACATGCGGAACGGTTCGTCCACGCCCTTCGTCACCAGGTCGTCCACGAGCACCGCGCCGTGCGCCTCCTCCCGCCCGATGACGAGCGCCGGCTCACCCTTCACCTGGAGCGCCGCCTGGATCCCCGCCCACAGGCCCTGGAACGCGGCCTCCTCGTAGCCGGAGGTGCCGTTGAGCTGGCCGGCGAAGTACAGGCCCGCCACGGCCTTCGTCTCCAGCGTGGGGTGGAGCTGCGTGGGGGGCGCGAAGTCGTACTCCACCGCGTAGCCGTAGCGGATCACCTCCACGCGCGACAGGCCCGGGATGGTGCGCAGGAAGTCCAGCTGCACGTCCGCGGGCATGCTCGTGGACAGGCCCGCCGGGTACACCAGCGGCGACGTGGGCCCCTCCGGCTCCAGGAACACCTGGTGTCGTTCGCGCGCGGCGAAGCGCACCACCTTGTCCTCCAGCGACGGGCAGTAGCGCGGCCCCCGCCCCACGATGTCCCCCTGGAACAAGGGCGAGCGGTGCAGGTTGTCGCGCAGCAGCTGGTGCGTCGCCTGCGTCGTCGCGGTGAGGCCGCACATCACGGCGGGCTGGCGAGGGAACGGCTCACCCCGGGTGAGCTCCACCTGCGTGCGCCAGGAGAACGGCCGCACGTCGGTGTCCCCGGGCTGCGGTGCGACAGCGTCCCAGTCAATGCTGTCGCGGGACAGGCGCGCGGGCGTGCCCGTCTTGAAGCGGCCCAGGGTGAAGCCCAGGGCGTGCAGGGATTCGGAGAGGCCGCGCGCGGCGTCATCCCCCAGCCGGCCGCCGACCTCCTTCTGCTCGCCCACATGCATCAGGGCGCGCAGGAAGGTGCCGGTGGTGAGCAGCACCGCGCGGGCGAGCACCTGGGTGCCATCCCCCAGCACGACGCCCCGCACCCGCCCGCCTTCCGCGACGACGGAGGCCACTTCGCCTTCGCGCACGGTGAGGTTCGGCTGGGAGAAGAGGACGGCCTGCATGCCGGCGGCGTAGGCGTCCCGGTCGCAGAGGATGCGGGTGGCCTGCACGGCCGGGCCCTTGGAGGGATTGAGCGTCTTGAGGTGCGTGCCGGCGAGGTCCGCCACGCGGCCCATCTGTCCGCCGAGCGCGTCCATCTCCCGCACCAGGTGGCCCTTGGCGGTGCCGCCCACGGCGGGGTTGCAGCTCATCACCGCGGCGCGGTCGCGCTTGAGCGTCACGCCCAGGGTGGACAGGCCCAGCCGGGCGCACGCGAGCGCCGCCTCGCAGCCGGCGTGGCCCAGGCCCACCACCACGATGTCGTATCGGAGTTCCATCGCGTCACGGGGCCGCAGGGCACCAGCAACCCGCGGCCCGCCGTGGGTATCACGCCCGAGCGCGTCCGTGGCAAGCCGGGGTGCGCGACAGGCCTTCCCCGCGCAAGCCCCCTCCCCTGCCCGGTGGCTCGCCCGGAGTTCGGGAGCACGCGAGGCGGACGGTGGGAGGGGTGACAACGCCGCCCGCCTCGCGCGCACCAGCCATCAGGTCCATCCACGGGCGCGCCCGGCACACCGGTGGCGTCTGGCCCGTGGACAGCCAATGGCATCCATGAAGTTTGCCCGCACGAGTCCCCCGGTCTCGTGCCTTCTCATGGCGTCGCACACACGGGAGACGGGCCTGCCCGTGCGGTGAGGGCGCATGGGGTGTCGGACTCGAACCTGCGAGGCCGGCCTTCTTCCCGTGTGCGCGACGGGGAAGGGTATAGCGAAGGGGTCTGACATCCGGGTTCCGGGCCCCTGCTTCCAGAGGCTCCCGGCCCGGAAGACCGGCTCCCGCGTCAGCGCGTGGGCAGGGGCTTCGCGGAGGGGCAGTGCACGTTGTCCGGGCAGCGGCCCTCCGTCTTCGGGATGCACGCGCCGCAGCACTCCATCTCGTCCGGCTTGCACTCCGGCACGCACGCACCGCACTGCACCACGCCGCCGCAGCCGTCCTCGGCCGCCCCGCAGCGCAGGCCCAGCGAGGAGCACGTCGCGCGCTGGCACACACAGCGGTCGTCCACGCAGGACTCGTTGGGCTTGCAGCCCGGCGTGCACGCGCTGGTGGGGGCGCCGGAGCCCTTCTTGGGCCCTGACGGCACCGGCGGGGCCACGCAGCGGCCCTCGGAGCAGGTGCCGGCCTCGCAGTCACCACAGTCGATGAAGCCGCCACACCCGTCCGGCGTCCGGCCACAGGCCACCATGGCCACGGAGCAGGTCGCCGGAGCGCAGCCATCCACCGCCACGTTGTCGCGCGACACGCCCGAGGAGGCCCGCACCGCCTCACCCCGGCCCGACGTGCACGCTCCGAACAGCCCCACCGCCACGAACAGCCCCGCCCACCGGCCCAGGCTCCGCACCGCTTCCATGTCGTCCACTCCCTCGCTCCCGACGCATCGCGCGTCCGGGAGGCTTCAACGGGCGAGCCGCCAAGGAGGTCTTGCGCGGGCCCGGGCCGCATCATGCGCACACCGGGGCCACTTGTCCGGAGACGCAGAAGCCCGGACGCACCACGGACGGGTTCCCGGAAGTCAGGAGCCCGGCATCTCGGATGCCTGGTGCCTGGAAGCGCCAGGGATTCAGGCGCTCGGAAGGCTCGGCGCCTGGGGGCGCCAGGGCGTCAGGCTCGGCGACGGTGGGGCAGGGGAGGGCTCAGCGCTGGAGCAGCGAGCGGGCCCACGCGACGGCCTGCGCCTCCGTGGGCGCGTCCTCCGGCTTGCGCGCGGGCACCTCCAGCCCCCGCTTCGCGGCGGGACGCGCCTCGATGGCGGCCAGCCACCGCTGCACGCCCGGCAGGCCGTCCACGGACACACCGGCCCAGTCGTGGATGCGCACCCAGGCCCAGTTCGCGATGTCCGCGATGCTGTAGTCGCCGGCCAGGTACTCGTGGTCCTTCAGCTGGCGCTCCAGCACCGTGTACAGCCGGCGCGTCTCGTTCTGGTACCGGTCGATGGCCGGCTGGAGCTTCTCCGGGAAGTAGCGGAAGAAGACGTTGGCCTGCCCCTGCATGGGGCCCACGCCGCCCATCTGGAACATCAGCCACTGCATCACGCGCGAGCGGCCCTTCACGTCCGAGGGCATCAGCCGGCCCGTCTTCTCCGCCAGGTACACCAGGATGGCGCCGGACTCGAAGACGGCGAAGTCACCCTCCGCGCGGTCCACGATGGCGGGGATGCGGCCGTTGGGGTTGATGGCCAGGAAGGCGGGCTCCTTCTGCACGCCCGTGGAGATGTCCACCGCCTGCACCGTGTACGGCAACCCCAGCTCCTCCAGCGCCACCGACACCTTGTGTCCGTTCGGCGTGTTCCACGTGTACAGGTCGATCATCCGCGTCACCCCGGGCCGTGCGTGAGAAAGGGGCCACCTCTAACGGGGGCAGGGGAGGGGCGCCCGACAGAAGTTCACGTCCGCTTCGGGGGGCGGAAGCGGACGATGCGCACGTCGAACGCGGGCGCGTCACCCAATGCCTCACGCATCAGCTCCAACGCCCGGGCCTCGTCGAAGCTCCCGGAGCCCGCGCCGATGACGGGAAACGCCAGGGATTGGAACCCGTGCTCCCCGGCCCGCGTCAGCGCGTTGTGCACCGAGTCCTGGATGGACCGAGCGGAGGCGCGCCACAGCAGGTTGATGCCCGCGACGTGGATGATGCCCTTGAAAGGCAGACGTCCGGGCCCCGTCACCACCGCGGAGCCCAGCGGCATGGGCCCCACCCGCGCCAGCTCACGGAACGGCGCCGTGCCACCCCGGCGCTTGATGGCCCCGGACACCCCCTGGGGCAACAACAGCCACCAGGGGATGATGTTGCGATTCCAGGCATTGACGATGGCATCCACCGGCTGGTCCAGCAGGTCGCCTTCCACGAGCGTCACGGGCATGGCGGGCAGCCTTGCACGGACCCGGTGCTCAGGGTGACGCCGGAACGTTGACCGGCGTCGCGGCCTGCTTCGCCGCGGTGGCGAAGTCCCCCGCGCGCACCAGGGTGGCCTTGCTCCAGTCCACGTGGTTCGCCAATGCCTTGCGCACGTCCTCCGGCGTCAGCTTCAGGAGCTTCGCCTCCAGCGCCGCGTCGAACGCGAGCGTGCGTCCGAAATACAGATAGCTGGCCAGCTGGTTCGCCAGGTTGCCGTTCTGCGCCCGGGACGTCTGGCGATACTCCAACAACCCGGAGCGGGCCTTGTCCAGCTCCTCCTGGGTGAGCCCCTTCTGGACCGCGCGGGTGACCTCCTCGCGCATGGCGGCCTCCAGCTTCTGGGCATTCTGCGGCGCGTAGATGGCATACGTGACGAACGACCCCACCGCGTCCAGGTCCCCGGAGTCCACGCTGCTGCCCACGCCATAGGACAGGCCGTCCTTCTGGCGCACGCGCGTGGCCAGCCGCGAATTGAGGAAGCCGCCACCCAGCACGAAGTTGCCCATCATCACGCCCGGCCAGTCCGCGTCATCCGCGCGCAGCTTCAACGCCTGCCCCGCCAGGAAGTACGCATTGGCCTTGTCCGGCGTCTCCAGCGCGAGCACCTGGGGTGCCACGGGCTGATATGTCTTTGGCACCCGCGCGTACGGGCCCGGGCTCTTCCACCCGTTGAACAGCGTCCCCGCGAGCGCGAGGAGGTCCTTCGCGTCGAAGTCACCCACCACCGCGAGCTCCCCGTTCGAGGCGCCGTAGAACTGGCGATGGAAGTCGCGCGCCTGCTCCAGCGTGACGTCCTTCACGTCGGACAGGCGCTCCTCCAACGTGGGCACGTAGTAGGGGTGGCCCTTGGGGTAGTGCGCGGACAGCGCGCGCCAGAACGCGATGCCGCCCTGCATCTGCGGCTCGCTGCGCTGCGACTCCAACGCGGCCAGCCGCTCCTGCTTGAGGACCGCGAACTCCCGGGCGTCGAAGGAGGGCTCGCGCAGCACCTCCGCCACCAGCTTGAGGACCTCCGGGAGGCTCGCGCGGGGGCACTCGATGGAGACGCTCGCGCCCAGCGCGCCGCCCTCCACGCCCACGCGGGCCTTGAGGGCGTCCAGCGCGTCCGCCAACTGCTGACGGGTGCGCTTCGTCGTGCCGCGCATCAGCATGCGGCCGGTGTACGCGGCGGCGGGCAGCTTGCCGTGCACGGACTCCCCGGTGCCCCAGCGCAGGGTGAGCGCCAGGTTGACCATCTCACCGCGCGTTTTCTTGGGGAGCACCGCGTACTTGATGCCGCCGGGCAGCTCACCGCGCTGCACGCGCGCTTCGATGTTGGCGGGGGAGGGGTCGAAGGCCTCACCCTGCGCGACGAGCGCGCGGCCCTGGTAGCCGTCCACCGCCTTCGCCACGTCCACCGCGGGCGGCAGCTCCGCGCGGTCCGGCTTCGGGGTGGGGAGGAAGGTGCCCAGCGTGCGGTTGGAGCCCTTGAGGTACGCGGCGGCCACGCGGGTGACGTCCGCGGGCGTGACGGCTTCGATGCGGTCGCGGTGCAGGAAGAGCAGGCGCCAGTCGCCCACCGCGGCCCACTCCGACAGGAGGATGGCGGCGCGCTCGGAGTTGTTGAGCAGCAGCTCCGTCTGCTTCGCCAGGCTCGTCTTCGCGCGGTGGACCTCCTCGGCGGTGAAGGGCTTCTTCGCGGCCTCCTCCACGGTCTGGAGCAGCGCTTCGCGCGCGGGAGCCAGGGGCTGGTCCTGGCGGGCCTCGGTGCTGAAGCCGACCACGCCCGGGTCGCGCAGCTGGAAGTTGAAGGCGCTGACGCGCGCGGCCTTCTTCGTCTCCACGAGCGCCTTGTAGAGGCGGCCGGAGGGAGCATCGCCCATCACCTCGGTGAGCACGTCGATGGCGGCGAAGTCGGGGTGGGCGCCCTCGGGCACGTGGTAGACGCTGGTGAGCAGTTGATTGTCACCCACGCGGCGCAGCGTCACCTCACGCTCCCCGTCCTGGGTGGGCTCCTGGGTGTACGTGAGCGGCACGGGCGTGGTGGGGCGCTTGAGCTTGCCGAAGGTGGACTGCACCAGGGCCAGGGCCTTCGCGGGCTGGAAGCTGCCGGCGACGACGAGCACCGCGTTGTCCGGGCGGTAGTAGCGCCGGTAGAAGGACTGGAGCCGGTCGATGGGGACGTGCTCCAGGTCCGCCTTGGCGCCGATGGTGGCCTTGCCGTAGTTGTGCCAGAGGTAGGCGGCGCTCATCGTGCGCTTGAAGAGGATGCCGCGCGGGTCGTTCTCGCCGGACTCGAACTCGTTGCGCACGACGGTCATCTCGCTGTCGAGGTCCTTCTGCGCGATGAAGCTGTGGACCATGCGGTCCGCTTCAAAGGAGAGCGCCCACTTCAGGTTGTCGTCCGACGCGGGCAGGGTCTCGTAGTAGTTGGTGCGATCCAACCAGGTGGTGCCGTTGGGACGCGCGCCGCGTTCGGTGAGGGCCTGGGGCACGTTGGGGGTGGTGGGCGTGCCCTTGAACATCAGGTGTTCGAGCAGGTGGGCCATGCCCGTCTCGCCGTAGCCTTCGTGCTTGCTGCCCACCAGGTAGGTGACGTTGACCGTCACGGTGGGCTTCGTCGGATCCGGAAAGAGCAGCACGCGCAGGCCATTGGGCAGGCGGTATTCGGTGATGCCCTCCACGCTCGCCACGGGGGTGGTGGCGGACGGCTTCGTCTGGGCGCGAGCGGTGACGGCGGGCTTCGCGGCGGGGGAGGGGGCGGCCCACGCGGGAGGGCCGGCCACGAGCAGGACGGCCAGCAGGGCGAGCGGGGTACGACGTGGCATGCGGTCCTCGGGGGACGGGGGAGGGGGCACGGCCCTTCTAACCGCCCCAGGAGGTCCTGCCATCCCGAGCATCGTCACGCCCGGCGGCCGGGCGGCCACGGAAGGACACGGGTGGGGCGTCCCAGGTCATGTCCCGCACTTCCAACCCAGCAGGTTGTACGGTATCCTGGCGCGGATCCGCTCCGCGGGGTGGAGAACCTCCATGTCAGGAGGGGTTGATAGGAGACCCGCTCTCCACGGGAGGAACGGCATGGCGACGGCGATGGGCGGGGACGTGATGATGAAGCTGCTTCAGGAGTTCCGCGAGTTGCAGGAGGAGGCGCGGATCCAGTCCGCGCGGACGGACGCGGTGGTGGACGCGGTCATCCAGCAGACTGAGATGATCCTGGAACACTCGCGACTGCACTTCGAGCGCACGCGGGTGCTCTTTGCACGGTCACGGGAGCTCGCGGCGCAGACACGGGTGCTCTTCGAGCAGACACGGGTGCTCTTCGAGCGCACTGATGAACTCTCAAGACAAATCGGAGGGCTCTCCGAGAGCACGGACACGTTCCGGGAGAGTCTGGAGAAACTCGCTGACCACCTGCTGGCGCTGGCGCAGGAGCTGAAGGGGGTCAAAAGCACGCACAGCAGGATGATTGAGCAGGCGGGTCGCGCCATCCACCGGCTCGTGGAGGCACAGGACTCCGACCGCCAGCGCATCAACGTGCTGGAGCTGCACCTGGACGGCACCGGGAAGGCCTGAGCCTCCCAGACACGGGGTGGCCTGAAGCACCGTCCGCCCCACGTCCGCAATGACAGCTCAGACGCGGGCCTCGTGCCGAACCCCAACGCGGTGAGGTCCATGTCGGAATGGCCCAGCCGTCGCGTCCGCCTCCGTGCCTCCGGGGAGCGGAAGAAGAAGGCGCGGGCCCCCGCCTGCCCGGGCGGCCTCCGCGCGGTGGGACCGCGCTCCACGAAAGAGGGGTGCACCCTGGAGGCGGGGCGCGGGAGCCGGGTCGCCCCCTGTCCGCCGGGAGGGGCGAGCGCCGCCTCCCGTCAGCCGTCTGTCACACGTCGCAAGGCAAGCATCGTCCAACCCGTGCGTTGGTGGTAGGCCGCCCGGAGTCGGGGGGCCGTCCCTCGGGCACGTGGACACCAGGAGTCCTTCCGGATGAAACGCTTCTTCATCGGCGCGCTGGCCTTCATTGGAGCGCTGTCCGTCCTCTTCGTGGTGGGTGTGGTGGGGTTGTTGATGCTCGCGTCGTCGAGCAAGCCGGGCGTGCCCTCCAACATGGTGTTGGAGCTGGACCTGCAGCAGCCGCTGCCGGAGCACACGCTGGACACGTCGTTCGCGGGGGCCTTCGGGGACACGCCCACGTCCCTGCGCGACGTGGTGGAGGCGCTGGAGAAGGCCGGGACGGACTCCCGGGTGAAGGCGCTGGTGGTGCGGGTGGGGCAGCCGGGCAGCGCCTCGCAGGTGCAGGAGCTGCGCGACGCGGTGAAGGCCTTCCGCGCGACGGGCAAGCGGGCGGTGGCGTACGCGGACGGCTTCGGGGAGGCGGGCAACGGCACGGGGGCGTACTACCTGGCGAGCGCCTTCGACACCGTCTACATCCAGCCCTCCGGGGACGTGGGGCTCACGGGCCTCACGGTGGAGACGCCCTTCGCGCGGGACGCCTTCGCGAAGTTCGGCGTGAAGGCGGAGTACGGCAAGCGCGCCGAGTACAAGAACGCGGTCAACTCCTTCACCGACGAGGCCTACGGCCCCGCGCAGCGCGAGGCCACCATGGCCTACGGCACCAGCCTCTTCAACCAGGTGGTGAAGGGCGTGGCCGAGGGCCGCAAGCTGTCCGAGGACCAGGTGCGCGCCCTCATCGACCAGGGGCCCTTCATGGGCCAGAAGGCCCTGGACGCGAAGCTGGTGGACGGGCTGCGCTACCGCGATGAGATCCACGACGAGCTGAAGAAGCTGGCCGGCGACGGCGCCCGGTTCCTCTACGTGGACAAGTACCTGGAGCGCGCGGGCCGGCCGCACCAGACGGGGAGCACCATCGCGCTCATCTACGGCGTGGGGGAGGTGCTGCGCGGCAAGAGCCAGTCCAACCCGCTCTCCGGCGGGCAGGTGATGGGCGCCGACACGGTGGCGGCGGCCTTCCGCAAGGCGACGGAGGACCCGAACGTGAAGGCCATCCTCTTCCGCGTGGACAGCCCGGGCGGCAGCTACTCCGCGAGCGACACCGTGCGCCGCGAGCTGCAGCGGGCGCGCGAGGCGGGCAAGCCGGTCATCGTCACCATGGGCACGTACGCGGCCAGCGGCGGCTACTTCGTGGCCATGGGCGCGGACAAGATCGTCGCGCAGCCGGGCACGCTGACGGGGAGCATTGGCGTGTACAACGGCAAGTTCGTCACCGCGGAGCTCTGGGCGAAGCTGGGCGTGAACTTCGACACGCTCGACTTCGGCAAGAACGCCTCCTACGGCAGCACGGACCTGGAGTTCACGCCCGAGCAGCGCGCGCGGTTCGAGTCGGAGCTGGACGCCATCTACCTGGACTTCACCACCCGCGCCGCCCAGGCGCGCGACATGCCGCTGGAGCAGCTGCAGGCGGTGGCGAAGGGCCGCGTGTGGACGGGCGAGGACGCGAAGGAGCGCGGGCTGGTGGACGCGCTCGGCGGCTACGCGACGGCGCTGGCGCTGGCGAAGGAGGCCGCGAAGCTGGAGAAGGACGCCCCGGTGCGCCTCCAGGTGTTCCCCCGGCCCAAGGACACGGGCGAGGTGCTGTCGGAGCTGCTGGGCAAGAGCGACGCGGACAACAGCGACGACGAAGCGGCCGGGGCGCGGGCGGGGGTGTCACCCCAGCTGCTGGAGCAGGTGCGGGCCGTGTACCGGGTGGGCGCGAAGCTGGGCCTGACGTCGCAGGGGCGCGAGGGCCGCATGCTGTACGCCCCCACGCCAGAGGTGCGCTGGTAGCGCGGCCGGCCGTCAGACGTACACGGCCGGGGCCGGGCGGCCTTCGTCGGGCCGCACCGGGCGCCCGAAGATGCTGTGGTAGCGCAGGGCGTGCGCCGCGCAGCGGCTGCGGCGCGGATCGAAGACGAGGCAGTTCGCCACCGGGCCGGCGTACACGTGCAGCGTCACGCCCGGGGCGCCGGTGGAGCACACGCGGTGGACGGGCGCGTTGGCGTCCCGGAAGTCCACGTGGCCCACGCCCACCGGTCCCACCCGCTCCGGCGCACCCAGCCGGGCCAGCCCAGGCCCGGTCCCGCCCTCCAGCAGCGGGTAGTTCTCCAGCAGGAACTGGCCGCGCTGGACGCTGAACCAGCACTCCTGCCCGTCGTGGTCGTGGATGGGCGAGGACACGCCGGGGGACCAGCAGTTGAGGATGATCTCCAGGCCCTCGTCCCGGTGGACCAGGTTGCGCGTGTAACGGCCCGGAAGGAAATGAAGGTAGGGCTTGAGGCTGGACGGCTCCAGTTGGAGCCCGGCGAGGGAGGTGTCCACGCCCGCCAGGCCGCCGGGGGACGAACGCCGTGCGCGGATCATCCGCACGAATTCTCTCAGGCACGCATCAGCCATGCTTACAGGCTAGGAACGTCTCCGACATCCGGCCACCCTCGGGTTGACCGGTGAACGTCCGCTTCGTCGTCCCCCCCTCAAGGATTGAGCCTTCGTTCGTTCAACGACGGCGGGAGGCGGGAATCACGGCGGTGGGTGTGGCCGCGTTCCCGCCAAGGGGTCCGGCCCAGGCAGCGTCTGGCGGCCCGTTACTCTCCGGTTTCGCTGTAATTTTACACGCCCATGAGCTAAGGGGGCATGTAAGTGGTGGCAGGTCGACCCGGCCGCGGTACCGAGGGGGGCCGAGGGGAGCGAGCAATGAAGAAGCGTTTGGGGGACATCCTGCTCGCGCGGGGTGTGGTGGATGCGATGCAGTTGCAGTCGGCGCTGGCGTACCAGCGCAAGTGGGGCGTGGCGCTCGGACAGGTGGTGGTGGACCAGCGCTTCTGCACGGCGGAGGCGGTGTTGTCCGCGCTGGCGGCGCAGTCCGGTGTCACGTCGGTGGACCTGGACGCGCAGCCGCTGGACGCGGCGCTCGCCAGGTTGATCCCCCTGAAGGTGGCGGAGGCGCACCGGGTGGTGCCGTTGCGGCTGGAGGGCCACGGCCCCCGCGACACGGCGCTGGTGGTGGCCATCGCCGCGCCGGCGAGCCTGGCGGCCCTGGACGTGGTGAAGAGCGTGTCCGGCAAGGCGCGGGTGGTGCCGCTGCTGGCCACGGACGCGGCGCTGGGCCGGGCCATTGGCCGGATGTACCGGGGTGAGTCGGCGACGCCGCAGCGCCGCCCGGGGATGGAGGGCTTCTCGCTGCCGGAGTGGGACGAGTCGCTGCCCCTGGTGGTGGGCGCGTCCCTGGCGGAGCTGACGGAGCAGGAGGCCCCGGGGCAGGAAGCGCAGGGCCTGCCGATGCTCGCGCCCCTGGAGCCCGCGAGGGTGCCAGCGCCGGCGCCGCGCGTGACGGTGCTCGAGCAGGTGCTGGTGTACGGCTGGGGCGCGGAGGCGGCCGCGGGGCTGGTGCGGGTGCTGGGCGACGCGGGCTTCACGGTGAAGGTGGCCAGCACCGGGGACGTGTGCGTGGCGGGGGAGACCCAGGTCGTGGTGGCGCCGCTGCCCGCGATGGAGGTGCTGGCGCAGCGGCTGCGCGCGCAGGTGCTGGTGGCCGGCAAGAACCCGGAGCGGGACCTGGCCCGAGCGCAGGCGGTGCATGCCCGGGGGTTCGTGGCGGCGCCGGTGGATCCGGAGCTGCTCCTGCGGGCGGTGCGGCGCCTGTCGCGCATCTCCGACGAGGCGCGCCTCAAGCACGCGAGCTGAGGGGCCCAGGCCTCCTGGAGGATCCGCCCGGTTTCGCGGATCCGAGGCATCCCGGAGGCTCAGCCCGAATTCGCGGATCCGAGACACCCGGAGGCTCCAATCCGTTCGCGGATCCGAGGCCCCCCGGGGGCATGGCACCCGGGAGGATCCGTGCGCTGCGCGGATCCGGGGTGCGAGGCGGAGCAGGAATCCCGCCTGACCGGGACCGCCCCACCTCGCGGTGACGCCTGCGCGCGGGGCGGCTCCAGGGCCGTGCGCGGATCAGGGCACCGCGACGAGCCGGGGCAGCTCCTCCGCCACGTCGGGGAGCCACAGCGAGCCCAGCTCCAGGGACACGGAGGGGAACGGCTCGGCGCGCACCACGGCGTCGTCCTCGTGGCTGGCGGTGAGGAGCCAGCCGCGCTTGAGCCGCTGGTAGACCTCCAGCGTGCGCGCCACCGGATCCACGAGCCACACGTGGGAGACACCGGCACGAGCATACAGGGGCAGCTTGCGCGCACGGTCCAGCCCGGTGGTGGCCGGGGTGAGCACCTCGCAGACCCAGTCCGGCACGAGGGTGAAGAAGGCAGCGCCGGGCTCCGGCGGCGCGGCCACGCGTTCGCGGCGCCACGCGGCCAGGTCGGGCACCAGCAGGTCCTCGCCCAGGTGCAGCTCCGGGGCGCGCAGGAAGCACCAACGGCCGTTGCCACCGCGACGCTGGTCCAGCCGCTCTCCCAGCTCCACCCCCATCATGAAGGCCGCGCGCGCAGGTGCCACGGAGGGGCGAGGCGAGGCCACCAGCTCGCCATCGAGGATTTCACCCACCCAGCCCGACGGCAGCGCCGAGAGCAGGGAGTGGGAGGTGGGCTGAAGGTGCTGGAGTGCCGTCATGAATCCTCGGGGAGCGCCGGGTAACGCGAGGCATTCTAGGGAGGGGTCTGACATGCCGGCCGGCGCCCGGCGGGGGGGCTATTTCCCGATGCAGAAGCGCTGGAAGAGGGTGTCCAGAAGGGCCTCGGAAACGCTCGTTCCGGACACTTCGCCCAGGGCCTCCAGCGCGAGCCCGACCTCACCGGAGAGGACCTCCAGGGTGGACACGCGCGAGGCCTCCTCGGCGCGGCCCAGCGCCTCGGCGGTGCGACGCAGGGCATCCGCATGGCGCTCGGAGACCAGGGCCACCGCGGAGGGCGTGCCACCGCCCCACAACCGCGTGAGCACGGAGGTCCGGAGCGCGTCCACGCCTTCGCCCGTGAGGCCGCTGACGCGCGGCCGGGGAGGGGGGAGCGGCGCTCCGGGCCCAGCGGGTCCTCCGGTCGCCGGAACCGTCCCGAACACGGGCGAAGCGGAGGCTGTCGCTGCTGCCCGCCCCGTGCCCCCTCCACCCGCGCCGGCCAGGGTCGCGGGCACCGCGTCGCACTTGCCGGTGACGACGAACACGGGCGTGGCGCCGACCTCGCGCATCCACGACGCGGCCTCTTCCACGGAGGCCTCCGGCGGCAGCACGAGCACCGCCAGGTCCACGGCCGCGAGCAGGTCCCGCGTGCGCGCGATGCCCAGGGCCTCCACGCGTCCGGGAGCCTCGCGCAGGCCGGCGGTGTCGTAGAGGGTCACGCCCAGCCCGTCCCATTCGACGCGCGCCTCCAGGGCATCGCGGGTGGTGCCGGGCTCCGCGTCCACGAGCGCGCGCTCCTCGCCCACCAGCCGGTTGAACAGCGTGGACTTGCCCGCGTTCACCGGCCCGTACAGGGCCACGCGCGCGCCCTGGCGCACCAGCCGGCCGCGCCCCACCTCGGCACGCAGGGCGTCGGCTTCGGAGCGCAGCGCGGCGACGCGGGGCCCCGCGTCCTCGTCCGCCCCCTCTGCTTCGTCGGGAAAGTTGAGGACCCCTTCCAGGTCGGCGTGGAGCGCGCGCAGCGGCTCCTCCAGCGCGCGGATCCGCTCCGCCAGCGCCCCGGACAGCCCGGCCGCGGCGGCGCGCACGGCCGCCTCCGAGTCCGCCGCCACCAGGTCCGCGACCGCCTCCGCGCGGGTCAGGTCGATGCGCCCGTTCAGGAACGCGCGCCGGGTGAACTCACCCGGAAGGGCAGGGCGGACCCGCGCGTCCTCCAACGTCCGCGCGAGCAGCAGCCGCAACAGGCGCGGGCTGCCATGCGCCTGGAGCTCCACCACGTCCTCGCCCGTGAAGGACTGGGGCGCTCGGAAGTAGAGGAACAGACCCTCGTCGAGCACCCCGCCCGCCGCGTCCACGAACGTGGCCAGGTACGCGTGGCGCGGCGTGGGCACCTGGGGGACGCCGGGCGCGAGCGCACGGCCCACCTCCAGCGCGGCCGGCCCGGACAGCCGGAGGATGCCCACCGCGCCCGCCGCGGGCGCGGTGGCGAGGGCGACGATGGTGGCGGAAGGAGGCGTCATGGCGGGGCAGGGGAGGGGGCCCGGACACAGGCGGCCCCCGAGTATCAGGGACCGTCCGCATCCAGCACGGGGGACACGACACCTTTCGCCATGGACTCGCGCGGGAGTCCAGGAGCGGGCGTCCACCTGCCCGTCCATCACCCGACCGTCAGCACCTCGACGCTCGCGGGACGGGACTAACGGGGCCCCTGCGGCGGGGTGGAGCCCCGGGCCGCGCGCTCCACGTCGTCGCGGTGGGTTTCGATGTACTTCTCCACTTCCGCGTCGTCGACCTGCAGGTCGCGCAGCACGCCCGGGTACACGAAGCGGAAGGCAGGGGACTCCTCGTCCCCGCGCAGGCGGAAGCTCATCTTCAGCACCGCCGCGCCGTACAACTTGTCTTTCAAACCCTTCGACTTACCCATTCGCTCCTCTGGCTCCCAGACGCCCGCCGGCGGCATGGACGGGCCCTCCCGGGCGCCCGCTCAGGCGTCGACGTCGTCCTCGTCGTCGTCCGGCAGCATGCTCCGCTTGGGCATCGGGGCGGGCTTCGCCGGAGTGAACACCACGCGTCGGTTGCGGCCCTCGCCTTCAGCCGCCACCTTCACGCCTCCTACTCCTTCTACTGCCCTGAGGACGCGCGCGCGGTCCTCTGTCTTCATCGCGGCGAACGCATAGAAGCGCCCCAGGCTGGCGGACTTCTCAGCGAGCTTGCGGACGGCCTCCCGCAGCACCGCGTCCTCCTCGCACTGCACCGAGCGCTCGTCCGCCTCCGCCCCCTTCGCCTGCTGCGGCGTGGAGGCCTTGGGGGTCTGGGCCGCGGGCTGCGCGCCCCGGGCAGGGCGGGCGGGCTGCGCGGCCTTCTCCTGCGCCACACGGGCAGGCTGCGCCGGAGCGGGGGCGGCCGCCACCTGGGCCACGGTCGCCGCCGGAGCGGGGGCCGGGGCCTGCTGCGCCGCCTCGCGACGCGGCCGGGGTTCCGGGTGGCCGCCCGCGCCGAGCATCACCCAGCGACGCTCCACGCCGGGGCGGTGGAGCATCTTGTTGAGCAGGAACTGGAGCGAATCCAGCACCTGGCTGCGCTTGCCCGGCTCCACGCCCGGAGGCGGGCCGGACTCGAAGTGGAGCGCCACGGACAGGCTGCCGTCGGCGGCGTCCTGCAGGTCCAGCCGGGCCGGGAAGCCCATCAGCCCGAGGATGTCGGTGAGCAGCCGCTCCACCCGGGGGCGGAAGTCCGCCCCGCCCGCCCCAGCCTGCGTTCCCTGCGGGCCGCTCACTTGCGCTTGCCTCCCCCGGCGGTGACCACCGCCGGTGTCCCGCCGCCGGACTGATCCTTCTTGCGGTCCAGCCACTTGCGCAGGCCGTACTGCTGCCCGATGGAGAGCACGTTGTTCGTGAAGATGTAGAGCGACAGGCCGGCCGGGTACTGGAGCAGCGTGAAGGTGAAGATGATGGGCATCACCCAGGTCATCATCTTCGCCTGCGCGGCATCCATCATCTGCGGCTGCATCTTCTGCGTGATGATCATCGACACGCCCAGCGCCAGCGGCAGCAGGTACGTGGGGTCCTTGTACGTGAGGTCCCGCCAGATGGGCCCGATGAACGGCTCACCGTAGATTTCAAAGCTGTTGCGCAGCGCCGTGAAGAGCGCGATCCACACCGGCATCTGGATGAGCAGCGGCAGACAGCCGCCCAGGGGGTTCACCTTCGCCTCCTGGTACAGCTTCATGATCTCCAGGTTCTGGCGCTCCTTGTCCTCCGCGAACTTCTTGCGGATCTCCTCCATCTTGGGCTGGAGCACCTTCACCGCCTCCATGCTGACCATGGAGCGGTAGGTGAGCGGCAGGAGCGCCATCTTCACCACCACGGTGAGCAGGATGATGGCGAAGCCCCAGTTGCCCACGAGGCCGTAGAAGAACCGCATGATGGCGAGCAGCAGCTTGCAGACCACCGCCCAGATGCCGAAGTCGACCGTGTCCTCCAGCCGCGGGTGGTACGTCGTGGCGGACAGGCCGGCCACGGTGCGCAGCGCCTGACCGGGCGCCGGGAGCAGGAGGTCCGGGTCCTTGGGGCCCAGGTAGCCGCCGAAGCGGAACGTGGCCGTCTGGCCGGAGGCGACGTTGAGCGGGAAGGCCGCGGAGACCTCGCGCGCGGTGGGCGACGCGACCAGCGTGCAGTTGCCGGCCAGGGGCCCGTCCAGCGGGTAGAGCGCGGACAGGAAGTACTGCTGGTCGATGCCGAAGTAGGAGATCTGCCCGCGCGTCTCATCCGGAGGGCTGTCGCCCGGGGACAGCTTGTGCAGCTCATCCCCCACCCAGCACGCGGAGCGGCTCAGGTTGCCCACGCCGCCGAAGAAGGACGGCGCGTGTTCGAACTCCGGGTCGATGGCGCGGCTGTAGTGCAGCTTCAGCTCGCCCGACTGCGCCTGCGCGGAGGTGTTGCGCACCTGGAGCGTGTAGGCGAACTCGAAGCCCTCGCGCGGCCACAGCACCGTCTTGGTGACTTCCCACGGGCCCTGGCGGCCGGTGAAGACGAGGGTGCCGCCGTTGTCGGTGGGGTTCTCCTGCACCGCGTAGCGGGTGTTCGCCGCGAGCGGGGCGCCGCCTTCGATGCTCACCGCGAGCGGCAGGGGCTGACCGGCCACCGGGTTCGCCACGTTCATCTGCGGCGGCGGGGGGATCTCCTTGCCGAAGAGCTGCGCGAAGCCCTCCTTCACGGAGAGCGACTGCTGCTCGCGCATCTTCACGCCCTGGAGCACGGCGGAGGTGAGGCCAGCGCCCTCGGAGGAGAAGGCGTACTTGACCTCCGGACGGGCGATGTCGACGGTGCGCACCGGGGGAGGGGGCTCTCCGGGGGCGCCCGCGGCGTCGCCGGTCGGCGTCCCCGGGGGCGGCACTGCGGCGACCGTGGGGGTGCCAGCGTCCTGGGTGGCGGCCAGCTCCACACCGGCATCCGCGCCCGCCACGTCCGTCGACGGCGTGGGGGCGAAGAAGAAGGTGTAGGCGGCCGTGGCCGCGAAGGAGAGGGCGAGCGCCAGGAGCAGTCGCTTCTGCGAATCGTTGGACTGGGGCGACAGCGGGTCGTTCGTCATGGATTTCCCTCTGCCGGCGGCAGAGGGCCGGGGGGCAGGCGGAAAGAAACCGTCAGGGGACGGGATCGAATCCGCCGGGGTGGAAGGGCTGGCAGCGCAGCAGGCGCCAGACGGTGAAGGCGCTGCCCTTGAGGCCGCCGTGCTTCTCCAGCGCCTGCATGGCGTAGGTGGAGCACGAGGGATGGAACCGACACGCCTTCGGCAGCAGCGGCCCCAGGAACCGCCGGTAGAAGCGGATGGGCAGTGCGATGACGAAGGCGAGTGGACTCATGGGGCTGGCTCTTTAGGGGGCACGGGCGGTGCCGGAAAGAGCCGTTGCAGCTTACGGGTGACGCCGTCGAACGCACGGGAAACTTGCGCGAAGGAAGCCTCCTTCGCCGAGGAGCGGACGACCAGGACTACGTCGATACCGGGCGGCCATTGCGCGCGGCGCTTGCGGAACAGCTCGCGCAGCACCCTGCGAAGACGCGCGCGCACCACCGCGTTGCCCACCTTGCTGGAAACGGTGAGCCCCACGCGGGAGTGCGCCCGGTTGTTGCGTTGGACGAGCGCCAGGAGGCAGTCGGACGGTAGCTTCTGACCGCCCTCCTGGACCTCCAGGAACTCACGTCGCTGAAGCAGGCGAAAGGCCTTGGGGAAGCGCTCGCCGGTTGCCTGAGGCACCCGCGGCGCCGCTCCCTCGGCCATCACACGTGCGTCCAGTTACTTCTTGAACGACGAAACCACCAGACGCTTACGGCCCTTCGCGCGGCGGCGCTTGAGGACATCCCGGCCGGACTTGGTGCCGTTCCGCTTCCGGAACCCGTGGGCGCGATTGCGCCGGATCTTCGACGGCTGGTACGTGCGCTTGGACACGACTACTCCCTGAGAGCTGAAGGCGGCGCCCGAGACTTCCGGCGCGACCCGTACATTGGAAAGGGGGCGTCCGTAACCCTATTTCCTGGACAAGTCAATCACAGGATCACCCTGCCCCATCCCTGTTGCACGGGGATGGGTGGACCCGGCCGATCATGTGGGAAAAGGGGGGAGGGGGCAAGGAACGTGCCTGCACGGGCTACGTCCGCCAACCGGCGCGCCCGGAAGGCCCTGAATCTTTGACCTTCGCCAAATCCAGACCCGACAATCTTTTCCGGGTTCGCCGTCGACGTCCGGGACGGGCGGCCTGCTCCCGGACAGATCAGGGGGCCTCCATCCATGGCGGCAATGAAGGGGAGTCTTTCATGAAGATGATGACGGGAGTTCTCGTGGTGGCGGTGATGATGCTGACCGCCTGCGGCACCCTGCCTGGCGAACAGCAGGCCCAGGAGTCTCAAGCCGAGGCGTCCACCCCCAGCCTCCAGACGCAGGAGGCCGCGCTCGCCAGGGACTGCACGGTCACCATCGAATGCGCGGACGGGACACCGCGCACCTGCAGCGGCACCGCGGGGGCGTGCGCGGCCAGCGGGGCCGGCAGTGGCAGCGTGACGTGCAACGGGGTCACGACGGGCTGTGCCCCCATCCTGGAGCCCGTCTGCTCCTGTCAGAGCGACCGCTGCTGCAACCCGCGGTGCCTCAACGACCCGGACTGCCGGCTCGTGCCCCAGGACCCGACGTTCCCCTGATGCGCTGAGGGCGTCAGAGCCAATGCTCCCGGCGGGACTCCTGCCGGGGGCGTTGAACCGTGGCGGACCCGACGTCCACGGATTGAGGAGAGCGTCCAGCACAGGACCGCCGGCATCGTCACGCCCGGTCCTGGTCGGATCCGACCTTCCGACCGCTGATCCGTTCAGGTGGAGACTCCGCCCACCTCCACGCCACCCGTGCAGGGTCGCTTCGCAACCCGCCGGAACACTTCGGAAGATCCGTTGCGGAACGGATCCACGCGGGCAGGGCAGGGCGGATCCGAAGCGCTCCAACACCCATGCCGTGGGTGGATCCACCACAGATCACTCCAGGTGGGTGAACCCCTGGGAACTGTTGGGCTTCTGGCCGGTTCCTTGATCGCCCAGAAACCCTCTGTTAGCACCGCCGACGCCCGCTGGTTCTCCCATCCGCACCGTCCTTCGAGCCTCCGTGTGAACGCCCTGGCCACTCAAGCCCCGCCGTCGCTGCCCAGTGCCGGAGTCATCTGGACCCGCACGCTGGAAGCCATCCGTCAGGAGGGCCTCCACTACGCGTTGACGTGGCTGGAGCGGATGCCCCCCCTGGAGGTGCGCGAGAACGCCCTCGTCCTGGGCGTGCCCGACCGCTTCTTCCGCGACTGGGTGGATGACCACTACCGCGCCATGCTGGAGACACACCTGTCCCGGCTGGAGCCCTCGCTGGGCCGCGTCGCCTATGAAGTCGTCGCCGGTCCTCCGCCGTCCGCGAACCTGCCGCCTGCCCCCACCGTGAAGGTGAACTCCGCGCGGCCGTCCCGCCTCAACGCGCGCTTCACCTTCGACACCTACGTGGTGGCGGACAGCAACCAGCTCCCCGCCGCGGCCGCGCAGGCCGTGGCCCACCGGCCGGGCCACAACTACAACCCGCTCTACATCTACGGCGGCACGGGCCTGGGCAAGACGCACCTGCTCCAGGCCGTGGGCAACCACATCTGGGAGAAGGACCCCACCCAGCGCGTCGTCTACCTGTCCAGCGAGCAGTTCACCAACGAGTACGTGGAGAGCGTGCGCGAGCACCGCATGACGGACTTCCGCCGGAAGTTCCGCGAAGAGTGCGACGTGCTGCTCATCGACGACATCCAGTTCCTGGGCAAGCGCGAGGAGACACAGAAGGAGTTCTTCTACACCTTCGAGACGCTCTTCAGCCTCAACAAGGCCATCGTGCTCACCAGCGACATGGTGCCCGCGGAGGTGCCCGGCATGGAGGACCGCCTGCGCAGCCGCTTCGCCATGGGCCTGATGGCGGACATCCGCGAGCCCTCCTACGAGACGCGCGTCGCCATCCTCCAGAAGAAGGCGGAGCAGGAAGGCCTGAACCTGCCCGACCCCGTGGCGCACTTCATCGCCCGGCACGTGCAGAAGAACGTGCGTGAACTGGAGGGCGCGCTCGTGAAGCTGTCCGCGATGCACAGCCTGACGCGCCAGCCGGTGACGGAGGAGTTCGCGGCCCAGGTGCTGCGGGACATCCTGCCCGCGCAGCGCGCCGTGGACGTGGACGCCATCCAGCGCGAGGTGGCCCGCTTCTACAAGCTGACCGTGGAGGCGCTGAAGGAGGACCGGCGCCACAAGGCCCTGGCCCACGCGCGCCAGGTGGCCATGTACCTGAGCCGCAAGCTGACGAAGAGCTCGTTCCCGGAGATCGCGTCCCGCTTCAACAAGGACCACTCCACCGTCATCTCCGCCGTGCGCAAGGTGGAGGGCCTGCGGGAGACGGACCCCAGCGTGCACCGCGACTTGTCGGAGTTGGAGACGAAGCTCGGCGGGATGTGACGGGGAGGGGCGTCCCCGGCTTCGGGCATGCCGCGCCCTCGCGGCCCCGGAGCAACGGGCCCCCTCAGTCCTTCCACACCAACCCGAAGCGCTGGTCGAGGTAGTTCAGGGCGAACAGCCACAGCGGCGGGCTCACCACGCCCAGGACGATGCCGGCGATGGCCTGCCCCCGCCGCCCGATGGGCGGATGCGCCTGGGGGTTCACCCGCATCAGCCCCACCACGCCGCACACCACCGCGAGCGGCGAGAGCAGCGGCATGAACAGGCTGCTGAAGCCGAAGTGGAAGGCCTGACGCGCGATGGGATTGTTGCGCAGCCGGTTCCACAGCGCCGCCAACGCGCCGGGCGTCACGTCCCGCCGGAAGAAGAGCCGGCAGCGCACGTCGCGGTGGATGTGGACCGCGACGAACGTGAAGGGGAGGGCGGCCAGCAGGTGCTGGAAGCGGAGCGCCGGCTGCAGGGCTCCCGCGCCCAGCGCCACCACCAGGGGGGTCGCCACCAGCGCGTGCCGCGCCCACGGCTTGCCCAGGAAGAAGGCCGTGCCCATGGGCACGGTCGCGAGGAACAGCGCCGAGAACAACCACTCCTTGCGCGAGGGCGGGCCCTCGGACGCGGCGGAGTAGAGCACCCCCAGGACGAGGCTCAGCGTGAGCATCCCCACCGTCCAGGCCCAGGAGTCGCGCCGTCCCCAGTACTCCTGGCGGAAGGCCTCCAGGTAGTCCACCCCCGGGCGCTTCGCGCAGGCGACGCAGTAGATGCGCCCATCCCCCAGCAGGGACGTGGCGCAGTCCGCGCAGATGAAGCCGCCACAGCGGGAACAGGTGCCGCCCGCGAGCACGTCGGGGTGGACGGCGCAGTGCGGCCGCGCGGAAGGAGGGACCTCCAGGCTCATGGCCGCAGTGTCGCACGGCGAGCAACATCCGGCACCCCGGAGCCCACCTGCTCGCCTTCGGGCTTACAGGCCCCTGGGCGCGTGTTAAGCGCGCGAGGCACTGTCCTGAACCGTGGAGGAACCTTGTCCCGATTGAAGGCCCTCGCCGCCGCAGCCCTGTTCCTGGGGTCTGCCGCGCTCGCCCAGCAGCCCGAGGCGAAGCCGTTGGAGCCCGGCCGCGAAAACCTGGCCATCCCGTATGAGAAGTACACGCTGCCCAACGGCCTGGAGGTCATCCTCTCCGTGGACCGCAAGCTGCCCGTGGTGGCCGTCAACGTCTGGTACCACGTGGGCGCCTACGACGAGCAGCCGGGCCGCACCGGGTTCGCGCACCTCTTCGAGCACATGATGTTCCAGGGCTCCAAGCACGTCCCGGACGACGTGCACATCGCCCTGATGGAGCAGTCCGGCGCGACCGACCTCAACGGCACCACCAGCTTCGACCGCACCAACTACTACGAGACCGTGCCCAGCAACCTGCTGGAGACCGCGCTGTGGTTGGAGAGCGACCGCATGGGCTTCCTGCTGGACGCCCTCACGGAGAAGAAGCTGGAGACGCAGCGCGAGGTGGTGAAGAACGAGCGCCGCCAGGGCGTGGAGACCGCCCCCTACGGCGAGGCGCAGGAGAAGGCGTGGCAGGCGCTGTTCCCGGCCCCGCACCCGTATTCGGGCAACGTCATCGGGTCCATGAAGGACCTGGACGCGGCCAACGCGGACGACGTGAAGGCGTTCTTCCGCACCTGGTACGCGCCCGCCAACGCGACGCTCGCCATCGTGGGCGACTTCGACGTCGCGAAGACCAAGGCGCTGGTGGAGAAGTACTTCGCCACGCTGCCCTCCGGCCCCAAGCCCAAGCGCCCCGACGTGAAGCCCGTGAAGGTCACGCGCGAGACGGTCATCCGTCACGACGAGAAGGTGGCCACGCTGCCGCTGCTCTCCATGTCCTGGCTCACCGCCCCGTACCTCAAGCCCGGGGACGCGACGGCGGACGTGCTCGCCACCGCGCTGAGCACCGGCCGCGCGAGCCGCCTGTACCGCCGGCTGGTGCTGGACAAGCAGTTGGCGCAGAGCGTGGACGCCACGCAGCAGAGCCACGGCGCGCAGTCCGTCTTCACCATTGAGGCGGTGGCCCGGCCCGGCGTCACCACGGACGCGCTGAAGAAGGAGATCGACGCGGTGCTGGACGAGGTCCGCAAGGACGGCGTCACGCAGGAGGAGATCGTCCGCGCGCGCACCCGCTATGACACGCGTCAGCTGGCGGGCCTGCAGGCCGTGGGCGGATCCGGCAGCAAGTCCGACACGCTCCAGACCTACAACCAGTTCGTGGGCGAGCCCAGCTACGTCGCGCAGGACCTGGCGCGCTACCAGGAAGTGACGCCCGCGCTGGTGAAGCAGTTCGCCACCGACGTGCTGCGCCCCGACGCGCGCGTCGTCCTCCACGCGGTGCCGCCCAGCCAGGGCACGCCGCCGTCTTCCGGTTCGGGCAAGGAGGCCCGTTGACCATGCACCGCCGAATCCTCACTGCCCTCCTCACGCTGACCGTCTCCGCCTGCGCCACCACGAAGCCCGCGGAGGCCCCTCCCGCTGAACCCTCCGGCGCCCAGCAACCCCAGACGCCCGCGCCGGATGCGGAGGCCTTCCGTCAGACGCCGCCCAAGCCGGGCACGCCGCCGGAGCTGGTGCTGCCCACCTTCGAGAAGGCCCAGCTGGACAACGGGCTCACCGTCATCGTCAGCACGCGCAAGGAGCTGCCGCTGGTGTTCGCCGGCATCGCCTTCGCCGCCGGTGTGTCGCAGGAGCCCGCCTCCAAGCTGGGCGTGGCGGACCTGTCCTACCGCATGCTGCTGGAGGGCGCGGGCAAGCGCGACACGGTGGCGCTGGACAACGCGTTCGCGGACCTGGGCGTGTCCCCCGTGATGTCGGTGGAGCCCGACGGCGCCTTCGTGGGCGCGCGCGTGCTCACGCGCAACGTGGACGCGGTGATGGCGCTGCTGTCGGACGTGGTGCTGCGGCCCACGTTCGACGCCAAGGCCTTCGACCGGCGCAAGAAGCAGCAGCTGGGCGAGCTGGTGCGCCGCATGGGCGACCCGAACTTCCTCGCGCAGCAGGCCTACTACGCCGCCGTCTTCGGCGCGGACCACCCGTACGGCCACCCGTCCGGGGGCACCCCCAAGACGGTGCAGGCGCTGACGCTGGCGGACGCGAAGAACTTCTACGTGAAGAACACCGGGCCCCGCGCCGCCGCGCTCATCATGACCGGCGACGTGACGCTGCCGCAGGCGGTGGAGTGGGCGAAGAAGTACTTCGGCGGGTGGAAGGGCGGGGCCGTGGCGCCCAAGCCGCCGCCCGCGCCGCCCGCGCCGCCGCGTGAGCAGGTGCGCATCGTGCCCAAGCCGGGCCTGGAGCAGACGGTGGTGCTGGTGGGCCGTCCCGGCCTCGCCACCGGCCATGCGGACGAGTACCCGCTGGAGCTGGCCACCACGGTGTTCGGCGGCTTCTTCGGCAGCCGGCTCAACATGAACATCCGTGAAGACAAGGGTTACAGCTACGGCGCCAACGCCTCGCTGGGCACGCGGCTGGGCGTGGGTCCGCTCACCGCGTATGCGGCCGTGCGGCAGAACGTGACGGGCCCCGCGCTCAACGAGTTCATCCAGGAGCTGGCGGGCCTCAAGACGAAGCCCATCACGGAGCAGGAGCTGGCCGCCGCGCGCGAGGGCCTCATCCGCGCCTTCCCGGGCGCCTTCGAGACGGTGGAGGGCCTGGGTGGCAGCGCATCACGGCTCTTCTTCCAGCGCCGTCCGATGGACGAGTTCAAGAAGAGCGTGGAGGGCCTGCGCGACGCCACCGCCGCCGAGGTGCAGCGCGTGGCCGAGGCCTACCTGGACCCGGCCTCCATGCAGGTGGTGCTCGTGGGTGACCCGCTGGTCATCCAGGAGCAGGTGACGCCGCTCAACCTGGGCAAGCTGACCCTGGTGGAGACGCCCGCCTCGGACGCGGCGCCCGCGTCCAAGTAGGCGGGGCGTCACGGGAAGTGCTACCGGCCGGGGTCCCGACATGCGTCGGGGCTCCGGCCTTCTTCATTCCCGGGTGGGCTCGTTGTCCTCGCGGGCCTCGGCCTTGAGGCGGCCGCGCACCTCGCGCTCCTCGGCGTCCACGTCGTCCAGGACGCTCTGGGGGTTGTTCACGTCGCCGCCCACCGGGCCGTCGCTGTCGAAGGCGAACTTCTGCTCCTCCGTCGAGTGCTTGGTGTCGTCCGCGTACAGGGGCTTGGTGTCGTCCGCTTCCAGCCCTCCCTCCACGCGGTCCTTGGCGAAGCCGGGCTTGTGGGCAGCGGCGTCCTTGTCGCTCTTCTTGCGGGTGGCCATGGGGTGCTCCCAGTCAGGTGGGTCAACAGGGTGACATTGAGAATGTCGGCAGCCTCAAGGCAGTGCACCACGGTGGACTCCGGGAGGCGGGGGCCCGGTTGCCCGCCCCCTGACCGGGTATCGTTGAAACGGCTAGGATGGTGACTCCATGAACGGACAGCGCGGGCATGGCATGCGACACGAGGGGACGACGTCCTGCGCGGGCACGCGTTCCCAGACCACCCTGACGCGCACTTGCACCGGCCTGGCTCGCGGACCGCCTGATTTCGGACGGACCTCCCCGGTCCCCCTCCCGAACCCGGCCCCGCGCTCCTCCTGAGCGCGGGGCTTTTTCGTCGCCCCAACCCCCAAGAGAACCTCCCCGGAACCGCCATGACGACCCTGACGCCCCCGCTGGACTCCCACCGCCGTCCCCCCTGCCGCCGCGAGGAGGCCGTGTCATGCGCGTGATGAAATTCGGTGGCACCAGTGTCGGGGATGCGGAGCGGATGCGGGGCGTGGTGGCGCTGGTCGAGGAGGCGCGCAGGACGGAGCGGGTGACGGTGGTGGCCTCGGCGGTGTCCGGCATCACCAACCTGCTGGTGGGGGCGGCGCGGGCGGCCCAGGAGGGCGAGCCGGTGCAGGACGTCTGCGCCCGCTTCGAGGACGTGCACTCCGCCATCGCGAAGGCGCTGGGCGCGGAGCTGAAGCCCGCGCAGACGCGGCCCCTGGCCGAGGGCCTGGTGGCGCTGGGCGCGGAGCTGCGCGGGCTGTTGCAGGGCGTGGGGCTGCTGCGCGAGTGCTCGCCGTCGGTGCTCGCGCACCTGTCGGGCCTGGGCGAGCGGGCGTCGTGCCTGCTGCTGGCGGCGCTGCTGGAGGCGCGGGGGCTCCAGCCCACGAGCCTGGATCCGCGACAGGTGTTGCTGTGTTCGGGAGACCCGCTCCAGGCGACGCCGCGCGTGGAGGCGATCCGCGAGCGGTTCGCGCCGTTCCGGGACGGCGGGCCGGGGCTGCTGCTCATGCCGGGCTTCTTCGGGGGGGATGCGCGCGGCAAGACGATGTCGCTGGGGCGGGGTGGGTCGGACTACTCGGCGGCGCTGGCGGCGGCGGCGCTGGATGCGCGGCTGCTGGAGATCTGGACGGACGTGGACGGCATCTTCAGCGCGGATCCGCGCCTGGTGCCGGAGGCGTTCGCGCTGGAGGAGGTGAGCTTCGAGGAGGCGATGGAGCTGGCCTACTTCGGGGCGAAGGTGCTGCACCCGAAGACGATTGCCCCGGCGCGGGAGCGGGGCATCCCGGTGCGCGTGTGCAACAGCTTCCGGCCGGAGCACCCGGGCACGCGGGTGACGGCCACGGCGAAGGCGACGCGGCATCCGGTGCGGGGGCTGTCGTTCCTGCAGGACATCGCGCTCATCAACATCGCGGGCGCGGGGTTGAAGGGCGTGCCGGGCACGGCCGCGCGCGTGTTCGAGGCGATGGCGCGCGCGTCCATCTCCGTGGTGCTCATCACCCAGGGCTCCAGCGAGTCCTCCATCAGCTTCTGCGTGGGGCAGGAGGAGGGCGACCGGGCGGTGCAGGCGCTGGAGGAGGCCTTCGAGGCGGAGCGCGAGGGGGGGAAGGTGGACCCCATCGAGCAGCAGCCGGGGCTGGCGGTGCTGAGCATCGTGGGCGACGGGATGCGGCACCGGGTGGGCGTGGCGGGCACGTTCTTCAGCGCGCTGGCGGACGTGGATTGCAGCATCGCGGCCATCGCGCAGGGCTCCAGCGAGCGGAGCATCTCCGCGGTGATCGCGCAGGTGGACGGGCCCCGGGCCATGGCGCACGTGCACCGCAAGTGCTTTGGCACCACGGAGATTGTGGAGCTGTTGGTGGCGGGCGTGGGCACGGTGGGGGGAGAGCTGCTGCGGCAGATCCACCAGCAGGCGCCGAAGCTGCGGGCGCATGGTCTGGACTTGCGCGTGTGCGCCATCGCGAACAGCCGGCGCAGCCTGGTGGCGCCAGAGGGCGTGGCGCTGGACGGCTGGAAGGCGCTGCTGGAGGCGAGCGCGGCGGGCTTCACGCTGGACACGTTCCGGGAGTGGGCGAAGGCGCGGCGTCCGGGCCGGCCCATCTTCGTGGACTGCACGAGCAGCGAGGACGTGGCGCTGGGGTATCCGGCGCTGATGGCGTCCGGGCTGCATGTGGTGACGGCGAACAAGAAGGCGAATTCGGGACGGCAGGACCACTGGCGCGCCTTGCGGGACACGGCGTCGCGGCACCAGCGGAAGTTCCTCTACGAGACGAACGTGGGGGCGGGGCTGCCGGTCATCGACACGCTGAAGAACATGCTGCGCACGGGTGACACGGTGCACCGGGTGGAGGGCATCCTGTCCGGTTCGCTGTCCTTCATCCTGGGATTGACGGAGCAGGGGGTGCCGCTGTCGAAGGCGGTGGGCACCGCGATGGAGAAGGGCTTCACGGAGCCGGACCCGCGCGACGACCTGGAGGGCACGGACGTGGCGCGCAAGGTGCTCATCCTGGCGCGGGAGCTGGGGCGCACGCTGGAGTTGGAGGAGGTGGCGCTGGCGTCGCTGCTCCCGGAGGAGTTCGACGCGACGGGGCCGCTGCAGGACTTCCTGGCGCGGCTGCCACAGGCGGACGACATCTTCCAGCAGCGGGTGGAGGCGTACCGGAAGGAGGGCAAGGTGCTGCGCTACGTGGGCAGCGTGGGGCCGGAGGGCGTGCGCGTGGGATTGGTGCCGGTGCCGCTGGAGCATCCGCTGGCGGCGGTGAAGGGCGGAGAGAACGCGCTCAGCTTCCTGTCGGAGCGCTACAGCCCCACGCCGCTGGTGATTCGCGGATACGGCGCGGGCGCGGCGGTGACGGCGGCCGGCGTGCTGGCGGATGTGCTGCGATTGGTGGAGGGGCCGCTGCCCTGACGGTGTAGGGGTGGGGCGCGGAAGTAGGGCCTGGGAGGGTCGAGATGGCGGAGATGGGCGAGGACGCGTTCGTTCAGAAGGTCGAGCTACGTCGTCATCACGGCGCTCGAATCCGGCATCGAGACACGGCCTCGTGACAGTGCGAGTCCTGGGGAAGTGGCTGGCGTGCGGTGTGCTGGGATTGTTGCTGGCGGCCTGCGCTTCCAGCACGCCGCTCCAGCAGCGGTGGGATGCGGCGGAAGCGGAGTGCGGCGAAGCGAGTGAAGACGCCTGTGTGACCCTGCTGTGTGAGGGCACGGAGTGCGGCTTCTATCGCTGTGAGGACGTGCCCGGGGAGGTGGTGCTGGCGCGCGGCCTTCCACCCCGTCCGCCTCCCGTGGCGGTGGCTCCCGCCCCGGGCAGCGGGCCCCGGCGCAACTGGGGCGGGAGCATGAACCCGCCGGGCGGCAAGAAGCCCGTCGTGGTGTTCCCCAAGGCCGAAGACATTCGGTCCGTGGTAGTTCCGCAGCGGCGGTTGTCCGCGGGGAAGATGGAGAAGCATCACATCTTCCCGCAGGCGCCGGATCTCGCTCGGTGGTTCAAGCGACAGGGCGTCGACATCCACCTCTACACGCTGCCCCTTCCCGTTCACGTTCACCGACGCATCCATAGCGGAGGGGACAGGGGCGGCGATTGGAATCAGGCTTGGCGCGAGTTTCGCGATGCAAACGAGCATGCCCTACCTGCGGAGATCTACAAACACGCCGGAAGCCTCATCTATCGCTTTCAACTCACGGGTGATTCCATCCAGCAGTATTACTGATCTTCCGCAGCCAAGGCACTCAAAGCCATGAGCCGTTATTTCTATCTTCGTCCCGACAAAGCAACCTGGGCCACCTACAGGGGTGAGTTCAATGCCGTCCCAAAATGGGGGTTGCCCGGCCTGAAGGATTGTCCGGGCTGTGGTGCCTCCTGGTCATCCTGGGGCACTCACTATCCCGCCGTGGATCTGTCGGAGCTTCCAGAACGACACGAGTTCGAAGAAGCTCGACAAGAGCCCTTTCACGAATTCGTGCGTCTCCGGGAGTTGGTGCGTCCCCTGGCGCCTCCCAATTCCAAGCTTCCACCCGGCGCCGACTTCGGTCCGTTGGTCGGTCCTGCTTCCGGTCGGTTCGCTCCCTTCTCGGGACTTGAAAGCTGTTGGATTGTCGTTCGCCGGGACACCTTCGACAGCCTCCAGGCAGCGGGCGTGCGAGGATTACTCGGCTGCAAGACGGAGCTGAAGTTCCGTCAGAAGACGCCGCCGGAGCTCATCGAACTCCAGATCGAACCGCGCGGATTGCTCCACCGGGATTGCCTTCCGCCCGACCTGGCCCCTCCGTGCACCACTTGCGGACGACAAGGCTTCACGCTGCCGGACGACCCCATCCTCGACGAAGCCTCTCTGCCCACGGACACGGACCTGTTCCGCGTGGGCAACTTCGCCACCGTCATCATCGGCACCGACCGCTTCAAGGACGCCGTGGAACAGGGTGGATGGGAGGGCATCCAGTTCCGTGAACTTCCCGTGCGCTGACGCTCAAGTCTGGAGCGGGAAGGGCAGCAGCCCCAGCACAAGTCCCACGCCGGTGGCGATTCGCGGGTACGACGCGGCGGTGACGGCGGATGTGTTGCGGTGGGTGGAGGGGCCACTGCCCTG
Source organism: Corallococcus sp. BB11-1 (assembly GCF_026626625.1). Taxonomy (NCBI): domain Bacteria; kingdom Pseudomonadati; phylum Myxococcota; class Myxococcia; order Myxococcales; family Myxococcaceae; genus Corallococcus; species Corallococcus sp. BB11-1. The sequence goes on along the minus strand of NZ_JAPNJY010000001.1, from coordinate 147,117 downwards.
ACGGTGTAGGAATGAGGGGACGGAAGTGGAATCCGGGAGGATCGAGATGGCGGAGATGGGCGAGGACGAGTTCGTTCAGAAGGTCGCTGAACGGCTGGCGCGGATGCCGAAGGACACCGCGCCCACGGGGGAGCCGTACCACCTCCTGGAAGCCGCGACGGCCGACGGTGAGCTGCTGGGCCAGTATTGGATGGAGGGCCCCGAAGGGGGCCTCCCCGTGTTCCAGAGCCGGAAGGATGCGCTCACGGCGATCCGGTGCATGCCGCTGCCCTCGGAGCTTGGAGGATATTCGGAGGCCGCCGATCGCTGGCACATCCGGGCGCTCTCCGGGGATGAGTTCCGCTATTTCTTCCTCAATCCATACGTCACGCTCTACGTCGTCATCACGGTGCTTGAATCCGGCATCGAGACGCGACCTCTGTGACAGTGCGAGTCCTGGGGAAGTGGCTGGCGTGCGGTGTGCTGGGGTTGTTGCTGGCGGCCTGCGCTTCCAGCACGCCGCTCCAGCAACGGTGGGATGAGGCGGAAGCGGAGTGCGGCGAGGCGAGCGAAGATGCCTGCGTGACCCTGCTGTGTGAGGGCGCGGTGTGCGGCTTCTATCGCTGTGAGGACGTGCCCGGGGAGGTGGTGCTGGCGCGCGGCCTTCCGCCACGTCCGCCTCCCGTGGCCGTGGCCCCTGCTCCGGGCAGTGGACCCCGTCGCAACTGGGGCGGGAGCACGAACCCGCCGGGCGGTAGGAAGCCCGTCGTGGTGTTCCCCCTCCCTGACAACGTCAGGCCTGTGGAGCTTCCACAGCGGCGGTTGTCCGCGGGAAAGATGGAGAAGCACCACGTCTTCCCACAGGCGAAGGATCTCGCGGACTGGTTCAGGATACAGGGCGTCGACATCCACCTGTACATCCTGCCCCTTCCTGTTCACGTTCACCGACGCATTCACAGCGGTGGGCCCAAGGGCGGTGAGTGGAATCAGGCGTGGCGCGAATACAAGGACGCCAATCCGAACGCCGCTCCGCAGGAAATCTACCGGCATGCCGGGTCGCTCATCTATCGTTTCCAACTCCTTGGCGGCCCCATCCAGCAGTACAACTGACCCTCTTCTGACCAGGGATTGAAATTCCATGTCTCGCTATTTCTGGCTGCGTGACGACACGGTGGCCACTGCTCGCTACAGCGGAGATTTCGATGCCTCTCACAAATGGGGTCTACCCGGCCTCAAGGATTGTCCAGGCTGCGGGGCCACCTGGGGTGGCGCGGGACACAACTACCCGGCCGTGGACCTTTCACTCATCCCCGAGCATGGAGAATTCGAAGAGCCCCGACCTGAACCCTTCCTCGAGTTCACCCGCCTCCAGGCACTGGTGCGTCCCATTGCCCCACCGAATTCAAAGCTCACTCCTGGGACCCGCTTCGGTCCTCTCGTAGGGACCGGTTCCGGTCAGTTCGGTCCTTTCACGTGGCTTGGACACTCCCTGTTGATCATCCGCCGCGACACGCTCGACAGCCTCCAGGCAGCGGGCGTACGGGGACTTCTTGGAACCCGCACGGAGATCCGGTTCCGTCAGAAGACGCCGCCGGACATCCTCGAACTGCAAATTGAGCCACGTGGGCTGCTTCACCGTGACTGCCTTCCCCCTGACGTGGTGCCCCCTTGCACCACCTGTGGAAGACAGGGTCTCAGTCGGCCGGACGATCCCATCCTTGATAAATCCTCACTGCCCACGGACACGGACCTGTTCCGCGTAGGCAACTTCGCCACCGTCATCATCGGCACTGACCGCTTCAAGGACGCCGTGGAACAGGGCGGATGGGAGGGCATCCAGTTCCGTGAACTGCCCGTGCGTTGACAATCACAATCACAGCACCAGCTCCATGTACGCGGTGCCAGGCACGGGGCTCGGGTAATAGGGCGGAATGCCCACAAAGCCCATCGACCGGTAGAGCATCACCGGGCTGCCATGAAGGTCTCCGCTCATCCCCGGACAGGGAAGGGCGGCGGCTCCACCACCACTTCCATCGGCAGGTGCTGCTTCTCCGCGATCCACCGCACCCACAGCTTCGGCCGGGCCGTCAGGCCATCCCGATGCTTGGGGCGCTCCAACCGGATGGACAGCCAGTTGCGGTCCCTCAAATACAGTTCCTTGCCCACCGGCAGCAACTCCGTCTGGAGAAACCCTGGCAGGTCCTCGCGAGAGTCCTTCGACATCGCGAGCATCCCCTTGAAGGCCAACCAGCACGGCGGCGGGTGGACGATGGGCGAGGACGTCACCTGTTCAATGAACACCTCCCCCACCGTGCCCAGCGCGGGCACCAGGTGGTCCGGGTTGCGGGAGCGCACCCGGGCCCTGGCCCCGACGTGCACGTCTCCGGACAACACCGTCACCGCGCAGTAGGACCGCTTCGACAGGGAGAACAGGTTCATCAACAGCCGCGTGCGCTCGCCGCGGTGCACCGCGGACTCCCACTGGTCCAGCAGGTCGTCGCGCAGTTGGATGCCCCCCGTCATGTCCTCCATCGCCGGCCCGAAGCGCAGGTGCACGAGCGGCACCGAGGACACCACCAGCACGTGCCGCGCCTTCTTCCCGTTCTCCGGTCGCAGGCGGTGCTCCTCGCGCCAGGCGTCGAACGCGTCCCACTGCGCCCGGCTCATCACCGTGAACTCGGACTGCGGATGGGCGTCGTCCGTGTCCAGCACCCGGCTGGTCCGCCCGCTGCGCAGGTCCAGCAGCACCACGTCCAGGTCGCAGTCCTCCGTGGAGAAGCAGAACGTCCGGAAGTAGTGCCGGGTCTCGCGCGGGTCCTCGTCCCGGACCTCCCGCCGCACGGGCTGGATCAACCCCTGGTCATCCGGTTCGCGCGCCGTCTCCGGCCGCTCCAGCGTGCCGTGCTGGAAGGCCTCGAAGGCCCGCGCCGCCGCGCTGTAGATGGCCCGATACCAGGGGGACCGCTGGAGCTCTTCGTGCGAACCCCAGCCGTCGAAGATGTCGTGGTCGTCCCAAGTGAAGAGGCCGGGCACCCGCTGGAGCAGCGCCGCGATGCCCTCCGGCCCACTCCAGCGCTCCCGGTACAGCCAGACGTATTCAGCGAGCAGGGCCTCCCGCAGCCCGTCCGGCACGGCCCGCGTCAGCCGCTTGGACCGGGGCAGCTTCATGTGCCCGTTGAGCACCTCCATCGTGTTGTGGAGCGAGTCCGCGTAGAGCTGGTCTCCGCCGCCAATGAGCAGCTGGAAGCCCGGCGTCTTCGCGGGGTCCGTCGGCTCCTTCTGATGGTGTTGCAGCATCCGCTCCCAGAGCGCGTACGGCTCCGCGAGGTCGCTCCAATCACTCGCGCGGCTGGCGCCGTTGCAGGAGAAGAACGCGATGTTGGGCGACACGCCCCGCTGGGGAACGACGACGTCGGACACGACGAGCGGCGTGGGAGGACCTGCCGGAGACGCGGCGCGGCCGCTGCGCGGCGGAGGAGGCTCGAACGTCACCGGCACGCCGGGCAGGCCCAGCGCTTCGAAGTGGTAGGACAGCCGCTGGGCCACGTCCTTGCGCGGCAGGACGACCTCCCAGCGCCACACCACGCCCGCGGTGTCCTTCGGCAGGCGGGTGAAGTCCGCCGCGGGCTTCACGTCGTCGAACGTCGCGACCGTCACGCCCCGCGCGTCCGTGAAACACAGCCTCGGGGCCGGGCACGCATCCACCGACGGACTGTCCAGGAACACGTTGACGTAGAAGCTCCACACGTCGTGGGACTTCGGGTCGGGTGTGGACTGGGCCTTCGCGTACAGGATGGGTCCGAGCAGCAGCTTCATCACGTCACCCTGGGGTTTCCACGGCCGGAGCCGGCCAGCCCGGGAAGCGTTGCACGGACGTCCTCCCCCGTCGATGCGGGGATGGGGCCTGCCCGCCTCCCGGTGCGGCCGTCGGCCTCTCAGCCCTTCGGCGGCGGCGCGGCGAGCGGCTGGTAGGTGCCGAAGCTCCAGATGTTCCCCTCGGGGTCGAGCGCGCTGAAGTCCCGCGAGCCGTACTCGGTGTCGTGGAGGTCCATGAGGATGCTGGCGCCCGCGGCCTTCGCTCGCGCGCAGAGCGCATCCGGGTCGGTGACGACGACGTAGATGCCCTGGTTCTTCGCGGGCACCTGCTTCGACGTCGCCATCTTCATCCGGTTCGCGGTGTCCGCGCCGCCGAACATGACGAGCCCGTGGCCCAGCGTCAGCTCGACGTGGGCCAGGGCGCCGGCGGGGGAGCGGTAGACCGCGCGCTCCTCGAAGCCGAACGCCTGCTTCAGGAAGCGCAGGGCGGCCTCCGGGTCTTCGTAGCGGAGGAAGGGATACAGGCTGGGCAGGGACGTGGACATGGTGGGCTTCCTTTCACCGTGCATCCTGCCCATCCGCCCAGGCCGGTTCTTGTACGGATTTCACCTGCGCCCCTGCTTCGAAGCCGCCCGCGTCCGGCAGCGAACGGCGCAGCAGGGCGGAGGGGGGCCCGCCGGTGAACTGGCGGAAGTCCCGGCTCAGGTGGGCCTGGTCGAAGTAGCCCAGCTCCACCGCCAGCTCCGCCCAACGCACCGGCCCGCCAGCCTTCAGCCGCTCCACCGCGCGGTCGAAGCGCAGCAGGCGCGCCAGCCGGCGGGGTGGCAGGCCGACCTGTTCATGGAACTGGTGGATGAGGTGCTTGTGGCTGCGGCCCAGCCCTTGCGCCAGCGTGGCGATGTCCAGGTTGCCGCCCGCGTGGAGGATGCGCTCCACGGCCCAGCGCACGCCGGCCTCCACCTCCGGGCCCCGCTCCACCCGCCGCGTCAGGAACGCGTCCACGAGCGCGAAGCGGGCCCCCCAGCCGGGCGCTTCCGCGAGCTGCTCCACCAGGCGCCGCGCGTCCAGGCCCCACAGGTCCTCCAGGCCCACCACGCGGTGCGACAGCTCATGCATGGGCAGGCCGAAGACGCGCCGGGCCCCCAGGGGCGTCAGGTTCACCTGGACCCCGTGGGACACGCCGCCGTGTTCGGTGGTGCTCCAGCGCTCGTCCAGGCCGGCGGTGAAGCCGGAGCGGTGCCGCGTCACCCGTCCCGCGTCGTCCAGGTGCTTCAGGAGCGGGCCGAACTCCAGGATGAGCACCACCTGGACGCCGGGCAGCTCCTGCCGGCGCATGGGCGCGGCCGTGGCCTCGCGGAAGCCGCAGTAGTCCCGAACGAGGGTGGCCAGGTGCGCGGGCGGCGTGGCGAGGGCCATCTCCCAGCCACCCCGCTCCGACGCGTGGCGCACCACGCGGATGGAGTGCATGCGCCTGGATCTCTACGCGGAAGGGGCGGCTACTTCGAGCCCTTGCGCAGGAAATCGAGCAGGGCCGCGTGCCATTTGTCGGGTGCCTCGAAGTGGGGAATGTGGCCCACGCCGGGCAGCTCCACCAGCGTGGCGCCGGGGATGGCGGCGGCGGTCTTCTTTCCCAGCGCGGGGTACTGGCCCAGCTTGGGGAGGAGCGCGGGCGGCACGCTGCCCTTGCCCACGACGGTGCGGTCCTCCTGCCCGATGACGACCAGCGTGGGCGCGCGCACGAGGGGGAACTCGTGCACCACGGGCTGCTCGTAGATCATCGTCTGCGTGGCGGCGGAGACCCAGGCCATGCGCGGGTACTCGCCGCTGAGCGTCTGGCGGTAGAGGACCTGGACGTACTCGTCGTACTCGGGCTTCCACTTCACGTAGTAGGTGCGCTGGTACTTGCGCAGGCCTTCTTCCGTGGCCTGGAGGTTCTCGCGGTAGAGGTCCTCGGTGGACTTCCAGGGGACGCTCTCCCGGTAGTCCTCCAGCCCGATGGGGTTCTCCAGCACGAGCTGGGACGTGGTCTCCGGGTACATCAGCGCGAAGCGGGTGGCGAGCATGCCGCCCATGGAGTGGCCGACGATGACGGCCTGCTTCACGCCCTCGGTGTCGAGCACCTTCTTCGTCAGCGACGCGAGCGTGTGGAAGCTGTACGCGATGGCCGGCTTGGACGACTTGCCGAAGCCCACCTGATCCGGCGCGATGACCCGGAAGCCCGCGCCGGTGAGAGCGCGAAGGGTGTCCTTCCAGTACGCGCCGAAGAAGTTCTTGCCGTGCAGCAGGACGACGGTGCGCCCGTTGGCGTTGGCCGTGGGCTTCACGTCCATGTACGCCATGCGCAGGTCCTGGCCCTCCAGCGTGACGGGCAGGAACTGCACGGGGGCGGGGTAGGGGTAGCCCTCCATGCCCAGGCCCAGCGCTTCCGGCGCGCGGCGCGGCTCCTGCGCGTTGGCGGCCGGGGCGGAGAGCAGCAGGGCGGAGAGGAGCAGGGCGGGGACGCGGACGGACATGGGCCTCCTCGGGCACGGTGGGACGCGGGGGAACGGGGGCGGGGAGGGCGCATTCCCGTCCGGTTCCGGCCCGGTCTGATTCCCTACAGCGCCCCGCCCGCCCGCAGGTGGATGCCGTACTCCAGCCAGGCCTTGAGGCAGCACAGCATGTGCATCCAGCCGCCCACGTTGCCGTAGGCCGACTTGAACCCCTGGGCGTCCTGCGTCCAGCCGGACTCGCTGATGCGCACCATCGTGTTCCCGGCGTCGAGCGGCTCGAAGAGCATCCGCACCTGGGTGAGGGAGCCGTCCTCCGTGGGCCACTCGAAGACGATGCGCTGGTCCGGGATGACCTCCCGGACGATGACGTCGTGCTCGCCTGGCACCTCCGCGAAGCGCCACTTCACCGTCGTGCCCTCCGCGAGCGGCGCGCTGGCGTGCTGGACGAAGTAGGCGCTGAGCTGCTTCGGGTTGACCACCGCGTCGAACACCTGCGCGACCGGCTTCTGGATCTTCAGCTGCACCTGGAACTTCGTCTCCATGGGCGCTCCCTCCTGTTTCCTGGCGCGTCCAGAAATAGGTTATAGAATTATAACATGTCAAGCAGCACCCGGGACGACCTCCTCTTCAAGGCGCTGGCGGACTCACGGAGGCGGGCCATCCTGGACCTGCTGAAGGACGCGCCCCGGACGACGGGGGAGCTGTGCGAGCACTTCGAGGGCACCCTGGACCGCTGCACGGTGATGCAGCACATCGGGGTGCTGGAGCGGGCGGAGCTGGTCCTCTCCCGTCGCGAGGGCCGCACGCGGTGGAACTACCTCAACGCGGCGCCCTTCCTGGAGATCCAGGAGCGGTGGATCTCCTCCTACGCCACGCACGCGGTGGGGCTGCTGTCGAAGCTGAAGCGGGACCTGGAAGGGGAGTGAGGCGGGGGCTTTGGGCTACGTGCCCCAGGGGCGGAGGCGTCGGAGCAGGCCCGCGTCCTGGAGGCGTGCCTGGACGTCGGCGGCGAGGGCCACGTGGTCCGGGTTGGAGACGGTGAATCGCTCGGGCGTGAGGGTGATGATCGTGCCCCGGTCCGACAGATGCTCCACCTGGACGGGGGCAGGGAGCGGAGGCACCGGACCGCGCGAATCGGCGAAGTACATGACCCAGCCGACGAAGGTGCCCGGGAAGGGGAAGCCCTCGGGCACGAGACGCTCCCGATGCTCATGGGAGGTGGCGATACCGAATTCCGGTTCCCATGCGAGCGCCATGGCGCGCACCACGCCGGTCAAGACGGGAGCCGTCAACACCCGCTCCGCGACACTGCCAAGACTGGGAGTGTTGAGGATGCAGACGGAACTCATATGCGTCACGGCACTCCCGCAGTGGCCTTTGACAGCCGAGATTTCATCCTCGTTCTCACCTGCCCAGAGCCAGAAGCTGAACGTATCGCCGAACCGATGGGCTTTGCTGCCCAGGAGCTTCTTGAGCGTAGCGGCGTCCGGCTGCACCTGACGTTTGCGAGCCTTCTCAAATGTCGCCGCCGTTTGATGCCAGCGATTCCACGTGGGCTCCAAGGGGCCCATGTGACGGAAGAGGGCTTCCATCCGCTGCGCGCAGGCATCGACCGGCTCCTGGCGGGCCAACCAGTAGCAGCCCGTGTAGTACGTCTCACTCATGATTCCAGAACTCAGCGGGCAGGAGGAACATGCACGACTTCAATATTGTCGAACTCATAATCAGTGAAGGTTTTTCGGAGGATATCGGCGAATCGCTTCTCCGCGACAATCCAGCGAATGCGCCTGCCCCTCGCCAGTTTGAACTGATTGCGAGCCTGTTCAACCACTCCAGTGAGGCCCTGGAAGAACTCCTTCATCTCCGTGTCGCTCTTGATGAACGCCTCATAGCCCGGCCCCTTGGCTTCCAGCAGCATGTCCTCCTTCGCATTGAAGCCGTCGAAGTCCACCTTCATGTCCCCGTCCTGCATCCGGTACGCGGAGCCCTCCGGCGCTCCCGTTACCTGCGCCTGATACGCCCGGGCGCGGTCGGACATCGACTCGTTCACCTGCACCCACTTGCCCGGCCCTCCCGAGGGCAACCCACCTGGAGCGCCTCCGCTGGGAGGCCCCATCGCCGCCATCGACACCGCCGTGGGCACGAGCGTCAGTTCCACCGTGCCGCCCACCACCGCCACCGCGCTCACCCGCTCCACCGCCGCCACGTTGAAGCCCACCCGCGATGCCCCCAGCATCGCGGCATCCGTGAAGCCAGGCAGCAACGTCAGCGCCGACGTCATCCCCACCGTCACGCCGTGACTCACCAGCACCGTCACCGCGAGCACGAAGAGCCGCGCCACCTCCGGCCCCAACGTCCGGCCGAACGTCTCTCCCGCTTCCTCCAGTTCCTGGAACGTCATGGCCCGGTCCGTCGCGGTCTTCAGCGCCCCGCACGCCCGCACCACGGCGAGGAACGACTCGATTCCCAGGTACGCCAGCACCACGGCGGCCAGCACCGCCGCGGCCTTGGTGAACACAGGGTCCGGCGCCGCGGCCAGCACCACCCATGACGTCAGCGCCCCCACCACCACGGAGACGAAGAACGCCGGGTCGAGCGTTTCATCCACCGCGTCCGCGAGGCTTTCGCGCAGCGGATCCAGCGACATGCCCACGGCGAACGTCAGCCGGTCCATCGCGCTGAAGCCCATTCCCTGCTCCAGCAGGGACAGGCAATCCACGGGAGCTTCATGCGCCCGGCACCACTTCCCGTACCGGTCGCGCAGCAGGAACCCGAGCCCCTCGTCCATGAGCGCGCCATCGCCCGTCCTCGCGCGCACCACGCGTCCCAGCCGCGAAGGCCGGACCGTCAGCGGCACATCCAGCACCAGTTGGGCCAATGCCTCCTTGAAGGCTCCCTCCTGGATGGGGATGCGCTGAGCCGAGGTGCGAGGCGTATACGTCCGCACCTGGCCATCGCCCGTGCGCAAGCGCACCGTGGGGCCACTGGCGCAGCCCGTGACGAGCACGAGCACCAACATCCACACCCCAGACCTGCGCACATCCATGGCGCTGCTCCTCCCGCGAAGCGGCACCAGGGTATTCGGTCTGGATTCAATTCCTCACAACGGACTCCGGGCCTGGTGCTGACGGAGGGCAGGGGCCCCCTCCCCATCAGACTTCGACGAACCGTGCGCCCGTGACCCCTCCTTCTCCAACTGCTGCATCCGGAAGGCGCTGGAGCCGTGGCCCCAGCGCCTCCCGGAACCCGCTTCCTACTGGAGGATGCGGCGCATCCTGGGCGGATGCAGTTGTCCCGCCTTGACGGCCGGTGTCACCCGCTTCGACTTGAGGGCCGCCTTGTTGGCGGCAGGCAGGCCCTGCGCCAGTCCGAAGATGAAGCTGAAGTCGGACGCAATGCCAGACGGACCCTGGATGGTGGCGCTCGCGTGGCAGACGATGCAGTTGCTCGCCCGGGGCCCCTGGCCGAAGTCCGCCGTCTGCTGGATGTAGGTCTCCATCGTCGTGTTCGCGATGGGAACGCTCCCGGACGGCGTCGGTGAGGCGAAGGGCAGGGGTGCCTTCACCGGCCGCGTGGGGCTGGCGCTGGCTCCGGTGGACCACAGCATGTTCACCAACAGGTAGTTCTCCCAGACGGAGCCGGGATAGGCCTGTCGCAGGTGCTGCTGGACCGTCGCCGTCACCTGGGCGGCCGTCGCGTCAATGGGCGTCAACCGCGTCACCTGCACCGCGGACGGCGCCGGACACCCGTTGCCAATGTAATACGGCGGCGGTGTGTTGGGCGTGCAGCCCACCGTCACCTGCGTGGCCCCGCCATCCGCCGAACAGTGCGCCGGCACCGACAGCGTGCGCGGCTGGCATTGCGCGTCGTAGAAGTTCCACGCCGTGGTGCCCGCATCCGCGCCGTGGTCGGGCGCGTTGTCCACGTGCTCGAAGGTGGACCACACCAGCGTGGGCTGGCTCTGCGTCGCGTGGATGATGTGCAACCCCACCAACGCCACCGTCGCCGCGCGGCACTTCTGCGTGGTGGGGTCCACCACCACCGCGGGCGCCAGCTTGTAGCGGTTCCACCGGGAGTCCGTCGGCGAGGAGACCTCCATCCACGCCGACTTCGTCTCGATGGCGCCCACGCTGTTCGGCTGGAACGAACCCTGGGGCAGCACCAGCGCCACCCCCGCGTCCGCCTGCGCCATCTGGTTGGACGCGTTGTAGAGCCCCGCGTCCACCACGTAGTCGAACTCCGGCTGGTTGATGCGCACGTCGTACCAGACGTTCGTGCCGTTCTGGGCCCCCAGCCACGCGGGCCCGGTGAAGGGGAACGCCTGCGCGCTGCTGGTCGGGTCGAACTGCTCCGCGAACTTCGACGCCACCGTCAGCGCCAGCAGCCCCTTCGCCTCCACCGCCGTCAGGCCCGCCTCCGCCAGACAGGCCGGGTCCACCTTCTGCGCCGTGCCCCACGCGGGCGGCGGGCCGCCGTCCGGCAGGAACACCTGCGCCACGTCCATCCACGTCTGCCATTGCACCGCGCCCAGGTCCCCGGGCGTGCCGAAGCCGGCGTCCGTCCCCCCATCCATGGAGGCGGAGGGCCAGTTCAACGCGATGAACTGCTGCCAGGCGAAGCAGTCCGCGTCCACCTGGCTGGCCACCTGGCTGAAGTCAGGCGGGATGTCCGGCCCGAACTGGAGGGTCTGCGTGTTGCCACACGGAAAACTCGAAGGCGTGGCGGCCTTCCGCGCTTCGGTGAGCACCGGAGGGGCCGTCTCCGCCCGCGGGGGATTGGCTTCCGCGGAGGAAGCCCCCGTGAGGCAGCCCGCCGTCAAAGACAGCAGCGCCACCAGCGACAGCGCCGGGAGGTGTCTGGGAGGGGTCATGGAGGCGGAGCTCAGGCCGACACGACGTGGATCGCGGCGGGGAAGCCCACGGACTGGGACTGACCGGGGTTCGTGACCCACAGGCTCCTGGGACCGGGGGCCGCGGTGGCGGACACGTTGATGCTCACCAGGAGCGCGGCGACCGGCGCGGGATAGGTATTGCCCGGCACCGCGTACGTCACGTCCGCCCGGCTCTGCACCGTCGCGGTGATGCCGTCCCCGAAGGACACCGTGGGGAAGCCGCCGCTGGACGACAGCGTGTCGGCGGTGATGACCAGGGAGACGTGGGTCTGCCCCGGCTTCACCCTGGGCGCGATGAGCGTGCTGTTGCTGGCCAGGTTCATGGGGACGCCCATCACGTTGGGCACGTTCGTCTGCACCAGCGCCTGGAACACGGCGGCGTGGAAGATCTGCAGCGGCTGGGCGAACTGGGTCGGCGGCGTGGCCACGCAGGACTGCACCGGGGCCGTGTCCGTCTGCTTCAGGCCCGCGCCGGTGATCTGCATGAGGAACGTCTGCGCCACCTGGGAGGCCCACTGGATCTTCTGGCCGTTGATGGTGAGGTCCGACACCGTGTACGGCTTGGACGCGGGCACCTGGAAGGTGGCGTGCAAGATGTAGTTGCCGGGCAGCTTGCGGCCCTGCTCGTCCTTCAGCTCCGGCGTGCCTCGCACGACGGTCCAGAACTCCGACACGGGGGTCTTGTCCGGCGACTGGTAGTTGAAGGACGCGAAGTCCGGCATCTGGATGTAGAGGCCCGGCGGGTTCGCCAGCGTGGCCTTCATCGACGCCTGCGCGGGGTTGGGCGGCGCGACCAGCTGGTTCACGCTCTGCCCGATGTGCGGGTCGCTGTTGCGCGCGGGCTGGCCGTACTGGGCGCAGCAGATGAGCGACTGCGCGTTGCCGTTGCCCCCGGGGCGCGGCACCGTCGCGGCGGAGGCCAGGCCAATCTCCGTCTGGAGCGTGTTGGGCGTGCTCGTCAGGTGCATCGCGCCGCCCTGCGTGGCGGTGGAGACCGGGCCGCTGTTCCACTTGTTCAGCGGGTTGTACGCGGGCCGCCCGGTGGAGGGATCCACGATGGGCGTCTTGCGCACCGGGTCGTTCAGGTACAGGTCCGCCAGTTGGATCTGCGGCTTGCCCAGCGTGCTCCGGTACAGCTCCAGGACCTTCTCCGGGCTCACCGCCCAGAGCGAGTTCCAGTACTCCGGGTTCTCGCAGGTGAAGTCGATGCGGACGATGTCGCCGTTCGCGTTGCGCTCCACGCTCCACTCGCAGTACTCGTCCTGCCAGCCGCGCGGCCCGAAGGGCCCGTAGTTCGACACGGCGCCCGAGCAGGGATTGGTGATCTGCGGCAGTTCGGAGAAGGGCTTGCCGCTGGCCGTGCTGCCCGTGTCCGCCAGCGCCTGAAGGTCGTTCAGGGGCAGCACCAGGTTCTGGCTGTTCGTGCCCCCGCCACCGCCGTAGTAGTACTCCAGGCGCCCGGGGAACGCGTTCCACTGGATGGGCTGGTACACCACGTTCGTGGGGTCCGTCGTCACCGGGTTGAAGTACCAGGTGTTGTTCGCCGCGTTCATGCTGTTCCACGGGTTGCCGGTGATGCCCTGCTGCGTGAAGCCCGTGAGGTTGAACGTCCAGGCCTCGTTCAATTGCTTCTGGAGCGTGGGGTCGTTCGGGAAGTCCACCTGGTTCGCGGGCGTGAGGAAACGCTGGACCAGGTCAGCGGTCTGGGACGACAGCATGGCGGTGCTCCTTGTGGGGAGGGACAGGCCTCTCGTGGGCGGGGGTGCCCGCCGAGAGTTCAATGCGGGCGCCATCCAGACAGACGCCGAGCCTCCTGGGCAACGCCCCGCGGTGCGTAAGGGATTACCGAGCCCGGGTCGAAAGGGATTGCATCCTCGGGGGGACGCCCTTTGCGCCCCACGGGGGAGGCGATGTCCTGCCGCGTCAGTGCGAGCTGTCTGAGAAAGGCTGCACTTCGGACGGGGCTTCAGCGACGTTCTCGAAGCGGGTCGGGCGCAGCATGCGCAGGGTCAGCACCAGGGCCAGGAAGATGGCGCTGGTGCTGAGCGCCACGAAGCGCAGGCCCACGCGGTCCGCCAGCGCTCCCTGAAACCAGACACCCAGCGAATAGCCCGCGCCCAACACCATGCTGTAGAGGCTGCCCATGCGCGCCTGCAACTGGCGCGGCACGCGGTTCTGGCAGGACGCGCTCAGGCTGCTCATCAGCACCAGGTAGTTGGCGCCCAGGAAGAAGATGCACACCGCCGCCACCTGCAGCGTGGGCGCCAGCCAGTAGATGCCGGACAGCGCCGCGATGGACGTGGCCGCGTAGCCGCGCAGCCTGCGCTGACCGAACAGCTCCGCGAGCGTGCCCACGCCCAGCGCCGCCGTCACCGCGCCCGCGCCCTGACAGGTCACCAGCAGCGACGTCGCCGCCGCGCCCTGGCCCAGCTCGCGGATGGCGAACACCGGCACCAGGCCGATGAAGGGCGCCACCAGCGCCGCCACGAAGAAGGTGGCCACCAGCACCAGCGAGATGTCCTCGTCGTCGCGCGCCACGGTGATGCCGCGCCGGATGCCCGCCCAGAGCGGTTCGCGCTTCGCCGTCGCGTCCCGGGGCTGGGGCACCACGCGTGAGAGCGCCACCAGCACCGCGAAGAACGACAGCGTGTTCGCGAGCAGGGCCCACGCGGGCCCGCCCGCCTGCAACACCAGCGCGGCCAGCGTGGGGCCCAGGATGCGGCCCAGGTTGAACTGCGCCGAGTTGAGGCTCGTCGACAGGTGCAGCTCCTCTGGCGGCACCAGCTCCGCCAGGAGCGCGCCGAAGGCCGGGTAGGTGAGCGTGCTCACGCACCCGTTGAGGAAGGAGATGACGCCAATGACAGGCACCGTCAGCTGCCCCCGGAACGCCAGCACCGTCAGCACGCCCGCCAGCGCCGCCTGCAGCACCGCGCCGAAGGCCGCGTAGGCGCGCCGGTCGAAGCGATCCGCCAGCGCTCCGCCCACCGGCGACAGGATGACCGCGGGCAGGAACGACAGCGCGACGATGGCGCCCGTGGACTCGGCGCGGCCGGTCGTCTGCGTGACGTAGACGCCCATCGCCACCGTCTCCATCCAGGTGCCGATGTTGGAGATGAGCGCGCCCATCCACACCGCGAAGTAACCAGGGTGTTCGAAGGGTCGCAGCGAGGCGAGTCTTGGCAGTCGATGGGAGGAGGGCACGGCGTTGTTTCTCTTAGCGCACGACGTGACCGCGCGCCCGGCACGCCGCGGCACGCTTGGGGGCGCAATGAACCAGACGGCGGTCCAGGCAGCAGCCCGGCTTCAAACAGGCGCTCATCGCGTGACAGCGACGCACGCGACACGGCAATCCCGACACGGGCCCGGACGGTTGTGGAACCGGGGGCCCGTGGGTGGGGGTGCGGCGTTGTCGGGAAGGGGAGGGCGGTGCGCTACGGCGCGCTGCCGGCGGCCGTCACGGGGGCCTGGCGCGGGGTGAGGCGGCCGTCGTCGTCGATGCGGGCGCCCGTTTCGGGGAAGTCCTCCGCGGAGAGCTTGCGCACGAGCGAGACGACGTTGCCGGCGGGATCCGACTGGGCGATGCCCTGGCCCACCTGCTTCGTGGGGAGGATGCGGCCGTTGGAGAAGCGGCCCAGGCCGTCCAGCTCCACCTCCAGCACCATGCCCAGGCCCTGCGGACCCTTGAGGTTGAAGCGGCCGTAGGTGGCGAAGTTGCCCATGGAGTAGGCGATGAGGCGGCCCTGGTAGAACTCCATGGCGCGCGCGACGTGCGGTCCATGGCCGAGCACCAGGTGCGCGCCCGCGTCCACCACCGCGTGGGTGAAGACGCGCAGGTCGCCGCGGTCCTCGCCGAAGAACATCTCCCGGCCCTCCGGCACGTGCAGGGCCTTGCCGCCCTCCGCGCCGCCGTGGAAGGAGACGACGACGATGTCGTGCGAGGCGGCCACCTGCTTCACCAGCGCCGTGGCGTTGGGCAGGTTGTTCAGGTGGTTGCATCCGGGCGACGTGTGGAAGGCCACGAGCCCAATCTTCAGGCCGTTGCGCTCCACCGTGGCCACGCTGCCCGGAGGCCCGCTCCAGGCGATGCCCAGCGCGTCCAGGGTGGACTCGGTGGCGCGGCGGCACTCCTCGCCAAAGTCACCGGAGTGGTTGTTCGCGGTGGAGACGACGTCCACGCCCGCGTCCTTGATGTCCTGGCCGTAGGAGGTGGGGGAGCGGAAGGCATAGCAGTTGGCGGGGGAGCGGCACTTGGTGGTGCGGCCGGTGTCGCACAGCGGGCCCTCCAGGTTGACGAAGGTGAGGTCCGCGTCCTCCAGCAGGGGGCGCACGCCGGCGATGACGCTGGCGCCGCCTTCGGGGGGCAGGTGGCCCTCCGGCACGGTGGTGCCGAGCATCAGGTCGCCGGTGGCGCGGATGCGCACCTTCGCGCCCGGGGGAGGCGGAGGCCGGGGCGTGCCGTCCACGGGCTGCGCCAGCCGGGCCTGGAGCGCGGCCTGGCTGCGGGCCTGGGTGAGCGCGCCCTCCAGGTCGGGCTGGTCCGGGTTGAGCGCGCGCACCTGCGTCCACTGCGTGAGCGTTTCGGACCAGCGGTTATCGAGGGAGTAGGCCCAGCCCAGCTCCCAGCGGCAGTCGGCGCGGGACGGCGCACCCTGGACGCACGCGGACAGCTCCGCGATGGCGGTGCGGGGGTCCTTCGCCTTGAGGGCTTCCACACCCCGCGCGTAGTGCTCGGCCGGGTCGCCCACGGCGATGAGGCCCGGCGCGGTGCCGGACCTGTCCTGCATGGCGACGGCGGCGGCGCGCAGGGCCGCGACGCTGACGTCCACGGCGACGCGGCCTGCCTCGGAGAGGCTGGCGGACGGCGTCGCGGGCTGCGCTGGCGCGGTGGTCGGGGTCTCGGCGCCCGTCCCCGTCCCCGTCGCGGGCGAGGTGTTCGACGGCGCCCCCGGGATCGGGGTCGAGGCAGGGGCTGCCGCTGCCATGCCGGCGGGCATCCGCACCGCGACGGCGGTGGCCTGGGTGTCGGGGACCCTGGCGTTCGCGAAGGTCACACCCGAGGAGGCCACGCGGGGCTCGAAGCCCCCAACCCGCACGGCGCTTCCGTTGCCATGCGGTGGCAGGATCGCCGTGAGCACCGGTGAGGGGTTCTGCGCGGCGGCCCTCACGGAGGCGAGGCCCGCGTTCGCGAGGGATGCCGAGCCCATCCCGGCACTGCCCTGGCCATTCGCCGCGGCCCTCACGGAGGCAAGGCCCGCGTTCGTCAGCCGTGCCGAGCCCATCCCGGCCGTGGGCTGACCGTTCGCCGCGGCCTTCACGGAGGCAAGGCCCGCAGCGCTGAGTTGAGCGGTGCCTGCCCCGGCCGTGCCCGGACTGGCGGACGCCCTCATCACCGCCATCACCCCGGCCGCGCCGAGGCGCTCGGCTCCTGCGTCCCGGATGACGGAGCGCACGGAGGCCGTGCCAGCGTCGAGGAGGAGCGCGGTGCTGGGGCGCTCGGCTGTGGAGAAGTTGGGGACGGACGCGGCGGGCGCGGCGAGCGCCAGCATCAACAGGACGGACGGGGCCATGGCCCGCGCATCTTACGGGAAGGCGGAGGGACGAGGGCGACACCGCTCAAGCCGGCTCGATAGCAGCCGGGCAGGCGACACCCCCACATCCCTCCCGCTCCCGTCCGCGTGTCCCCCCGGACAGTGCCTACCCCAGCGCGTCGAGCAGCACCGAGCCCCGGCGCTGACGCGGCAACAGCCGGAAGTGCCTCAGCTCCCTGCGCTTCACCCGCTGCTCCAGCGCGCTGTGCAGCGACAGCCGCCCCGGCCCGCGCATCAACGTCCCCAGGGCGATGGCGATGAGCGCCACGTTGAACTCGTACCCGCCCTTGGTGATGTCGAAGCCGTTCTTGCCGTGCACCTTCGCGATGGCCACCGCCTGCGTCACGATGATGGAGAGCGCCGTGAACCGCGTCGCGATGCCCAGGATGGAGCTCACCCCCGCCACCAGCTCCGTGATGCCGGTGGCCAGCACCCACGGACGCCCCGGCTTGAACCCGAGCTGCTCGAACATGCCCGCGTGCTGTTCGGTGCCCTCCTTCTTCAGCTTCGCGAGGCCGTGCTGGATCATCGTCGCACCCAATGACAGACGCGGCGGCAGCAACGCGGCCGACTTCAGGAGCGACGGTTGTTCGTTCAGCATCGTCACGTTCATGGGTGCTCTCCTCGTCCGGACGCGAACGCCCGTGGGTGAAGTGCCCATTACGTTGTGACCCGTCCCTCCCTCCGGCCCGGACGCCCGGCGGGCCCCTGGCCCCGCGGGCGGGCGCTCAACCCCCGGCCCGCTCCGCCAGCGGCACGTCCATCAGCGCCGCCACCTCCGGGCCGTAGCCCCCCGGGCCCGCCCCGTGGACGATCAACGGCGGCCTCACCGACAGGCCCCGGTCCTGATCCCGCAGCGCCTGCACCAGGAAGCGCGTCGCCGGGGCCTCCACCCGCGCATGCACCGTGCGCAGCACCCGGGGAAACAGCTTCGCCCGCGCGAGCACCCCCAGCACCTCCGCCAGCCGCGCCGCCGGGTACACCAGGCTCACCGCTCCCCCCGGACGCAGCGCGTGCCGGGCCGCGGCGACCACCGCGTCCGCGTCACACGCCACCTCCGACTTGGACACGGCCCGCTCCTCGTCCGGGCTCACCACGCCCGCCTGGGCCCGGCGGAACGGCGGGTTCGACACCACCTGCGCGTACGCCCCGGAGGCCAGCAGCGTCCGCGCCCGCCGCAGGTCCCCGAGCACCGGCCGCACCCGGCCCTCACACCCGTTGAGCGCCACCGCGCGCGTCAGCCGGGCGTGCACCCCAGGCTGCAGCTCCAGCGCGTCCACCGGGTCCGTGACGCCGAACTGCTTCACCAGCAGCAGCGACACCACGCCACTGCCCGCGCCCAGCTCCAGCACCGGCCCGGGCAGCTCCCGCCCCTCCGTGGCCGCGAAATGCGCCAGCAGCACCGCGTCCAACGTGAAGCGGTAGCCCGACCGACGTTGGAACACCCGCACGTCCGCGGTGCCAATGGCGTCCAGCGTCTCCTCGTCGTCCCGTGGGTCGGGCCCCGTCACGTCAGCGCGCGCCGTGCATCCGCTCGGCCACGTCCAGCACGCGCGCCTCGCAGGAGACCTGGTCCAGGTGGCTGGCCTCCACGAGCCCCGTGGGGCTGGTGACGTTCACCTCCGTGAGGTAGTCGCCCAGCACGTCGATGCCCACCAGGATGAGCCCCTTCTCCTGGAGCGCGGGCTTGAGGCGCTGGCAGATGTGCAGGTCACGCGCGGTGATGTCCGCCTTCATCGCCTTGCCGCCCGCGGCCATGTTGCCCCGGTGGTCCGCGTCCGACGGCACGCGCAGCACCGCGCCCACCGGCTCACCGTCCACCAGGATGATGCGCTTGTCCCCCTGGCGACTCTCCGGCACGTACGTCTGCGCGAGGATGGGCTCCTTCCCGCCCTGCGTCAGCAGCTCCACCATGGAGCGCGCGTTGCGGTCCCCCGGCGCCAGGAAGAGGATGCCCTTGCCCCCGAACCCGTCGATGGGCTTGAGGATGGTGCCCTTCTCGTTCTGGGCCGCGAACTCCATCACCACGGACAGCTCGCTGGTGACGCGCGTCTCCGGCATCAGGTCCGGGAAGTTGAGCGTGAAGAGCTTCTCGTTCGCGTCGCGGATGCCGGACGGATTGTTGATGAACACCGGCATGCGGTCCGGACACAGCTCCACCAGCTGCGTGGCGTGCAGGTAGTTCGCGTCCACCGGCGGGTCCTTGCGCAGGAAGAGCACGTCCAGCTCCGACAGGGGCCGCACCTCCTCGCGCAGCACGTCGAAGTGCCGGCCGGGCTCGCGCCGCACCCGCACCTGGCGCATGCGCGCCTCCGCGCACCGGCCGTTGAAGCGCAGCCACCCCTGCTCGAAGTAGTAGACGTCGTGCCCGCGACGCTGGGCCTCCAGCATCAGCGAGAACGTCGTGTCGTGGTCCACCCGCACGCTCTCGAGCGGGTCCATCAGGAAGCCAAGGGAGAACGCCATGAGGGTCGAGGCTCTTCTTCCAGAAGAAAGGTGGGGGCCGAAAGGATAGCGGACCCCCTCCGCCCGTGCCGCTCATTCCCACCCCTCCCGTCCGCGCCACGACGCAAGCCGGCGGGGCAGGGGAGCGGCGCTTCAGCGTCCGGGCAGCTCCTGCAGCTTGAGGTTCAGGCGCACCGTCTTGCCCGCCTCCACCGGCACCGCGAGCACGCGGCGCTTGTTGTCCGTGCCCACGAGGATCAACTCGTTCGCCCCCGCGGGCAGCGCGCGCTTCAGCAGGGGCGTCTTCCCCAGGGACTTGTTGTTGAGGAACACCTCCGCGGGCTCGTCCAGGAAGAGCGTCACCTCGCCGCGGACGCGCTTGCCCCGGCCACCGCGGGCATCGTCCCGGTCCCGGGTGACGACCTTGTCCCGGTCCTTGTCCCTGTCGTCCGCGTCCGCCACCACGCCCGCGTCCGGCGGAGGGGGCCGGATGGGGATGGCCACCATGGGGCCCACGTCGACGGGCGGGGGAGGGCCACCCTCCTCCAGCAGCTTCGTGACGCGGAAGGCGCCGTAGGCCCCGCCCATGATCAACCCCAGCACCAGCACGGCCCACACGGCGCCCAGCTTCGAGCGCTTCACCGGGGACGCGGTGTCGGCGCTGGACGGCTCCTCCGCCCGCAGCCGCGCGACCTCCGCCTTCTTGCGCGCCTCCACGATGCTCAGCGCGTCCGCCTTGCGCTCCGGCAGGTAGGGGCCGTCGTCCTTCTGGAGCGCCCGCTTCGCCGAAACGATGACCTGGCTGCTCGTCGTCACGTCCGCGCTCTCCAGCAGCGAGCGCGTGGCCGCCATGCGCTCCGCGAAGAGGCTCTTCATCAGGGCCGCGCGCTGCTCGGCGTCCATCAGCTTCGTGCCGGCGGCCTTCTCGATGGCGCGCGCCATGTCCCGGCCGGACGCGTAGCGGCGGTCCACGTTGCGCTCCAGCGCGCGCATCACCACGCGGGAGATGTCCTCGGAGATGTGCGGCAGCAGCACGGAGGGCCACGGGATGGGGTCCTCGAGGATCTTCACCATCTCATCGCGTTCCGTCTTGCCGGCGAACAGCCGCTCGCCGGTGACGAGCTCGTGCAGCACCACGCCCACGGAGAACAGGTCGCTCCTGCCATCCAGCGGATCGCCGCGCACCTGCTCCGGGGACATGTAGCCGGTGGTGCCCTTCACCGTGCCCACGTGGGTGCGCTCCAGGCTGTTCTTCGCCTTGGCGATGCCGAAGTCGAGCAGCTTCACGGTGCCGTCGTACGTCACCATGATGTTCTTCTGCGCCACGTCGCGGTGGATGACGGGGCTGGGCTGGCCCCCGGGCGACGTGAAGGTGTGCGCGTAGTGCAGCGCGAGGCAGACGTCGCGCGCCACCGACAGCGTGAAGCCCAGCGGCACCGGCTGGCGCTTCTTCAGGCACGCGCTCGTGACCTGGTTCAGGTTCTGCCCGCCGATGAACTCCATGGCCAGGTAGAGCCCGTCGTCCTCCTCCCCCAGGTCGAACACCTGCGCGATGTTCGGGTGGTTGAAGGCCGCGGTAATGCGCGCCTCGTCCAGGAACATGCGGACGAACTGCTCGTTCGAGCGCGCGTCCGGGAGGATGCGCTTGATGACCACGTACTTGCGGAAGCCGCCCGGGCCGGACGTGTAGCCCAGGAACAGCTCCGCCATGCCGCCCACGGTCAGCTGCGTGAGCACCTCGTACTTCCCGATGCGCTCGCCCCGATGGAAGTCGATGAGGTCATCCTCCAGCGCCCCGGACCGGCGCGCCCACGTCATGATGAGAAGAAAACGGCCCGCGGACCATAACAGGGCTGTTGCGCCCGGGGACGTTCCGTCCAGGTGGAGACCCACTTGGGGTGGGCCCGCATGCCCCCCAGGTCCCTGTGGATGGCCTGTGGATGGCCGGGGGTGGGCTGTGGACAACCGGCCGGCGAATCCCCGGGCTGTGGATGGCGGGGGGAAACCGGCAACTTGCCCACATGTAGCAGATCGCGGATTCCTTCATGAATCCATGGGGTTGCTGACTTGTCCCCAACTCCGCGCCGCCTACCGCTTCCACCAGTTGATCAACACTACAAATAGACTGGTTAAAGAAGAGGGCGCCTGTGCCTTCGCGTGGGGAACGGGCCACGACAGCACCCGCTACAGGCCGCATCCGCTACAGGATGGTGGCGCGCAGCCGGTCCAGCAGGCCGGGCAGGTCCTGGAGCAGCTGCCGGTCCAGGTCCTCCAGCGCGTCGCGGAACATGACCAGGTCCTCCGGCTCGCGTTCGGCGGACACCATGCGCTGCAGGCCGCGCAGGCGCAGGTTGCGCTGGACCAGGCGGGCCAGGGTGTCCTCCAGCTCGTCGGCGAGCTCGGGGTCCAGGCGCAGCTCCTGCCCCACCAGCTCCCGCAGCTGCTCCACGCGGTAGGTGAACTCCCAGCTCTCCTCGTAGCCCGCGCGCCGGGGCACCGGCTGCCCTTGGGTCCACCGCTCGTTCACGGGGCCTCTAGTGCGGCCGGGGCCGGGTGAGGCCCGTCAGGGAGAGCCGGGTGCGCGTCGGGTCCAGCTCCACGAGCATCCGGCAGTCCGCCACGTCCAGGCGCAGGGTGTAGGGAAGGCAGGGCACGTGGTCAGCATGCTCGCGGCAGGCGTCCGAGCCCATCCGAAACAGCTCCGCCAGCACCGCGCGCCGCACCTCCGGCGACAGCCCGTCCACGGTGGACTGCACGCCCCGGGCGATGAGCACCGTGAACGCCTGCATTCCGGGAGAAACACTGGAGGGGCTGGCCAGGGTCATGCCGTGGACCTTTGCCAGAACCATACCTTGCAACAGGCCTGTGTTTTCAGCGGGTTGCGGTGATTCAAACCCCTTCGGGCTGAAAAAAACTCAGGCCTGGAAGGGGACGATCCTGAAGCCCCGGGGGGTGGGGTGCCGTCGGACATGGGGATGGAGAGGGGTGCTATAGCCCGGGGTCGGGAGGCACGATGACGCGCACGCGGACGGTGGTGAGGTGGGCTCCAACAGGCCTCCTGGGGGCCCTGGCGGCCGTCCTGGCCCTTCTGGGGGCCTGCCGGGACGAACCCCCCCTCACCGGCGCCCGGAGCCTCCTGCGGGTCTCCCAGGAGGTCGTGGCGTTCCAGGCCAGCTACCCCGGGGTGACGCGGGAGGTGGAGCTCCGGGTGGTGAACGCGGGGCGGACGACGCTGGACGTGGAGTGGACGGCGCTGGCGCCCCCCTTCTTCGCGGACAGGCTGCCCACGCGGATGGTGCCGGGGGAGGTGCCGGTGCGGCTGCGCTACCGGCCGGAGGCGACGGGCGCGGCGGAGGCCACGCTGACGGGGCGGGCGCCCGGGGGCGGGGAGGTGCGCGTGGTGCTCCAGGGGCAGGCGAACGCCATCCCCACCTGTCCCACGCCGGTGGCCTGCCACACGGCGACGTTCGACGTGGTGACGGAGGCGTGCGTGGAGGCCCTGCAGCCGGACGGCACGGCGTGCGACCCGGGCAACGCGTGCCTCCAGGACGCCACCTGCGCGGCGGGGCGGTGCCGGGGGACGGAGCGCGTCTGCGACGACGGCGACGCGTGCACCACGGACGTGTGCAACCCGCTGGACGGCTGCGCGTCCGTGCCGGCGCCGCCGTGTCCGGGGGACGGCAGGTGCCAGGTGGGCACGTGCGACCCGAAGGTCGGGTGCGGGCTGGCGAAGGCGCCGGACGGCACCTTCTGCGGCCCGGAGCGCGGCTGTGACGTGGCGGACGTGTGCCTGGACGGGGCGTGTCAGCGGCGCGATCCGCCGGACAACTTCACCTGCGCGCCGGCGAGCCCCTGCCAGGGACCGGGCCGGTGCAAGGGGTCCGTGTGCGAGCGCCCGGCCGCGACGGCGCTGTTCGCGGACTGGACGTACGACGCGGCCTCCAACGGCGAGGCGCTGCACGACCTGCTGGTGGGGCCCACGGGGGACGTGACGCTGGTGGGCTTCTTCATGCCGGCGCTGATGGACGCGGCGGGCCCGGTGCCGGTGCGGGCGAGCGTGGCGGGGCGGCGGTGCATGTTGTGGAACGACCGGCTGCTCTGCATGGACCTGCCGCTCTCCGGGCAGGTGTCGCTGTTGGACCGGGCCACGGGCGCGCCGCGGTGGACGTTCGACCTGGCGACGGCGCGGCCGGACTTCGCGAAGGGGCTGACGACGCTGTTCATGGCGCGGCTGGGGGTGATGCAGCCGGACCGGCTGGCGGCGCTCTTCGAGGCGTATCCGGAGGGCACTGGACGCGACACGTTGTGCCGGCGGTACTTCCTCGTGGTGTTGGATGCCTTTGGCGGGATGGTGTCCGCGCAGGAGGTGAAGGACCCCCTGCTCTCCGAGTGCAACCACCCGCATCCGTACGGCGTGGCGTCGGACGCGGCGGGGGACCTGTACCTGGCCTTCGGGCAGACGCAGAACGTGGGGGCGCCGCTGTATCCGGGGGCGCCCACGCTGCTGATGGCGTTCTCGCAGGACGGGGTGCCGCGCTGGCGCAAGACGGAGGCGTTCAGCGCGGGGGAGCTGGCCATCGTGAACGGGCTGCTGCTCAACGAACGCTCCACGCAGGCGCTGCGCACGCAGGACGGACAGGCGGTGGGCTCCCAGACCTTCCCCAACAAGTTGGGCCGCGTGGTGGCGACCTCCGAGCGCCTCATCCCGTCGCCGTCGCAGGACGACAGCAAGCAGTCCTGGCGGCTGGAGGGGTATGGGTTGCCGGGGCTGGAGCCGGCGTGGACGTACACGTTCCAGGGCTGGCCGGGGCCGGTGGCGCCGGAGCTGAGGCTGGCCAGCTGGACGACGCGGCCGGGCCTGCCGCCGGAGACGGTGGTGCTGGGCACGGGGCTGAATGGGTTCGGGCTGCCCACGATGTTCGCGGTGAGCGCGAAGGACGGCGCGGAGGTGTTCCACTGCCCGGTGTCCAACGCGACGACGCCCGCGCAGTTCCTGGAGCTGGGGCCGGACAGCGTGGTGATGATGGACGGGGCGCAGACGTGCGGTGACTGCGATCCCCCGTTCGCCAACAGCCAGGCGCGCTTCCGGCGCTTCCCCATCCCCGGCCTCAAGCCCGCGGAGGAGCCCTGGCCGGGGACCTTCGGGGGGCCGGGGCATGACCACCACGAGGATCCGGTGCGCGGACGCTGAAGTGGCTACCCCTCCGGGATGAGTGCCTGGCGGGCACCCATGTCGGAAGGGGATGTTATCCCCCGGGTCGTGATTGCAGGGGGGATGCGGGATGAGCGATTCGCGTGACGGGACCCTGGAGGGGTTCGACCATCAGCGCACGGAGGTCGTGCTGGGGTTGGTGGGGGCGCTGGGGACGGACCTCCAACGGATGGAGATCTTCCTGACCGAAGGACTCCAGCGCTTCAACTACGAGCCCAGAGTCATCAAGGTGACCCGACTGCTGGAGACGCTCCAGTCGGCACGGTTGGATCTGGAGTTGAAGGGATCGACGGAGGACGAGCGCATCGCCAGCCGCATCCAGGCCGGCAATGAATTGCGACGTCTTTCAAAGCGCAATGACATCTTCGCGCTCTATGCCGCGCAGCAGATCGCGGAACTCCGGGTCCATCCTGGAAGGGATGAGGAGCGCCTTCCGCGATGGCAGACCGTGAACCTCGTGCACTCGCTGAAACATCCAGACGAGGTGCGGACCCTCCGGCGCATCTACGGGCCGGGGTTCTTCCTGGTGGGTGTGTATTCGCCGGAGTCGCTGCGCCTGCGCAAGCTGGTGGATCGACACCTGATCCCGGAGGAGAAGGCCCGTGAGCTCATCCGGAAGGATGAGAACGAGAAGGTAGGGCACGGACAGCACGCCCGGGACACGTTCGAGTTGTCGGATGTCTTCATTTCGATGACGGGCAACGAAGAGGAGTCCCAGGGCCAGGTCTTCCGCTTCCTGGACCTCGTTTTTGGCTCTCCCTGGACGACCCCTACCCAGCAGGAGCACGCGATGTTCATGGCCTTCGCCGCCGCTCAGCGCTCTGGCAGCCTCGCGCGGCAGGTGGGGGCTGTCATCACCACTCCGACGGGCGACGTCATCTCCACTGGCGCGAATGACGCCCCCCAGTACCGGGGAGGCCAGTACTGGCCCGGCCCCGATGATCGGCGGGACAGCGCGCGGGGCGAGGACTCCAACGACGTCCTCAAGCGGAAGCTCGTCGTGGGTGTCATGCGCAAGGTGAAGAAGCGCTTCGGTCCGGGGGATGAACCCCAGGAGGGGGATGACGCCTTGTACGCGGAGGGGCGGGAGCTCTTCGCCGACACGGGACTGCTGGACATCACCGAGTACAGCCGTGAGGTGCACGCGGAAATGGCGGCCCTGTCCGCATGCGCGCGGCTGGGCGCCTCCACGCAGGGCGCGCACCTGTATGTGACGACCTTCCCCTGTCACAACTGTGCCAAGCACATCGTGGCCGCGGGCATCGAACGGGTGTACTTCGTCGAGCCCTATCCGAAGAGCCATGCGCTCCGTCTGCACGGTGATTCCATCGCCTTGATGGACGGCCAGGATGTCAAGGGGCGAGTCGTCTTCGTCCCCTTCATGGGCGTGGGTCCCCGCCGGTTCTTCGACCTGTTCTCGATGCAACTGAGTTCCGGACGTCCCGTGTCCCGGAAGAACAAGGAAGGGCGCAAGGTGGAATGGGCGAGCACGAAGAGTTCGCCCCGCATGCCGCTGCTCCCGTATGCTTATGTTCAGCGTGAGCGCATCGCGGCGGACGAACTGCTCCAGGCGTCACAGCGAACCCAACAGGAGCCTGAGGGTTCCGGAGGAGAAGGTTGAATGTCCTTCACCAGGCGGACGGACACAGAGGAAGCCCGGCGGTTCTGGGATTCATTGGAGCGCAACCGGCGCGTCGTGGCGAAGTGGCCGGATTGGATGCGACGCGGGTCCGTGGGTGAGACGTTGTCGCGTGAGTGGGATGGGGACGTGGAGACGGAATCAGCGTCCATGCCCCAAACTGAAGCCCCTCCCGAGCAGCCCTGACCGCGGGGGGAAGCAATCCCTCTCACCGTCCTGAGAGGGATTGGAGCCGGTCCAGGATGCGCCCTTCGCGCAGGGTGCCGTCCGGGTCCCGGGTCAGGGGCAGGCCCACCGCGGTGACGTCTTCGGGCCTCATGCGCGTGAGCCACCCCAGCCAGGCGCAGACCGTGGCATCCAGCTGGTCGTGCGTGCACGGAGCTCCGTCCACGAAGCGCAGGCCTTCGGCTTCGAGCAGGGCCTGACGCCGGGCGCGTCCCTCCGGCGTGGCTTTTCCCCCCAACTTCTCCACAGCCAGCGTGCGCCACGTCGCGCCGGGGAAGGCCTCGAACAGGCGCGCCCGCGAAGGCTCCGGCACGTCCAGGTCCAGCAGGGGTGCCCGGCTCCGTAGCGCGGCGAACAGCAGCACGCTCCCGCGCACGAAGCCCGCGAAGGGAGCTCCGGGCAGGGGCAGCACGTCCGGGGTCCGCCCGGGTGCTCGCAGCCGCCGCTCCGCGTCCCGCACCCGGGCGCCGGGGTTCGCCAGCGCCTGCGGCCCGTCCACCACCACCACGTCCCCGGGCCCCACGGGGAAGGCCTCCCACAGGGCGTTCCGGTCCAATCCGTGGCGCGCGTCCGCGCGGGGCCAGACGCGCTGGGAGAAGCGCACGTGGCCCTTCGCATCCAGCACGGCCTCGTCCACGGGGCGGGGCACCCGGGCGAACGGGTCGGTCAAATCCCAACCGACGAAGCGGGTCGTCATCCCGTGCCTTCCTGCGGCGAGGTCGCTCGCCCGGCGTTAAGAGGGGTCGCCTCCCATTCCACCGAAGGTGACTCGCACATGCACTACCGCCCCCTGGGCCGCACCGGGCTGTTCGTCTCTGAACTGTGTTTCGGCGCCATGACGTTCGGCGGTGAGGGCTTCTGGAAGGCCATCGGGCAGCAGGGACAGGCGGAGGCGGACACGCTGGTGGGCAGGTGCCTGGACGCGGGCATCAACTTCTTCGACACCGCGAACGTGTACTCGAACGGCCTGTCGGAGGAGTTGCTGGGTAAGGCGCTCGCGCCGAAGCGCTCCCAGGTGGTGCTGGCCACCAAGGTGCGCGGCCGCATGGGCCCGGGCATGAACGAGGTGGGCCTGTCGCGCTACCACATCCTCGACTCCGTGCACGCGAGCCTGAAGCGCCTGGGCACCGACCACATCGACCTGCTGCAGATCCACGGCTACGACGTGGCCACCCCGCTGGATGAGACGCTGCGCGCGCTGGACGACCTGGTGCGCGACGGCAAGGTGCGCTACCTGGGCGCGTCCAACCTGGCCGCGTGGCAGCTCATGAAGGCGCTGGGCCTGAGCGACAGCCGCAACCAGGCCCGCTTCGAGTCGCTCCAGGCCTACTACTCCATCGCCGGCCGCGACCTGGAGCGGGAGGTGGTGCCGCTGCTCAAGGACCAGGGCGTGGGCCTGATGGTGTGGAGCCCGCTGGCCGGCGGCTTCCTGTCCGGCAAGTTCCGCCGCGACTCGCAGGGCCCCGAGGGCTCCCGCCGCGCCGCCTTCGACTTCCCGCCCGTGGACCGCGAGCGCGCGTACAACGCCATCGACGTGATGGACGTCATCGCGAAGGAGCAGGAGGCCTCCGTGGCCCGCGTGGCGCTCGCGTGGCTGCTGCACCAGCCGCACGTCACCACCGTCATCCTCGGGGCCAAGACGCAGGCCCAGCTGGAGGACAACCTGGCCGCGTCCGAGCTGCGCCTCACCCCCGCCCAGTTGGAGAAGCTGGACGCCGTCTCCAGGCTCCCTCCCGAGTACCCGGGCTGGATGGTGGAGCGTCAGAACGCGGACCGCTTCCCCCCGGCCCGCTGAGCCCATTCCACTCGCAGTCCCATCCATGCGGACTTTTTCAAACGCGCTGGATGGACCCGACCTGCTGCATGCGTCCGGGAGGGGTGCCGCCGGGATGTCCGCGCTTCCACGGACAGTCCGGGATGGCGAGCATCCACGGAGTCAGGGGCCGGGGCTCCAGGTGCGGTGAAAGACACGGAGGGTGTTTGGGATTGGGACGGACTCCCGATATCTTGGGGATTGTGAAGCGCTCGGTGAACCCGGGCGTGGTCCACGGTGCCCACGCGCCTGCCTGGCAACACCCCCGTGTGGTCGGGGTCGCGTGGAAGGAGTGCGGTCGCCCGGATGACCTTGGAGGTCCGGTGCGCGGCGGCTTCGTCGCTTCGTGGGGGGCCTGTCCGGGCCCCGGGGATTCCCCGGGGCCCGGGTAACCTTTCCTCCCTGGGAGGGGAGGGGCGCCTGCCTGGGCTGCTTCAGCGCTTGGAGTCGATGCGGGAGCCGCCGCTGACTTCGAGCTTGGAGTTCTGGGGGCGCACGGACAGGCTGATGACGCTGCCGCCGGACGCCTCGCCGGAGACGCTGCTGGGGGCATCCGCCTCCACGATGGCGCCGCCGCTCGCGTCCACGTCCAGGCTCTTCACGCCCTGGAGCTCGCGGGCATGGAGCTGGGAGCCGCCGCTGACCTCGGCGTCCACATGCTCCGCGCGGCCGATGAGCGTCACCTGGGCGCCGCCGCTGGCCTCCGCGTCCACCTTCTTCGCGTCCACGCCGCGCACGGTGATTTCTGCGCCGCCGCTGGCCTCGGCCTCGAACTCGTCCGCCGCGGTGGCTTCGGCCTCCATGTGGCTGCCGCCGCTGGCCTCCACCTGTTCGACGCGGGGTGAGGACACGATGAGGCGCACCCGGCCGTTCAGGCCACCCCAGAGCCCCTTGCGCTCGATCCGCGTGGTGAGGATGCCGTCCTCCACGACCAGCCGGATGCGGGACAGGGACTCGGCGGGGCCTTCCAGGCGGACGGACTTGGGGCCCACCTTCACCTGGGCGTGCATGCCGTGGCCCACGGAGACGCCGTGGAAGTCCTCCACCTGGCGCGTCTCACCGGTGCCCTGGCTGGGAGGGGTCTTGGCGTCCTCCGCGTGGGCGGTACAGGCGGCGGTGGAGAGGCAGCAGGCGACGAGCACGGACAGCGGGGCGATCCTCATGGTCGGCTCCAGACAGACGTGGCGCGGGACGCAGGAGCACATCCCGGCGGGATGCCCCAGGTACGCGGGAGCCGGCGGGTGATTGCATGCCCGTGACGGGACGCCTCGGGGGCGCCCCTGTCAGGGATTGGCCAGCATCTCCAGGGGGACCCGGACGGACGTGGTGTCGTCGGGTTTGATCTCCACGAGGAGCTTCAGGGGCCGGCCGGTGCCATCCATGAGCTTCAGGGTGTGCCTGCCTACCGGGAGGGCGACCTTGGTGAGGGGCGTCTCCCCGAGCGAGCGGCCACCCAGCGACACCCGCGCCGAGGGTTCGGTGACGAGCGTCAGGAAGCCCTGGGGTGCGGCGGCTTCGGAGGCCTCCGGGGGCTCGGCCTGAGCGGTGTCGGTGGTGGCCGGGCGGGGCTTGCGGACCGGGGCGGCGGTCGCGTCAGCGTCACGCTTCACCCGGCGCGCCGGGGTGGGCTTCTTCTTCTCCCCCTGGGCGTCGTCGGCGGCTACGAGGTCCGGGCTGTCGCCTTCGGCCAGGGGGGCGGAGGGCTCCGTGTCGGAGGGCTCGGTCGGGGCGCCGGCGAGGGCGGTGGACGGCTCCGGCGTCGGCGGTGGGGCGGCCGGTTCGGTCGGCTCGGGCTCTTGCGCCTGGGGCGTTGGCTCCGCGATGGGCGGTGGAGAAGTTGTGGAGGACTTCCCGGACGGGTTCCGCCCGAGCACCGAGTTCCACAGCGCGCCGACCCGTCCGCCATCCCAGCCGAGCGCCACGGTGGTGCCGAGGCCCGCGAGCGCGAGGAACACGACGCAGGCCGCGATGAGCGCGCCACGGCCGCGGCGGGGGGTGGCCTCATCCGGAGGAAGGTCGTGGGGGTCGGCCGTCCGGCCGGCGGTGCGCGCCCCGTTGGAGCGGGTGGGGGGCGTGGACTGCTTGCGACGGGACGATGCCGCGCGGCGGACCGCGGGCGTGTTCTCCGGCGCTCCTTCCGGGGACCGGTTCGGCGCGCGGGAGATGGAGGTTTCGTTGTCGTTGAGCGTCGCCGGCATCGCGTTGTGCGGCAGGGTGACGCGCATGCTGTCCTGCGTGGAGGCACGCGGGGGCCGGGGTCGGGAGTCCTCGGGGGCGCTGCTCGCGGCGTCCCGTGCGGAACGGCCCCGTGCGTCCTCGGCGCCGCTGTTCACCGCGTCGCGGGGCGGCCGGGGGCGCGAGTCTTCAGCGGAGCCGTTGCGTGAAGGCCGGGAACGGTTGTCGTCAGCGGATCCATTCGCGGCATCGCGTGCGGAGCGGGAGCGGTTGTCGTCAGCGGATCCGTTCGCGGCATCGCGTGTGGAGCGGGCACGGTTGTCTTCGGCGGATCCACTCGCGGCGTCGCGCGAGGGCCGTGAGCGTGGGTCTTCGGCGGATCCGTTGACGGCCTCACGAGGCGGCTTCGGTCGTGCGTCCTCGGCGCCATTCGCGGCATCGCGTCCGGCGCGGGCACGCGGCTCTTCCGGAGTCACGAAGGTGGGAGGCTCGCGGGAGCCTCGGGCCCTGGGGTCCTCGGCGGGTGGCGTGGCCACGCGGGACATGGGCGTGAGGATCGTCTCTCCCTCGACGTAGCCGGGGGAGGTCTCCACGGTGGACGGCGTGATGCGCAGGAGCGGATCCAACACCACCGGCGCCAGGGCCGGCTGGGTGCGCGCGCCGGCTTCGGAGTCGTCGGACTTCCCGCTCAGCGCATCATGGGACTGCGAGCGGAGCGGCTCCGGCGTGGGCGGCGACACCCGGCGCGAGGGAGTCGGCGCGGCTGCCGTCTTGCGCGCGACGAGCTCTTCCGTGGTGTTGCGACGGACCGGTGCACTCGTGGGCGGTGAAGCCCTGGCCGGCGCGGGCGGCTTCGACGGGGCCACGGGCGTGGGCGCGCGCGGCGGCGTGGAGACGCCCTGCGGCAGGCCGGGGATGGCGGGCTCGGGCAGCTCCGCGCCCCGGGCCAGCACCTGCGCCACCTGCGTCTCGCTGGAGGAGCCGTTCCCGGTCGCCTGACCGCTCATGAGCAGCAGGCGGGTCTGGTCACGGCGCTCGGAGAACAGGCGCATCATCAATTCGCTGCTCTGCTCCGGGTGCCAGATGCGCGGGCCCACCGCGCGCTCGATGGCGCGGGCGAACTCCAGCGTGGTGCCGTAGCGGTCCTCGCGCCGCTTCGCGAGCGCCTTGAGGACGATGGCGTCCAGCTCCGGGGGAATCTCCTTGTTCACGCGCGAGGGCGGCGTCACCTCTCCGCTCAGCACCGCGTTCATCATCGCGTCGGCGCTCTTCGCGTAGAACAGGCGCATGCCGGTGAGGCACTCGTGCAGCACCACGCCCAGGCTGAACAGGTCGCTGCGGGCGTCCAGCGGATCGCCCATGATCTGCTCCGGCGACATGTAGCCGCTGGTGCCCTTCACCATGCCCACGGCGGTGCGGCCCGCGCGGGCCAGGCTCTTGGCGATCCCGAAGTCGAGCAGCTTGGTGACGCCTTCGTACGTCACCATGATGTTCTTCTCGGCCACGTCCCGGTGCACCACGGGGGAGGGCTGGCCGAGCGGATCCGTGAAGGCGTGCGCGTAGTTGAGCGCCACCGCAGTGTCGCGCACCGCCATCAGGCTCAGGCCCATGGGGATGGGCTCGTGGGCGCTGCGGCAGGCGCGGGCCACCTCCACCAGGGTGGCGCCGGGCACGAACTCCATCGCGAGGAACAGCTCCCCGTCCGCCACGTCCAGGTCGTAGACGTGCGCGATGTGGGGGTGGTTGAAGGCGGCCGTCACCTTGGCCTCGTCCAGGAACATCCGGACGAACTCCTCCTCGCCGCGGATGTCGGGGAGGATCTGCTTCAACACCACCATCTTGCGAAAGCCGGCGAGGCCCTTCTGGGCCGCGAGGAAAATCTCCGCCATCCCGCCCGTGGACAGGCGGCAGAGCACCTCGTACTTGCCCAACACCCGGCCGCGGAACCCGTCCGGAGTGAGCGTGAGCGTCGTCCCAGCCATCGAAGGGGGCTGACTCTACACCCGTGGAGGGAGGGTCGCGAAAGGCCCGGACCCCGGTTTCTGGGCGGATGCCAGGGTTTACAGGGATGAGGCCTCCGTCCGGGTGCGGACAGGGCCTCCGCGAAGTGTCCGACACCGGAGGGGCGGTGCGCGGGGAGGGGCGGAGGAGGCGAGGGGGGCTGGCTAGCGTGGGCGGCCGAGGGTTCGGGGGGGTGCGCATGCGGGCCGGGGCGACGAGCCAGGGAGGAGGTCGGGGCGCGGCGGTGCTGCTGGGCGTGCTGCTGGGGGTGTGGGCAGGGGAGGCCCGGGCGAAGGGGCTCCAGGTGGAGTTCGACCTGCAGACGCCGCTTTTCCTGGACCGCACCTACCTGTTCGCGTCGCCCAACCGCATCCAGCGCCTGGGGGACCCGGAGTCGCCCGCGCCGTTGCTCATCGAGGGCCAGTTCGCGCCCAACCTCTTCCTGCCGCAGCTGCGCTACGGCGACTTCAAGCAGGACGGGCGGGAGACGCTGTTCTCCCTGGTGTTCACGCCGAAGATCCTGCTGCGGATGTTGAACACGGACAGCAACCCCATCCTGCCGCCGTCGTACATGCCGAAGTTCACGCTCCAGGCGGCGCACCTGCGGCTGTTGCATGGTCCGGACCGGGATGGAGAGCCCCGGGTGCTGGCGCTGGGGTTGAACGTCATCCTGGGTCACCACTCCAACGGCGAGGACGGGTGCTTCTTCGCGAACCAGACGGGGAAGGACCCGGACTGCACGCCAGCGGAGGGGCAGCTTCCGCTGAACGAGGTGACGGGGAGCTTCTCCACGAACCTGCTGCGCATCGAGGTGCACGGGCGGCTGGGGTTCGAGGTGGATCCCCACAAGTTGAACGCCTGGCTCATCGGGGCGAATGCCTTCTACGAACTGAATACGGCGATTGGCCCCGGGGGAATGAGCTCGCAGCAGCGCACGGTGTATGGCAATGGGCACTGGGGGGTGGGGCTGGTGGGGGAGCGCGCGGTGAACGGGAACCGCTTCCGGCTGGAAGGGGCGCTGTCGCATCCGTTCGGGGAGACACCGGGTCAGCGCAGCACGCTGAGCGTGGAGGCGGCGGCGAATCCCCGGTGGGGGTCGGGTTTCGGGGTGTTCGCGCGGTACGTGCGGGGGCAGGACTACTACAACATCCTCTTCCTGGAGCGCATCAGCCTGTGGCAGTTCGGGCTTGTCTTTGAGCTGAACCCAGGCACGCGGTTGAAGACAGACAGCGGGAAGCCGCCCGGCTTCCAGTGACGTCCGGCCCGCTCACGGAGCCGTGGGGCGTGAATCACGAGATGAGGGGCCCTCGCGTCCTCTTCATTCGAGTTCGGGGTAGCCCCCGGCGTCCTGGCTCTCCCGCATCATCGCGTCGAGCTGGGCCCGGCGGTCGGACTTTTGTCGCGCGCGGTATTCGAGGACGTCCTTGCTGTAGACGCGCCGATGGGTGCCCGTGCGGTGGAAGGGGATGCGTCCCTCGTCGAGCAGTTGCACCAGGTACTGCCGCGACACGTTGAGCAGGTTCGCGGCCTGCTGGGTCGTGAGTTCCTTGTGGACCGGAACCACGGTCACCGCATCGCCCGACGCGAGGATGGCGAGCAGTTGCTGCATCAGCGTGAGCACGTCCGTCGGCAGGGGCACGGATTCGTGGTTGGGGCCCAACAGCGAGAAAAGCGGATGTCCGCTGCCCTTCTCACCCAGCTCCCGGGTGATGAGCTGCGCGAGCTTCCGCACCTGCTCCAGGGACACGCCACTGGCGGCGACGGGCTCCGACGCACGAGGCGGAAGGGCATCGGCGGTGGGCGAAGTCATAGGTGCCTCCAAGGCCGCGCAGCTCCGGGCCAGAAGGAATCATGTTCACATCCGACGCAAACGCAAGCCGTCCAATGGGTATGGGCCGGATGAGGAGTCAGGAGAACGCCGCAACCGCAACCCGGAGGAGAAGAATCCCGGGATCTCCCCGTGTGCCCTGGAGGTGGGTTACGACGGCGCCGACATGGACACCTCCGCCTCCCCGCGCACCGTCACCGGCCGCGTCGACGTGCATCCCCGTGGTTTCGGCTTCCTCACCGTGCAGAAGCCCGGTGCCCCCGAGGTGCTGTCCGCGTTCATCACGCCCCCGGACCTGAACCCCCTCTTCGCGGGCGACATCGTCTCCGCCACCGTGACGGCCTCCGCCGAAGGCCGGTGGACCGCGTCCGGCCTGTCGCTCGTGGAGCGCTCGCGCACCGTCGTCTACGGCGAGGTGGTGTCGCGCCGGGGCGCCTTCTTCCTGCGCATCGACAAGGAGGTCTCCAACACCGAGTGGCCCCTGGACCCGGGCACCACCCCCATCCAGGCCAATGACGCCGTCGTCGCCCGCATCGCGGACGGCAAGGTCGTGCTGCTCTACAAGTTGGAGCCCGGCGCGGACCGCTCCCTGGAGCGCGTCATCGCCCGCCACGGCCTGCACCGCGATTTTCCCCAGGAGGTCGTCGCCGAGGCCCTCCGCGCCCGGGAAGTCCCCCACGCCCTGGGCACCCGCCGCGACCTGCGCGCCATCCCCACCGTCACCGTGGACGCGCCCTCCACCCGCGACATCGACGACGCCATCTCCGTGCTGCCCGCGGGGCCCGACGGCGCCGTGCGCCTGCTCGTGTCCATCGCGGACGTGGGCGAGTCCGTGAAGGAGGGCAGCGCCCTGGACCTGGAGGCCCGCGCCCGCGCCACCAGCGTGTACCTGGCCGGCCGCGTGCTCCCCATGCTCCCGGAGGAGCTGTCCTCGCACTGGCTCAGCCTCGTGCCCGACCAGGAGCGCCACTGCCTCACCGTGGAGCTGCGAATCGACCCCGACGGCCGCGTCACC
The DNA here is from genome assembly GCF_026626625.1 of Corallococcus sp. BB11-1. Classification (NCBI taxonomy): domain Bacteria; kingdom Pseudomonadati; phylum Myxococcota; class Myxococcia; order Myxococcales; family Myxococcaceae; genus Corallococcus; species Corallococcus sp. BB11-1. The sequence goes on along the minus strand of NZ_JAPNJY010000001.1, from coordinate 111,998 downwards.
TCCGCGGACGTCTATGAGAGCCTCATCCGCTCCTGGGCCCGGCTGAACTACGACGAGGTCGCGGAGTTCCTGGACGATGGCACCGTGTCCCCGGCCATGGAGTCCGTGCGCGAGGCCATGCCCTGGTTCCGGCTGGCGGCGGCCCGCCTCGCCGTGTCCCGCGCGGCCCGGGGCGGCATGGTGATGTCCCGCGACGAGGCGCGCTTCACCTTCGACACCGCCACCGGCGCCGTGTCCGGCCTCGCCGGGGAGAAGGACACCTCCGCGCACGGGATGATTGAGCGCTTCATGGTCGCCGCCAACGAGGCCATGGCCATGTGGCTGATGACGCGCGGCGTGCCCACCGTGTTCCGCGTGCACGAACAGCCCGACCCGCAGCGCGTGGCGGACGTGAACGCGTTCGCGCTGCACTCGGGGTTCGCGGCCGGCTTCGGCGCGCAGCTGACGCCCCTGGCCCTGGCCGCGTTCGACCGGCAGATCTCCGGCGCGAAGGCGGAGCCCGCGCTGCGCTCCGTGCTGCGCCGCTCACTGGGCCCGTCCCACTACACCGTGAAGCCCGGCCCGCACTTCGGCCTGGCCGCCCCCCTGTACCTGCACTTCACGTCCCCCATCCGCCGGTACGCGGACCTCGCCGTGCACCGGCTCATCAAGGCGTACCTCCAGGGCCGCCGTGACTTCGTGCACGAGGATCCTGAGGTCGAGCTGCTCGCCCAGCACATCAACCTGCGCGCCCGCTCCGCCAACCGCGCGGAGGTGGACCGCCACCACGAACTGGAGGCCCGCTTCATGGCCACCCGCATCGGGCAGCAGTTCCCGGCGCGCATCGTGCGCGTGAAGCCCTTTGGCCTCGTCACGCAACTGGATGGCATGTGGGTGGAGGGCATGGTGCCCGCGGACGGCCTCGCCGGCGGCCCCTACCGCCCCGACGCGCGCGAGCTGTCCATGGTGGGCGCCACGCGGACCTTCACCGTGGGCATGCCGGTGAAGGTCAAGGTCGTCTCCACCGACGAACAGCTGGGCCGCGTGGAGTTCTCCCTGGCGGAGTGACGCTTCAGCCCGCCAGCGGCAGGCCCTCCGTGGACTCCAGGAGGGCCTTCCCGCGCACCCACCCGAGCAGCCCGCTGGACGACTTCACCAGGTACCAGACGTCGTCCCGGTCGCCCTTCGCCGGGACGCTCGCGGCCAGCACCTGCACCTTGGACCCCTGCGCGGTGTGGGCCACCACCGCGGCGCCGGTGCGGGCCTGCGCCAGCGGGAAGGACTTCTTCACCGTGGCCTCCACGCCCACCGCGTACAGCTCCTGCGGCACGCGGTTCAGCTTCCACGCCTTGCGGTCCAGCGCGTACTTCTCCCGCCGGTGCCAGAAGCCCATCCACGTATCGACCAGGACGATGCCGTTGCCCTTCGCCTCCGTGAGGGCCCGCACGTCACCCAGCGCCTTCACGCCCCTGCCGTCGTAGCCGTAGAGGAAGAAGCGGTGGTCGTCGTCCACGTCGCCCACGGAGTGCACGAGCAGCTCCTTCCACGTGTCGCCCGTGTCCAGGTCCACCACCGTGAAGCCGCTCACCTCGTTGCCGGCCGCGTTGCCCTGCAGCGTGGTGGCGCCGACCTTCAGCGTGAACTTCCCGTCGGCGCCCGGCGTCAGCGACACCGCTTCGGGCTTGCCGTCACCATCCAGGTCCACGCTGGAGGACTTCACGGGCGCGTCATTCGTCGCCCCGGGCTGGGCTCCGGCGGGAGCGGCGGCGAGCAGCACGGCGGAGGACAGCACGGCCAGCAGGGACGTCTTCACGGGAGCAGGACCTCGGTGGGGCAGGGCTTGGGGCACTCGGAGGAGGACAGGCTAGCTGCCCGGCCACGGACCGGACACCGGCTTTCACCCCGAGCGGCGGAAGCGCCCCCGGAAGTGCCGGTCCAGGAAGGCCTCCGCCTGCGTCAGCGCCTCGCGGGCCTCCGGTGACAGCGCGGCCGCCTCCGCCCGCGCCCTGCGCATCATCGAAGCCGGAGCCGCCGCCACGCCGTCCTCCGGCGGGGGCAGCGAGCGCGCCACCGCCTCCACCCGCGCGTGCGCGGCGTCCACCACCCCCTTCGCCTCGTCCAGGGACACCTCCCCTTCGGCGAGCGCGTTCAGGAGCTGGCAGCGGTAGCGGCGGCAGGCCTCCGGACGCTCCGTATAAGCGGTGCAACACCGGCCGTTCAGCGCCGCGCATGGCTGGGGCAGCACCACGGCGCCGTCTTCTCGGGTGGTGAGAGGCAACCCACGTTGGCCCAGCGCCCCCGACTCATGGGGTTGGAGCGGCACCTGGGTGAAGAGGGTGCCGTCACAGCACATGCCGCAGTGGAGGCAGAGGGTGGACAGGGGCATGGCGAGGAATCCAGATAACCGCTCCGAGGGGCGCGAGTCATCCCGGACGTGTTTCACCGTGTCTCCGCCCCCGGAGGCCGGAGACGTCCCACCACCTGACATGCGACATGCCCGGAGCGCACTGAGTGCGGGGATGACCCGCTTTTCGTGGGTAGCGCGCGACCCGAGGATGGGACATGCGTGCACCCGTCTTGGAAGGCCATGCGTCTGTCCGTGGAAGGATTTCTCCATTCGTGAGAAGCGACTCGAAGACAATCCGAAGGCTGCTTGCCGATGCGGCCCGAAGGTCTGAGTGCAAGCAGGGTGAATCGTCTCCACTCTGTGGGAATCCGAGTTCCCCGGGTCACCCGTAACTGGGGAGAGCACAGTTTCTTCGGACGTCGTAGGATCATGCCTCGTAGGACATCGAGGGAGCCCCCAATGCACACGGACACTCAAGACGCGCCGGCTGGCCGCGAGACCCTTCTCGGATATCGGGTGGGGACGGAGTTGAGCGCGGCGGCGTCGTTCGGAGCGGACTTCTCGCCTGGGCGTCTGGTGCAGCTGTCCCTGGAGCACCTCACGCTCCACCTGGAGTCACGCACCGTGCCCCGCAAGGGACAGGCCGCGTCCGTGGTGGTGGGTGAGGGCGAACGCTGGGCCACCGCGCTGGACGCGGAGGTGATTGGCGTCAACGACGCGCGGCCGGAGGTGAGCCTGCGCTTCGTCGCGCCGCCGCTGGACGCGGGCCGCCGCATCGTGGGGCTCCTGGAGTCGCTGCGTGACAACGGCCTGCTGCTCACGCCGGAGACGCGGCCGGTGTGGCGTGAGCAGATCGACCGCGCGGACCGCGTGGCGCGCATCTGTGAAGCGCTCGCCTCGCGCCAGGCCCGCGGCGTGCTGCGCACCCAGGACGGCCAGCGCGTGGAGGTCACCGCGTCCTTCTTCGAGCCCCTCCAGGACATGTTCGGCTGGCGCCTGCACGGCGCGCTCCCCCCCGGCCCCTTCACGGTGGAGGCCTTCGGCTACAGCAGCGTGGTGCACCTGCAGGGCGAGGCCGCGCGCGTGGAGGGTGAGCTGCTGGTGATGCCGGTGCCCACGTCCATCGTGCGCTTCCGCCACCGCTGGCTGCGCCGCACGCAGGCGAGCCCGTCCTGCACGCTGGACTTCGACCACCCGCTCTGGCCGCAGGTGCACGTCAGCCGCGGCCTGCTGGACGTCTCCTATGAGGGCCTGTCCTTCCTCACCGAGCCCGGCGAGGACCTGATGTACCCGGGCCTGCGCCTGCCGGTGGTGGAGGTGGCGCTGGAGGGCCACGCGCCGGTGCGCCTGCGCGCGGAGGTGCGCAACATCTCCAGCACGCCCAACGGCCGCCGCTGCGGCGTGTGCGTCCGTCCGCTGGACGCGGAAGGGGCCCGGGCGTGGCGCGCGCTGGTGGAGGCGCAGGCCCACCCGACGACGAAGGTGGAGGGCGACTGGAACGACTCCACCTGGAAGCTCTTCGAGCGCTCCGGCTACTTCCGCCTGCCGGGCAAGGAGCCGGAGAAGTTCACCAGCCTGCGCGAACAGTTCGAGCAGACGCAGGACAAGCTCCAGGAGCAGCCCCGGCTGGGCTACCGCGTGGTGCGCCCCGCGGACGACGGCGTGGAAGCGACGCTGTCCGTGCTCAAGCCCTACGCGGGCAGCTGGATGGCGCACCAGCTGGCGCGGCACCAGCCCGTCAACAGCCGCTCCACCGCGCGCGAAGCGCTGCGCGACATCTACCTGCGCGGCTACGAGCCCACGCAGGCGGACCCGGAGGTGAAGTGGTTCTTCGCCTACTGCGAGGCGAACGTGCGCTGGGTGCGCTACACCAAGTTCGACTTCGCCACCTGGTACGCGCACACCGGCCAGACGTGCCTGGTGCCCTTCCGCCTGATGGAGGGCGAGGTGGACGGCACCTGGACCGCGCCGGCCGGCATCCAACTGGACGCGCCCACCGCGGAGGAGCGCGCGCGCTTCTTCCACCAGGTGGCCACCACCCGCCCGGAGGCCTACCGCGAGGCGCTGGACCTGGTGCCGGAGCGCTTCGACCTGAGCGCCATGCGCACCGGCTGGGGTGAAGCCGGGCTGTCCCGCGAGCGGGAGCTGGTGGTGGCCCGTCACGAGGGCCGCGCCGTCGCGCTGGCGGTGTTCGAGTCCGCGCAGCCGGGCCTCAACCTCTTCAACGTGCTGGACGGCGTGCGCCTGGTGCCCCTGGACGACGACGCGCGCCCGGAGGTGCAGGACGCGTTCGTGGCGCTGCTGGGCCGCGCGGCGGAGTGGTACCGCGCGCGCGACCGCAAGGTGTTCGTCCACTACGTGGAGGGCGCGTGCGTGGAGTACGCGGAGCGCGCGTCGCTGGCGGACCTGGGCGAGGGCAAGCTGTGGGTGATGTCCGCCCGACTGCTCCCGGAGTTCCTGGAGCACCTGTGCGAGTCCACCACGCCTCGCGCCGCCTGATGCATGCCCGCGCGCGGGCCGGGTGCTCCCCGGGCCCGCGGCGGTGCGCGGCCTAGAGGCCTTCGTCGTCCGGGTCCGGGTAGGACTCCAGCTCCTCGTCCTCTTCCTCCACCGGCGTCGGGGCCTTGGCGCCCTTGCCCTTGCCACCCTTGCCTTCGTGGGGCGTGGCCGGCAGGTCCGTGTCCGGGCTCACGACGTAGCCCTGACGGCCCTGCTGGATGCGGCGCAACAGGCCCTCCTGCTCCAGCGCCTCCAGCAGGCGCGCGAAGGTGGAGAAGCCGTGGTCGCGCTCGTCGAAGTCGGGCTCCTTGCGGACGATGGTCTCCTTGATGAGGGACGGGTTGAGCGGGCCCGTGGCGCGGCGCAGCAGGCTCTGCACGACCTCGCGGGCGATGGCCGGCACCTCCGCCTTGTTCTTGCCGCCCTTGCCCTCGTGGCCCTCCTTGCCGGAGGACTCGGCCTTGTGGCCCTTGCCCTCGTCCTTGTGGCCCTTGCCGCCGCGCTTGCCGCGGCCCTCGTCCTTGTCGCCCTTGCCCTTGCCGCCGTGGTCCTTGTCCTTCCCACCGTGCGACTTGGGCCGCATGTAGATGAACTGGTCACAGGCGTTCACGAACATGCGGGAGCTGGCCTCCTTCACCGCCAGCCCGATGACGGTGCGGCCGTTCTCACGCAGCTTGTACGCCAGCGGGCAGAAGTCGCTGTCGCCAGAGCCGATGACGAAGGTGTCGATCTGCTCGCGCGCGTAGCACAGCTCCAGCGCGTCGATGACCAGGCGCATGTCCGCGCTGTTCTTGCCGGCGCGGGTGGAGGGGGGCACGTCCACCAGCTCCACGCCCACGTCGTGCAGGCGCACCTTCGCGTCCGCGAAGCGCGACCAGTCGCAGTAGGCGCGGCGGAAGACGACCTTGCCCTGCTCCAGCAGCTGGTCCAGCGCGGGCTGGAGGTCGAAGTTGTTGGAGCTGATGCCGGTGTTGGTGACCAGGTTCTCGAAGTCGATGAAGAGGGCGATGCGGTGCTGCTCGTCGGTGCGTCCAGCCAAGGGTGCCTCGTATTCTTGCCGCGCTCACGCGGCGGGAGAAGGACAGACAGGGGGGCAATCCGCGAGGGGTTGTCGGCCCGTGCGCGCTCCACCCTACGGTGTTGCCGCCACCACGGGTACGGCCCGTGTTCCGCCGCTGAACATTCAGCGCCTCCCACCCTACGTTCAGGTGTGAGCCAGGGGGCAGTGCCCCCAAGGCACGGAGGTATGACGATGATGCGCAGATTCCCCAGAGGATGGCGAGCAGTGCTGTTGAGCGCGCCGATGCTCGGCCTGCTGCTGATGCCCGGACCGGTTCAGGCACGCGAACCCAACGTGGGCAAGACCCAGGACCTGGGCTCGCACGACCAGACCGAACGGGCCAGCACCAGCCCCGCCAACGTGGTGGGCACCGTCCCGGACACCAGCCCCTCGCGACTCACCCAGAACCACTCGGTGCGGCAAATCACTCCCGACGAGGAGCGGATGCGCCAGGTGACGGGGCCGGTGGTGAAGCAGGACGGGCTGACCCTCTACGTGCGGGAGGAGGGGGCGGGGCCGGTGGTGCCGCTCGACATGAGCGCGCTCGAAATCTCCCGGCTGCCGCGGGAGGGCCAACAGGTCGTGGCCCTGTACCAGGTGGAGGGAGAGACGAACAACGTGGCCCTGTCCCTCCAGGGCGAGAAGATGGAATAGCGCTCAGTGCGGCTTCGCGCCACGCACCTCGTCCAGCACGCTCAGGTCCACGAGCCCGGCGATGTCGTCGCTGGGAATGAAGCCCAGCGCCTTCGCGTGACGGGCGGACGTGGCGAGCGCGGCGGGCACCGGGTCCAGCGAGGGCTCCAGGCGGGAGAACGCGTCCTGGAGCACGGGCGCCGGCAGGGGCTTGCGGGTGAGCTGGCCGAAGGCGGCGTTGGCGGACGTGGCGAAGGCGGCCGGGTCCGCGCTCCAACGCTCGGTGAGCCGGACGTGCGTGCGCAGGAGCGCGGCGATGCGCGGGCGCTGCGTCTCCAGCACCTTCTTCGTCGTCACCACCACGGTGGACGGGAAGCGCCTGCCCGGCCACAGGTCGCGCTCGTCCACCAGGATGTGACCGCCCCCTTCGGCGAGCATGCGCGCGCCCCAGGGCTCCGGCACCCAGGCACCTTCAATGGCGCCCTGGAGGTACTGGCCCAGGATGTCCGGGTTGCTGATGGGAATCACCTGCACGTCGCCGTCCGCGTCCGTGGCGATGCTGAGCTTCTGGGCCTTGAGCCAGGTGCGCAGGGCGATGTCCTGGGTGTTGCCCAGCTGGGGCGTCGCCAGCTTCTTGCCCTTGAGCTCCGCGGCCGTCTTCACGTTCTTCACCACCAGCACCGCGCCGCCGTTCACCGCGCCCGCGATGATGCGCAGCTCCCGGCCGGCCTTCAGGTACGTGTTGATGGCGGGGCCGGGCCCCACGTAGGCCACGTCCACGGAGCCCGCGACCAGCGCCTCCATGGCGGCGGGCCCGGCGTTGAACTGGCGCACCTCCAGGCGGCCCGTGCCGGGCTGTGACGCGAACAGCCCCTCGGAGTTCGCCACCAGGGCCTGGGCGTGCGTGATGTTGGGGAAGAAGGCCACGCGCAGGGGAGCGTCAGCGCCCGTGGGCGTGTCGCGCTTGCAGGCGGCGACGCCGGTCAGGAGGGCGCAGAGGAGGAACAGGCGGGTCAGCGGACGCACGGAAGGCATTGCCGCCACGCTAGGGGACAAGCCGTGCCCGTTATCAATGCCCCTGGGGGTGAAGCGTCATGGGGCGCACACGCCCGCGCCTCACCCCGGCGCCGTCAGTCCCCACCGTCGCCGCAGCCGCGTCTCCACCGTCTGGAAGAGGACGCGGTCCACCGTGATGCCGATGAAGATGATGGCCAGCATCACCGCCATCACCTGCGCCACGTCCATCAATTCGCGGCCCATGGTGAGCAGCTGTCCCAGCCCGCCGGAGACGAAGAGCAGCTCGCCCGCGAGCAGCGCGCGCCACGCGAAGCTCCACCCCAGCTTGAGGCCGGTGACGATGCCGGGCAGGGCGCCGGGCAGGAGCACGCCGAAGTAGAAGCGCGGGCCGCGCACGCCCAGCGTCCGGGCCACGCGCGACAGCTGCGGATCCAGGCCGTTGACCGCGTCCTCGGTGGCGATGGAGATGCCCAGCACGCTGCCCATCACCACCACGAAGAGGATGGCGCTGTCGTTGAGGCCGAACCACAAGAGGGCCAGCGGCAGCCAGCAGATGGAGGGCAGCGCCTGCAGGCCCATCACCACGGGCTTCACCGCGTTGCGGAAGAAGGCCGTCCGGGCAATGAGCAGCCCCAGCGGCACGCCGATGGCCACCGACATGAGGTAGGCGCGCAGCAGCCGCCCCATCGAGCGCGCGGTGGCGCCGCCCATCCGCCCGTCGCGCACCATGGCGACGAGCGTCTGCATCACCTCCAGGGGGCCGGGGAACAGGTGCCGGGTCCACACGCCCGAGCGGGCCAGGCCCTCCCAGAGGGCGAACAGCAACACCACCATTCCCAGCTTCTGCGTCCACTTCAGCATGGCGGGGTCCTCACCGTCCGGTCACGACACTGGGGCGCGGCAGGCTGGAGGGCGTCTGCGTGCGGGGGTGCAGGGGCTCCACCCGCCGGGCTTCCAGCGCGGGGCCCTCCACGGCGCGCAGCCGGTGGCGGATGTCGCGGGCCATCGCGTCCAGCGACGGGTCCTCCAGCGAGCGCGGCATGGGCAGGTGGATCTCCAGGTCCTCCACCACGCGCCCGGGGCGGGGCGCCATCAGCACCACGCGGGTGCCCAGCATCAGGGCCTCCTGCACGTCGTGGGTGACGAACACCACCGTCTTGCCGGAGCGCAGCCAGATGGCCTGCAACATCTCCTGCATGTGCACGCGCGTCTGGGCGTCCAGCGCGCCGAAGGGTTCGTCCATCAGCAGCACGGTGGGGTCCACCGCGAGCGCGCGGGCCAGGCTGGCGCGCATCTTCATGCCGCCGGACAGCTCATGCGGCAGCGAGTCCGCGAAGCCCTCCAGGCGCACGCGCTGGATGAAGGTGTCGGCGCGCTCGCGGCGCTCGGAGCGGGGCACACCCCGGGCGCCCAGCGCGAAGGTGATGTTGCCGCGCACGGTGAGCCACGGGAACAGCGCGGCCTCCTGGAACATCAGGAGCCGGTCCGGCCCTGGGCCCTGGATGGACCTGCCGTCGATGGACACCGTGCCGCCGGTGGGCGCCACGTGCCCCGCGAGCGCGTAGAGCAGGGTGGACTTGCCGCAGCCGGAAGGCCCCAGCAGGCAGACGAACTCCCCCGAGCGGACGTTGAGGTTCACGTCCTGGAGCGCGACGACCTTGTTGGAGAAGCGATGACCCAGCTGGGCGATGGAGATCTTCGCCCGGTCCGCTTTCACGTTCGCGGGCCGCAACAGCCGGGGAGCCACCTTGCGCAGGCCACGCAACCGCTCGATGAGGCGTCGCACCATTGTCCACAAGCTATGCATCTGCCCCGGAGTCGCACAGGCTCGGACTGGGAGCAGGCGGGCACCATTCACTGGAGGACAGGTGCCGCGGGCCGCCGCCTAGCGGGCCGCCGCGCGTTCGGCCTTGCGGTGCGCCAGGGTGCGGGAGAAGAGCCAGAGGCTCAGGGCGAGCACCGCCAGGCCCACGCCGGTGAAGGCCCCGCCCACGCGCAGCGACGCCCTCCGGTCGTCCCGGAACACCGTGAGGCTGTCCGTGCGGGGGCCCGTCAGGTAGCGCTGGACGGTGTCCGCGAAGGCGGTGGCCTCCGCTTCGTCCTGCGTCCACTGGAAGGCGAGCGGCTGGTCGCCGGACGTCGTCTCCAACTGGGGCCGGAAGATGGGCGCCGCGCCGCTGCGCCGGCTGCGGCTGCGGTCCACCCCCACGCGGAGGATGTCCTCGGGCGCGTAGCGGCCGACCTCCTCCTCACCCAGCCAACTGGAGCGGGTGAGGACGCAGGGCGCCCGGGGTTCGCACCGCAGGTCCATGCGGGCCATCTGGCGGAGGAAGAACACCCCCAGCACCAGGAAGGGCAGGGCGAGCAGCAGGAAGGCCGTGGCACCGATGGCGGTGGCGCGACTGCGACGGTAGGGGAGCGCACGCACGGCATGCGTCTATAGACCCGTGGGTCGCCGGGGGGCAGTGCTTTCGCGCGCCCGCAAGTGTCGTCCTCCGGGCAGGCAGGCGGCGGAGGGTGTTCAGCGCCGGGGCCCTCCGGGAAGCCGGGCGCGGAAGGCCGGGACGGGGCAATGGCACTTGCGACATGGGTCGGGGGTCCGCACCCCTTGTCCTGGGACGTCGCACCCTTGTCCCGGAGGAGTCAGCCGCCCATGAAGGCCGTGGCCATCACGTTCCCCTCGCGCGAGGTGCGCGTCGTCGACATTCCGGAGCCGCGCCTGCACTCGCCCACCGAGGTGAAGGTGCGCACGTTGGAGGTGGGCGTCTGCGGCACGGACCAGGACATCCTGAAGGGCCACCACGGCGCGGCGCCGAAGGGCGAGGACCACCTCATCCCGGGCCACGAGTGCGTGGGCGAGGTGGTGGAGGTGGGCGCGCACGTCCAGGGCCTGAAGGCCGGGGACCTGGTGGTGCCGCGCGTGCGCCGGCCGTGTCCGCACACGCGCTGTCCGGCATGCCGCCATGGCCACCCGGACTTCTGCGTGACGGGCGACTACACGGAGCGCGGCATCCAGGGCGCACACGGCTTCTGCGCGGAGTTCTTCGTGGAGGACGCGGCGTACCTGCACCGCGTGGACGACGCGCTGCGCGGCGTGGCGGTGCTCACCGAACCGCTCACCATCGCGGAGAAGGGCCTGCGCGAGGTGGCGCACATCCAGACGCGGCTGCCGTGGAAGACGTCCCCGGGCAAGGCGCTGGTGCTGGGCGCGGGGCCGGTGGCGCAGCTGGGCGCGATGCTGCTGATGCGCGCGGGCTATGAGACGACGGCGTATTCGCGCAGCCCCAAGCCCAACGAGAAGGCCGCCGCGACGGAGGCCATGGGCGTTCCATACGTGTCCTCCAAGGAGGTCACGGTGGAGGATTTGAAGAAGCGGTTGGGTGGCGGCGTGGACGTCATCTACGAGGCGACGGGGGCGTCCAAGGTGGCCTTCGATTCGCTCAAGGTGCTGGAGGAGAACGGCGTGCTCATCTTCACCGGGGTGCCCGGGCGCGAGGAGCCGCTGGAGCTGCACGGCGACGAGGTGCTGGGGCAACTGGTGCTGGGCAACCGGGTGATGTTCGGCACGGTGAACGCGTCGGACGGGGACTTCAGCGCGGCGCTGGAGGACCTGGCGCGCTTCCGTGCCCGCTGGCCCGGGAGGCTGGAGGCGCTCATCACCCAGCGCCACCCACCGTCGGAGTTCGCGAAGGTGGTGGAGTCGAAGGGCGGCATCAAGCACGTCATCTCTTTCCAGGAGCATGCCCGGTGAATCGCAACGTGGACCTGAAGGGCGGCGTCGCCATCGAGGACCATGGCGTCATCGGAGACCTGCGCACCGTGGCGCTGGTGGGCCACGAGGGCACCATCGACTGGCTGTGCTACCCGCACTTCGACAGCCCCAGCCTCTTCGCGGCGCTGGTGGACCCGGAGAAGGGCGGGTACTGGCGCGTGTCGCCGGAGCCGGACGGGGTGCTGAAGCGCCAGTTCTACTGGCCGGACACCAACGTGCTGGTGACGCGCTTCTACACGTCGGACGGCGTGGGGGAACTCATCGACCTGATGCCCCTGGGCAAGGGCGCGAGGTCGGAGGGGCGGGAGGTGCTGCGCCGCGTCCGCGTGGTGCGCGGGCACATGGCCTTCCGCATGGAGTGCTTCCCGGCGTTCAACTACGCCCGGGACGAACACGAGACGCACGTCGTGAGCGGCGGCGCGGCCTTCGTGTCCAAGGACCTGAGCATGCAGCTGGTGACGCCGGCGAAGCTGAAGCAGGAGGGCCGGGGCGTCGTCGCGAACTTCACGCTGCAGGAGAGCGAGTCCATGGTCTTCACCCTGCGCGAGGGCGGGGTGGAGGGCTGCCACCTGCACCTGCACACGCACGACTCCGCGGAGAAGCTCTTCCGGGACACGGTGGACTACTGGCGGCACTGGTTGTCCAAGTGCAAGTATACCGGGCGCTGGCGGGAGATGGTGCAGCGCTCGGCGCTGGCCCTGAAGCTGATGACCTTCGAGCCGTCGGGCGCCATCGTCGCGGCGCCGACGTGCAGCCTGCCGGAGTCCCCGGGGGGCACGCGCAACTGGGACTACCGCTACTGCTGGCTCAGGGACGCGGCCTTCACCGTCTACGCGTTCATGCGCATCGGGTTCGACGAGGAGGCCGCCGCGTTCATGCGCTGGGTGGAGGCGCGGTGCGCGGAGTCCGGGGACGGGCCGCTGCCCCTGATGTTCTGCCTGGATGGCAGTCCGGTGCCGAAGGAGGAGGAGCTGCTTCACCTGTCCGGCTACGGCGGCGCGAAGCCGGTGCGCATTGGCAACCTGGCGGCGGGTCAGCTGCAACTGGACATCTACGGCGAGCTGATGGACTCCGTGTACCTGTCCAACAAGTACGCGGCGCCCATCTCCTATGACTTCTGGCGACACCTGCGCCGGCTGGTGGATTGGGTCTGCGAGAACTGGCACATGGCGGACGAGGGCATCTGGGAGATCCGCGGCTCCCGCCGGCACTTCGTCTATTCGAAGCTGATGTGCTGGGTGGCGTTGGACCGGGCCATCCGGCTGGCGGACAAGCGCAGCCTGCCCGCGGATCGCGCGAAGTGGCTGACCACGCGCGACACCATCTTCGAGGAGATCATGGAGAAGGGCTGGTGCGCGGAGAAGGGCGCCTTCATCCAGGCCTACGGGCATGAGGCGCTGGACGCGGCGAACCTCCTGATGCCGCTGGTGTTCTTCCTGTCGCCGGTGGATCCGCGGATGCTCTCCACCCTGGACCTCATCCGCAAGCCGCCGCGCGAGGGCGGCCTGACGTCCGACGGGCTGGTGTTCCGCTACGAGGCGGACGAGAAGCTGGATGGCATTGAAGGCAGCGAAGGCACCTTCAACCTGTGCAGCTTCTGGCTGGTGGAGGCGATGACGCGCGCGAGCGCGGCCCGGCCGGACCTGCTGGACGAGGCGCGGCTCATCTTCGAGCGCATGCAGGGCTACGCGAACCACCTGGGGCTCTACGCGGAGCAGACGGGCATGTCCGGCGAGGCGCTGGGGAACTTCCCGCAGGCGCTCACGCACCTGTCGCTCATCAGCGCCGCGTACAACCTGGACCGGACGCTGGGACGCCACGATTGAGAGGGGGAGGCTGGTAGAGTGCCGGCACCCGCCATGTCCGACCTGTACCCGCTGCTGTTCCGCATCGCCGTGAAGGCGGATGCCCACTACGACGAGCTCAGCCGCCGCGTGCGCAAGGGGCTGGGGATCGCCCCGCCGCTGCGCATCCTGCCGTACCGGGGCTACGGCACCCCGGAGCGCGTGGTCATCAAGGCGCGCGTGCTGGAGGAGCGCAAGGTGAAGCCCTCGCGCCAGCGGCACACGCTCTTGAGCAGCGCGGTGGCGTCGTACAAGCGCTACATGACGCGCGAAATCTCCAGCGCGCACGTGGCGGTGCGCTGGGGGGACAAGCACTGGGAGGGCACGACGGACGAGGAGGGCTTCCTGGAGCTGTGGGTGCCGCCGCCGTCGGGGGTGCGCTCCGGCTGGCACATGGTGGAACTGGAGCTGCTGTCGCCGGACGCGGACGGGGTCTCGCGCGTGTCGGCGCCGGTGCGGGTGGCGGGGGCGAGCGCGGAGCTGGGCGTCATCAGCGACATCGACGACACGGTCATCGCCACGGGGGTGACGGATGTGCTCAAGCGCGCGTGGGCGCTGTTCCTCACGGAGCACCGGGTGCGGCTGCCGTTCCCGGGCGTGGATGCCTTCTACGCGGCGCTCCAGGCGGGCGCGAGCGGCACGGCGGACAACCCCATCTTCTACGTGTCCAGCAGCCCGTGGAACCTCTACGAGCACCTGGACGAGTTCCTGGCCACGCACCGCATCCCCATCGGTCCGCTGCTCTTGCGCGACTGGGGCCTGTCGCGCCACGGCTTCGCGCCGGGCGGGGGACACGGGCACAAGCTGGACAAGATTCGCGGCGTGCTGGAGACGCTGTCGCACCTGCCGTTCGTGTTGATTGGGGACAGCGGGCAGGAGGACGCGGAGCACTACCGCACCATCGTGCGCGAGTTCCCCGGCCGCATCCGCTGCGTCTACATCCGCAACGTGCCGGGGCGCTCCAGCCGCGCGATGGAGATGGCCACCATCGCGGAGGACATCCGCGCGGGGGGCAGCGAGCTGGTGGTGGTGGACGACACGGTGGCCGCCGCCAGGCACGCGGCCCGGGCCGGGTGGATCCGCTGGGAAGAGGTGCCCGAGGTGGAGGCGCACCGCCGCGAGGACGCCGCCCGGGGTGCCCTGGGCGAGCGGGGCTGAAGATTTCCAGCCGCCGCGTGCGGCTTCGCGTCACGGCGGGGTGACGCGGGGGTTGTTGCTTGAGGGTGGGGACGGGGGTGTGGCAGAGCGGGGGCTCCCGCTTCACCGCTCCTCCCCGTCTCACCGCTCAAGGATGTGATCATGCTTCGACACCGGGTGCAGTTGTCCGTGCTGGCTTCCGCGCTGTGGTTGGGTGCCTGCAACGCAGCGCCTCCGCCCACGGAGCCGACGCCGACGCCAGAGGCCACGCGGTCCGTGCGCTCGGTGGAGTCGCGGCTGAGCCAGATTGAGCTGGAGTACGAGGGCCCGACGGCGCTGCTCGAAGCCGACATGGAGGCGGGCAACGAGGAATGCGACACGTACAACAACTGGTGCGACGGCACGCTGGACGTCTACAGCTTCCCGTGGACGTCCACGCAGGCGCCCACGCTGGCGGACGCGGTGGAGTCGGTGTTCGCGCTGCGCCAGGACGACCGCATCCCGTTCCGGTTCCAGGGCAACGTGCCGTTCAGCACGATGTCGCAGCAGCTCTTCTTCTTCGACGCGTTGGATCCGCACCTGTTGACGGAGCTGGGCAACGGCACGGAGCAGGTGCAGGTGGCCTACTACTACGCGTCGTACCTGGTGGCCGCGGGCGCGCATGACTGGAACCACCTGTTCATCGTGCTGTTCCCCCAGTCGCACCGCGTGGCCGTGTTCAACCTCGTGAACCACGAGACCTGAGCCGTCAGCGGCGGCTCACGCCACCGGACGGCCGCTCTGCATGTGGACCATCCGGATGGCGCGCTCCATCAGCTCGCCCTGGGCGGAGCGCTTGTCCCCGGTGGCCGGCGGGATGCGCCGGCGCCAGGTTCCGTCCGAGGCCAGCTCCCAGGAGCCGCTGGTGTCCATCATGCAGCGCTCCACCACGTCGCGCACCTGGGCGCTCAACGACGGCTCCTCCACGGGCGCCAGGATCTCCACGCGGTGGTCCAGGTTGCGCGGCATCATGTCCGCGGACCCGATGTAGCACCGCGACGTCGCGCCCCGTTCAAACGAATAGATGCGCGGGTGCTCCAGGAAGCGGCCCAGGTTGGACACCACGCGGATGTGTTCGGACACGCCGGGCACCCCGGGCCTGAGGCAGCAGATGCCGCGCACGTTGAGCTCCACCTTCACCCCCGCGCGGGACGCGTCGTACAGCGCGCGGATGATGCCGGGGTCCACCAGCGCGTTCATCTTCATCAGGATGCGCGACGGGGTCTCCGGCGTGTGCGCGGCGAGGGTCTTCTTGATCTCCTCCATCAAGCCCTCGCGCATGGTGAGCGGCGCCACCAGCAGCTTGCGGAAGGAGCGCGGCCGGCCAAAGCCCGTCAGGAAGTTGAAGACGTCCGCCACGTCCGCGCCAATGTCCGGATCCGTGGTGAACAGGCCCAGGTCCGTGTAGAGCCGCGCCGTCTTCGGGTTGTAGTTGCCCGTGCCGATGTGCACGTAGTGCCGCACCCGCTCGCCCTCGCGCCGCACGATGAGGATGGCCTTCGCGTGCGTCTTCAGGCTGGGAATCCCATACACGACGTGCACGCCCGCCTCTTCCAGCGCGTTCGCCCAGCGGATGTTGGTGCGCTCGTCGAAGCGGGCCTTCAGCTCCACCATGCACACGGCCTGCTTGCCCTGCTCCGTCGCGCGGATGAGCGCGGGCACCAGCGGGGAGCTGTCCGACGTGCGGTACACCGTCTGCTTCAGCGCCAGCACGTCCGGGTCCTCCACCGCCTCGCTCACGAAGCGCTCCACCGACGTGGTGAAGGATTCGTAGGGGTGGTGCACCAGCAGGTCCCCCCGGCGCATCGCGGACATCACCGTGCCCCCGCCCTCCGGGGACTCGCTGTCCGTGCGCAGCCGCGCCTGCGTCACCGGCGTCCACGGCGGGTCCCGCTGCTCCGTGAAGCCCGGCGTCATGGCCAGCGACATCACGTCCGCCAGGTCCAGCAGGCCGTGCTCCTCGTACACCTGGCGGGGCTCCAGCGTCAGCGCCTCCACCAGCGGCTCCAGCAGCTTCGCGCTCATGCCCGCCTGCACCTCCAGGCGGATGACGTCCCCGAAGCGGCGCTGGCTGAGCTCCGTCTCCACCGCCTTGAGCAGGTCCTCCGCGTCCTCGGACACGGTGAAGTCCGCGTCGCGCGTCACGCGGAACAGGCTCCAGTTGAGCACCTCCATCCCGGGGAACAGGTCCCCCAGGTGCTGCGCGATGATCTCCTCCAGCGGCACGAAGAACGAACCCGCGCCGCCCTTGAGCGGCACGAAGCGCGGCAATATCTCCTTGGGCACCTTCACCCGCGCCACGCTCTCCTCCTCCGCCACCGGGTCGCGCAGCAGCACCGCGAGGCTCAGCGACAGGTTGGAGATGTACGGGAAGTGCCGCCCCAGCCCGATGGCCAGCGGCGTGAGCACCGGGAAGATCTGCTCGCGGAAGCGCTGGTCCACCTGCGCGCGCTGGTCCGCGTCCAGCTCCTTCATGGAGAGGATGCGCAGGCCCTTCTCCGACAGCGCGGGGCGGAGCACCTTCTCGAAGCAGTCCGCGTGGCGGCGGCCCTGCTCCAGGATGCCCGTGTGCAGCTTGTCCAGCGTGTGGCCCGGGGACGCGCCGTCCGGCACCAGCCGCCCCACGCGCGCGGCGATCTGCTCGTGCAGGCGCGCCACGCGAATCATGAAGAACTCGTCCAGGTTGCGCGCGTAGATGGAGATGAACTTCAGCCGCTCCATGAGCTGCACTTCCGGCGACTCGGCCAGCTGCAACACCCGGTCGTTGAACGCGAGCCACGACAGCTCGCGGTTGAAGAACAGGTCGCTGTCCGTCACCTCCGTCCCGGGGGGCACCGCGTCCCGCTCCACGGACTTCTGGGTGACGCCCTTCGCGGCGGCGCGCTTCGCCATGACGTGTGACTCCTCGAGCAGACCCGCACTCAGGATGTGCCCTCTAGCAGCCCCGAACCGTTCCGATTGTGAACTCGCACGCCTGGAATGGCACCAGACGTCCGGACGTATCCCACCCTGGCTGACGTTGTCGGCGGCCGGTGGGGCGGGGGCGGGGTGGACTTTCCTGCATCCCTTGCATCCCGGGAGCGCGGACGGCATTCAGGAGGGGTGAGCGTTCCTGACAGCCCCCTGCGAGTCATCCCCGGTGATGCCCCGGCGGACACGTCCCCGGATGCCCTCTTCTCCGCCTTCCGCGAAGGCAGTCAGAAGAAGCATGGCCACTTCAGCTTCACCTGGTTCGTGGCGGCCGCGGTGCCCCTGTTCCTGGCGGTGGGCTTCTTCTTCCTGTGGCGCAACCACGGCACCACCTTCTCCGTCATCACGCCGCACGGCATCAAGGTGGTGAAGGCGGGCATGTCCAGCCAGGAGGTGAAGGGCCTGCTGGGCTATCCGCTCACGCTCCAGAAGCAGGGCGCCCAGGACTGCTACCGCTACGGCCGGCCCAACTTCCGCAACGACGTCTTCGTCGTCTACTCCGTCTGCTACGAGGAGGGGCAGGTGCGCGACGTGCTCGCCCACCAGTACTCCGCCTGGCAGGTGGACCCCTCCGGCTCCTTCATCGCGCCGGGGCAGGGCACGCCGGCCCCCGTCCAGGAGTAGGGCGGGCCTTCGAGAGGGCGGCTCCTCGCGCCCCATCCAATCCTTTATAAAGGGTTGGATGGGATCCAGTGGGTCCAGTGGATATGGTTTAACGGATTAAAATCCGCGTCCCGCTGCGTCAGGGATTGGCGTCGGGTCCGGACACGTCCGTGATGTGGAGCGTGTAGCGGATGGGGGTGTCCTGCTCCGGGTGGGCCATGCCGTCCACCACCACCAGCACCGTCTGCCCCTGGGCGAGCGTGAGCTCCACCTTCGGAGCGTTCTTCCGGGTGGGGCGTGGGTGGGAGGCGCAGCCCAGCTCCGTGCCCCGGCAGCCGGTGAGGACGTACAGGGCGTTGCCGGCGGCGGCCTGGCCGTCGTCGGGCGCCGTGTCGAAGCGGTAGGTGCCGGCGCGGGGCGCCGTCCACAGGTGGGCCCGGTCCTGCTGGAGGAGCGCGCCGCAGGTGCCCTGGAAGCCGTCGCCGGAGCGGGCCGTCTCCCCCTGGAAGGTGACGGGCAGCGCGCTGCCCAGGTCGTGGTGCGCGCAGCCCGGGCCCTTGCAGCCGGGCTCCTCGCGGCACTCGGTGTCCGCGCAGTCCACCCAGCGGTCACCGTCGTTGTCCATGTTGTCGAAGCACGCGCCGGCCTCGCTGGGGCGAAGCGCGTCGATGTGCAGCTCGAAGTACCCCTGGGTGAACGCCCCGCTGGCCTCCGCGTCCACCGTCACCAGCACCTGCTGGCCCTCTGTCAGCGCCACCGCGACCCGCGCGCCGCCGCCGTAGCTGATGCCGTCCGTGGCGCACGCCAGCTCCTGGCCTCCGCAGCCGCCCCCGTACACGGCGATGACCGAGCGCACCGCCGAGCGGGCCGTGTCGAAGGTGAAGGTGCCCGTCCGGGGCGCCGTCCACAGGTAGCCCCGGTCCGGGGACCCCGCGCCCCCGCATGAGGCCGCGTGGTCGTCGTTGGCCTCCACGGTGGAGCCCTTCACCGTCACCGGCAGCGCGCTGCCCAGGTCCCGGTCCGCGCACACCGGCCCGGACGTGGCGCACACGCCGGGCACGCCCGTGCCGCCGCACGTCTCCGGCGCGGTGCAGCTCCCGCAGGCCAGGGTGCCGCCGCAGCCGTCCGCCACCGCGCCGCACGTCTTGCCGAGCAGGCCGCAGGAGGCCGGCCGACACGCGGGCCCGCCGCACACGTTGGCCACGCCACCCCCGCCGCACGTCGTGCCCGGGCCACACGCGCCGCACTCCAGGGTGCCGCCGCAGCCGTCCGCCACCGCCCCGCACGTCTTGCCCAGTGAAGCGCAGGTGGCCGGGGTGCACGGGGCCTGGCCGCACACGTTGGGCACGCCCGTGCCGCCGCACGTCTGGGGCGCGGCGCAGCCGCCGCACTCCAGCACCGCGCCGCAGCCGTCGGACACGCGGCCGCAGTTCACGCCCAGGGCCTCGCAGGTGGTGGGCACGCAGGTGCCGGGGCCGCAGACGTTGGCCCGCCCCGCGCCGCCGCACGTCGCCTCCGGCCCGCAGGCGCCGCACTCCAGGACGCCGCCGCAGCCGTCCAGCACCTCGCCGCAGTCCCGTCCCAGCACGGCGCAGGTGGCGGCCAGGCAGGTGGCCTGTCCGCAGACGTTGGCCACGCCGGCCGCGCCGCAGGCGAGCCCCGGCCCGCAGGCGCCGCACTCCAGGACGCCGCCACAGCCGTCCGCCACCGTGCCGCAGTCCTTGCCCAGCGAGGCGCAGGTGGCCGGGGTGCACGCGGCGTGGCCGCACACGTTGGCGGCGCCGCCTCCGCCACACGTCTCGTCCGGCCCGCAGGCGCCGCACTCCAGGACGCCGCCGCAGCCGTCCGCCACCTGCCCGCAGTCCTTGCCCAGGGCCGCGCAGGTGGTGGCGACACAGGGGGGCGGCCCGCAGACGTGGGGCACGCCGCTTCCCCCACAGACCTCCGGGGCCGCGCAGGCGCCGCACTCCAGGACGCCGCCGCAGCCATCCGGGGTGGGGCCGCAGTTGGCGCCCAGGGCCCCACAGGTGCCGGGCACGCAGGGCGCGGGGCCGCAGACGTTGGGCACGCCGCCCCCGCCGCAGGCCTCCCCTTCCGCGCACGGGCCGCAGTGCAGCGTGCCGCCACAGCCGTCCACGGCGACGCCGCAGTCCAGGCCCTGGGATTCGCACGTCATGGGATGGCAGAAGGTCGTGGAGGGCAGCAGCCGGAAGGACGTGTCGTAGGGCTGCTGCGTGGGGCCGCAGGCCACCCCCACGACGAGCAGCGCCACCCACCAGCCTCCACCGCGTCCGCTCCCCATGCTCCGCCCCGCCACCCGTGAAGTCCCTGGGCCAGGGTGGGGGTGCGGCGGGTCCCCGCGAAGCGGTGGCAAGCCCCGAAGGGCCGCCAGGGGTTGGAAAGGCGTCACTGCCCCACCCGGCCGGGCGGCGGGGCGCACACTGGCGGACACCGGACAGGCCGGGGAGGGGGGTGGGCGCGGCGCGGCGAAGTCCCCACCGTGAACGGACGCGGATGCGAAGTGGGGGCAGAGGTCGCGTCCGACGGGGAAGGGACACCCATGGCACGTCCCAGGCGCTTCGGACAGACGACCGGCTGGGGATTGGGGGCGAGCCTCCTGGTGGCGCTCGTGCTGGTGGCGGTGGCCGTGGCCGCGGTGCTGACGACGCGCGCCGCCTCCGATGCGCGGGTGATGGAGCGCTCCGTGGACCTGCTCGAGGTGGAGCAGCTGGGGCGGGCCTTCAGCGACAAGGTGTCCCTGGCCAACAGCGCGCTGCTGGCGGGCGGGCGCTCCCTGTCGCAGGACACGGCGCTGCCCCGGCAGCGCTTCCTGGACACCACCGAGCGGCTGCGAGAGCGCCTGACGGATCCGAGGGACCGGGTGTTGGTGGACGCGGTGTGGAGGGCGGAGCAGGAGCACGAGGCGGCCCTGCGGGCCCTGCGCTCCCCGGGCTCCCCGGGCTCTTTCGATGAGGAGCAGGAGGGGACCCGCGCGCGCCTGGCCCAGGCCCATGCCCGGGTGCGCGAGGCCCAGGCCCAGTTGGAGGCGCGGGTGCAGGCGCAGCTGCGCGCGGACAGCCAGGCGGCGGTGGAGGCGGACCAGCGGGAGCTTGTCCTGCTGCTGCTGGCGTCGCTCCTGGGGTTGGGCGTCGCGGCGGCGCTCGCGTGGGTGCTGCACCGCCGGCTGCATCCGCTCAAGCGCGAGGCGCTGGCCAGCGCGAACCGCTTCCAGGCCCTGGTGGAGGGCGTGCGCGACTACGCCCTGGTGCTGCTGGACGCGCGCGGCCGGGTGGCCAGCTGGAACCCGGGCGCCGAACGCATCAAGGGCTGGAGCGAGGCGGAGATTTTGGGCCGCCCGGCCTCCACCTTCTACACGTCCGAGGAGGCGGCGGCGGGCCACGCCGAGCGCGACCTGTCGCGGGCGCTGAAGGACGGGCGGCTGCGCTCGGAGGGCTGGCGGCAGCGCAAGGACGGCTCGCGCTTCTGGGCGGAGGTGGCCCTCACCGCGCTGCGCGACGAGGACGGCGCGCCGCAGGGCTACGCGGTGGTGACGCGCGACATCACCGAACAGCGGCGCTCGGAGCGGATGCAGGAGCTGCTCGCGGAGGCCGGCCGCGTCTTCCACCAGTCGCTGGACCCGGACCTGACGGTGGCGGAGCTGGCCCGGCTGCTGGTGCCGGAGGTGGCGGATGGCTGCATCCTCTACCTGCTGACGCCCGCGGGGGAGCTGCGTCCCCGGGCCGTCACCCACGTGCGGCCCGAACGCGAGGAGAGCCTGTGGGAGTCCCTGCGGCGCTTTCCCCCGCGCGTGGGCATGCCCCCCGCCATCTGGTCCGTGATGCGCAGCGGGCGCTCGCGCCTGGATGAGAACGTGACCATCGGTGACCTGGCGGACTCCGCGGAGAGCCCCGAACACCGGGTGCTCATCGAACGCATCGGCATCGGCTCCTCGCTGGTGGTGCCCTTGCGCGCGGGCAGCCAGACGCTGGGCGTGTTCGTGCTGATGACGGCCCGGGGCCACCGCAGCTTCACGCAGACGGACCGGGTGCTGGTGGAGGAGCTGGCCGGCCGCGCGGCGCTGGCCCTGGACAACACGCGGCTGTTGCGCGAAGCGCGCGAGGCGGTGGAGCTCATCGCCGTCACCGCGCACGACCTGGGCAATCCCTTGCAAGCACTGCAATTGCTGCTGAACAAGGTGCAGCGGGCGCAGGCGTCGGGCCAGGAAGAGGGGGTGCGACAGGGATTGGTGGCGGCGCACGGCCAGGCGCAGCGGCTGGGGCAATTGCTGCACGACCTGCTGGACCTGTCGCGGCTGTCCTCCGGCAAGCGGCTGCTGGACGCGGCGCCCATGGACCTGGGGGAGCTGGCGCGCGAGGTGGTGGACCGCTTCGCGGAGAGCGCCGCGCAGGCCGGGTGCGAACTCACGCTGGAGGTGGAGGGCGGGCAGGTGGGCCAGTGGGACCGGATCCGCCTGGACCGGGTGGTGACGAACCTCATCTCCAACGCCCTGAAGTTCGGCCGGGGCCACCCGGTGTGGGTGCGGGTGTCGGCGCTGGACGCGGAGCACGCGCGGCTGACGGTGCGCGACGAGGGCGTGGGCATCGCGCCGGAGGCCCAGCGCCGCGTCTTCGAGCGCTTCGAGCGCGAACTCTCCGCGAAGGCGGAGGCGGGCTACGGGCTGGGGCTCTACATCGTGCGCCAGCTGGTGGAGGCGCACGGAGGCACCATCCGCCTGGAGAGCGTGCCGGGGCAGGGCGCCACCTTCACCGTGGACCTGCCGCGCACGCCCGCGCTCGTGGATGGGGCGGTGGAGCCCGTCATGCTCCAGTGACGCCGCGCCGTCCTCACAGGTGCAGCGAGGGCACCGGGGGGACCAGGCCTGGCTGGATGGGGAAGTCCAGGGGGAGCTTCTCGCGCTCCTCCAGGCGCTCGAACTCCAGCGAGTCGTGCGCGCAGAACACCGTCACCTGTTCGCCGTGGCGCTGTACCAGCTCCCGCAGGCGGCGCAGGTTGTACCAGCGCATCCAGCCGTCCTTCTGCATCAGCTTCTGGTAGGCGCGCAGCCCCACGGTGCACCGGTAGCGGTCCAGGTCCATCTCCCCGTGGTGGAAGTACGCGTCGCCCGCGTGCAGCAGCCACCCTTCGCCCGTGTCGATGGCCACGCCCGCGTGGCCCAGCGTGTGGCCCGTCAGCGGCACCAGGAGGATTTCGGGCGGCAGGCCGGACAGCTCCCGCACGCAGTCGAAGCCGAACCAGCCTTCGCCCCGCCGCGCGGAGTAGGTCTCCCAGCGCTTGTCCAGCGACCACTGCTGGGGGCGGAAGCGCGCGCGGTCCAGCCAGGTGCGCTGCGCGCTGGCCACGCGGTACTCCTCCGCCAGCAGGTGCACGCGCGCATGGGGGAAGTCGTCCAGGCCGCCCGCGTGGTCGAAGTCCAGGTGCGTGAGGATGATGTCGCGCACGTCGCTGGCCTGGAAGCCCAGCCGCTCGACCTGGCGGATGGCGGTGGACTCCTCCACCAGGGCGGGCCGGCACAGCACATCGCGGAACAGGCCGTTGAGCCGCACGCGCGGTTCATACACGTCATTGAGGCCGAAGCCGGTGTCCACCAGCACCAGACCGCGGGCCGTCTCCACCAGCAGGCAGTGACAGGTGAGCGCCGCCGGGCCGGTGAAGCCGCGCCGTCCGTCCATGAGCCGCCCGCCGGGCGGACACATCGTGGTGCAGTTCAGGTGGTGGATGCGCATGGCGGCTCCCGCTCCTCGTTGGCCGTGGCGGACTCCAGCACCCCAGCAAGCCGAGCCCGTGGGGACCGCCCGTCGTTCGTTCAGGGCAAAAGTGCGCCGTGGCCCTGCTGGGAGGAATCACCCTGCCCGTGAAGGGCCGGGGGCTCGCCTGCCCGTCGGGGAGGGGGCCTGCCTTCAGGGCGGTGGGGACTGGCCTGCGTCCTCGTGGTGCGTGGGCGCGGACACCAGCACCAGCGCTTCGGAGGCGGTGACGGAGCGGTGCTCCACGCCGCGCGGGACGATGAGCAGCTCGCCTGCTTCCAGGTCCACGGAGCGCTCGCGCAGCTCCACGCGCAGGTGGCCCCGGGTGACGAAGAACAGCGCGTCACCGGTGGCGTGCTGGCACCAGGGGCCGTTGCCCGTCAGGCGCACCAGGTGAACCGGCTGTCCATGGAGCATGCCCACGGGCTGGGGCGTGTCGGGGCCGGACAGGTGGGTGAAGGCGTGCGCCAGGTTCACCTTCTCCAGCGGGGGCGGCGGGGTGCCCGCGTCGTCGGCGGTGGGAGTCCGCGCTTCGGCGGGGACGGCCACGGTGCCGCGGCGGCGTGAGTCCCAGCGGGGAGGACGGCCCCCGATGGGGGGCGAGGTCCGGGTGGGCGTGCTCATGCGGACAGGGTCTCCTTGGGGGGAGGCAAGCACACCCCCTGATGGATTGTGTGTCTTTCCCCGGCGGCCGGACCGGTGTTTCGCATCCGGATGGAAGGCCGGGTCCGGTATCCGACGGATGCGGGCATACGATAGGGTTTGCGGTCGCCATGTGCATTCCCCGCCGGTCCCACTGTCCGACAACCCGGGCCGTGACGTGTGGTGAAGGACGGTCGCGCCCCTGGCTTGGGACGCCCCGTGAAACACCCGGTGGTGCATCCCAGCGCTCCACGCCTCACGGCTTGAAGCCAGGCTTCCGGGGAACGCCTTCCATGCTCCCCATGTCCCGCGGGGGGCCCGCCAGGCTCCAGCGGGGGCGGCCAGGGCGCCGCTACGGCCTGGTGGAGGACGGGGGCGCCGGCTCCGTCACCGTCACCGGCCCCTCGTGCACCACCGTGCGGGTCCCGTGGTCCAGCGTGACGACCCGCAGCGTGTACGTGCCCGGCGGCAGGCGCACCGCTGTCTTCACCGTGGAGTGACACATGCACCGGCAGGACTTGCCGGACAGCGTCCGTGTCACCGTCACGGTGCCGTCCTTCAGGTACGAATCCACCTGCGCCGTCAGGCCGCACTCGTGGTCCAGCGGCTGCTCCACCAGCAACCCCGCCGCGGTGGAGCGCGTCGTCACCGGCGAGGCGTCCGTCAGCGAGCCCACGCCCGTCGTCGCCGGGAAGCGCGTGTCGCTGTCCTCGGACGGCGTTGGCTGGGCCAGACACCCGTCGAACGAGGACCGCGATGCTCCCGGTTCGGGCGGGGGCACCAGCGCTCCGCCCCGCCCCACCACGGGAGCCCGGGTGTGTGTCACCGCCGCCCGCGCGGAGGACGCCCGGCCCTGCCGCCGCGCCTGCGGCGCACCGGGGGAGAACGACGGCGGTGACGCATCCTCCGGATTCCCACACCCCACCCACAGCAAGCCCAGACACATCCAGCGCCGCAGGCGCATGGCCGCGTCGCTGCGTGCGTGGCGTCCTCCGCCGCGCCCTCCCGGGCCTCGTCGACGCGCCCCGTCCGCCCCCACTGCCTTCCCGCCCATGTCCCGCCCCCGGCGCGGCGCGGACCGCCGCCCCGCGTCGGCTGAGATGCGCAGGCCCCGCGTGGAAGGGAATCCCTCCCCTCCGCCGGGGCCGGACACTGTCTGGGATTGGGGAACCCGGCGAGCACGGCCAGCAGCGCGGCGACGGGACGTCGTTGGAGTCGCCCTCGCGGAGTTCAGGCGCCTTCCAGCATCCGCCGCACGCGGGCCACCAGGACGTCCATGGCCACGGGCTTGGTCACCATCTCCATGCCCGGCAGGAGGAAGCCCGAGGCCTGGGCCGCCGCCTGCGCGTGGCCCGTCATGAAGAGCACCCTGAGGTCCGGGCGCCGCCGCCGGTCGTCCGGGTGCAGGCGGGCGAGGAGCTCCTGGAGCATGTACGACGGCCGCGCCGGCATGCCCCAGATGCGGCAGAACTCCTCCGACGTGAAGACCGTCTGCGTCTCCCGGTCCAGCTCGAAGACGCCCACGCCCCCCGCCCGCTGCGCCAGGCGCAGCGTGGCCAGGGCGTCCTCCTTCTCCCGCTCCGCGCGCTTGCGCGCCGTCGTCTCCAGCGGCGCGCAGAACACCCCGGAGATGACGCCCGCGTCGTCCCGCACCGGCACGTAGGAGAACGTGAACCAGACCTCCTCCGGGTAGCCCTGGCGCGTGACGGTGAGCGGCAGGTCCTCGAAGGAGACGGTCTCCCCGGAGAGCGTGCGCTTCATCAGCGGCTCCAACTGCGGCCAGATGTCCGGCCAGATGCGCGAACAGGGCCGGGCGAGCGCCGGGTGCCGCGCGCCGATGAAGGGACGGTACGCGTCGTTGTAGAGGTAGCAGAGCTCCGGCCCCCACAGCACGAACATGGGCGTGGTGGCGTCCAGCAGCAGCCGCACCATCGTGCGCAGCGATTGGGGCCAGGCGGAAGGCGGAGGCAGGGGGGTGGACGACCAGTCCAGCCGTCGCATCCGCTCCCCCAGCTCCCCGCCACCCGCGAGGAACGACAGGGCCGCGGCGGAGCCAGAGGTCGGTGCGTCGCTCAAGGCGAAACCCATACCAGCCGTCCGGGGTGATTGCCATCAACGACAGGGCCCGCTCCCACGGCAGGGAAGCGGGCCCCAGGGGCTCACGGGTGGGCAGGCGCTCTGCTCAGCGCACCCAGTTCACGTTGCTGTACGCCTTCGTTCCATCCGCGCGCTCGGTGTTCGTGAGCGGCGCGTAGACGCGCGTGGAGATGGTGTTGGCCGCGGTGTCGATCTCCACCAGCCGCGTCGGGTTCGTCGTGCCGTCGTGGAACGTGTTGAGCATCTGGTAGATGGTGTTGCCGTGGACGCCGGTGTCCGTGCGGTAGGCGGCGTTGCCCACGTGGCCGGAGAAGACGAAGCGCACGTTGGCGTACTGCTTGATGAGGTTGTCGAAGACGTACTGGGGGCTGTTGTTGCCGTAGCCGCCGTTGCCCTGCTCGATGCCGCCGCTGCCGTTGAGGTGCGAGTGGGTGATGAAGATGACGTTGTGCTGGGGGAACTGCGCCAGCACCGTCTTCGCCCAGTTCACGGAGTTCGTGCGCGCCCACAGCTCCAGGTTCACGACCAGCCAGTTCAGGCCGCCCGCGCTGAACGTGTGATAGGCGTTGTCACACTTGCCCGTCTCGAACACGCCGCCCAGCGCCTTGAAGCGCGACAGCGGGAAGTACGTGTTGAAGGTGGTGGTGTTGCGCAGGTTGGCGTTGACGTTGCCGGGGCACGCGCTGCCGCCCTGGCACACCGCCGCCGTGTCGTGGTTGCCCAGGGCGATGGCGTAGGGAATCTGGGCGTTGTCCAGGACCGCGAAGGAGTCGCTGGCGCGCTGGTAGTGGATGTGGTCCGGCGTGTCCCAGTCCATCAGGTCCCCGGTGTGCATCACGAAGCGGATGTCCTGCGCCGTCTTGTTGTCGGCGATCCACTGCATGCGGTGGGTCAGCCGCGCGGGCTGGTAGACCGTCTCCTGCTGCGTGTCGGGGATGACGACGAAGGTGAACTTCGTGTCCACGGGCTGCGCGGTGGTGGGCGCCGCGTAGAACTTGATGCCCTGGTTCGTCCAGCCCGCGGCGGTGAGGCTGTCGCGCTCCGCCTGGGTGACGGCGTGGCGGTGCTTCTGCAGCGTCGTGTTGTTGAAGCGGTAGACGGGGATGAGGCACGCCTCCGCCGTCTTGGAGGCGTAGAAGCCCACGCCCTCGTCGGTGGTGTAGCCGGAGGCCATGAGGCTCGTGCGCTCGGCGGCGTCAATGGTGACGATGTGTTCGACCTTGCCAGGGCTGTAGAGGCGGTACACGGGCGACAGGCCGGTGCCGGCGGTCTTGGAGGCCTTGAAGGGGGTGCCCCGGTCATCCGTGAAGCCGTACGTCGTGCCCGCGTTGGTGGCCTCCGTGGGGTTCGTCGTCAGCAGGCTGGAGCCGGTGGCCGGCCGCACGCGCATGTACACGGGCGCGTTGAGCGCCGCGCAGTCCAGCGCCGCCGTCGTGCTCCCCACCTCCTCCACGGAGGATGGCTGCGCTTCGGGTGCTTCGCCCGGGCCACAGGCGGACAGCACGCCGGCCAGGGCCAGGGAGGCAATGATGGAAGTGGGCTTCAAGGTGTCTTCTCCGTGGAGGCCTCGTCCGAGGCCGTCCGGTGTCGTCAGTGATGTCTGGTTGTACGGTTTAAAATAGTATTACAAGGACGCGCATAGCATTGACGGACCGGCCGGGAAAGGCCCCTGTTGAGGAACGTCGCATGTATCACAGGGCGGAGGATGGCCTCCGCGCAGGGGAGCACCGCGATGGAGGCACGCAGGGCCGGGGTGTGGATGTTGTTGTTCGTGCTGTGCACGGGCTGCGCGGGGGGCCCCACGGTGCGGCTGCGGACCGCCGGTGGTGGGCCGGTGCGAACCCATGCGCCCCGGAGCTGGGATGGGCGTGTTCCCATCAGCGCGCGGGACTTCGAAGCGGCGCTGTCGCGGTTGGCGTTGGAGGTGCCGCTGACGGTGCGCCCTTCGCGGACAGGGCGGGTGGTGCGCGCGAAGGCAGGCGAGGGGGCGCTCCTGGACCAGGGGCTCGGGTTCCTGCTGCGCGACCGGTATGGGAAGTGGTGTCGGGCGCATGAGGCTCCCGTGGATTGTCTGTCCTTTCCACGGCGGTGGCGATGGCCGCGATGGGACCTCCCGCGGCGGGTGGACCGCCGTCAGCAGGAGGGCCCGGGAAGTGGGTCCAGGTGGAGGAGTCGATGTCCGAGCGAGCCCGGGCGTATCAAGAGCAGGTGACGGGAGCCCCGAGGGGGACCGCGTACCGACTGCGGAGCGGGGACTCGCAGGCGGACTTCGACGGCTTCGACCCGAAGGAGGAACTGCTGCTGGAGGCGAAGGGGCCGGGTTATGAGAAGTTCATCAAGGACGACATGGAGATGAAGGACTTCTTCCGGGGGTTCGGGCAGATGCTCAACCAGGCCCGCCGTCAGTCCACCCTGGCGGAGGGAATGCGCATCCGCTGGTATGTCGCTGAGAAGCGAGTCGCGGATCTCCTTCGAGTCGCATTCAGCGGCCAAGGTATCAAGGTCGACGTCGTCCATGTCCCACCGGTTCGTGGAGGAGCCCTGAACCCATGAAGGAGACGTACTACGCGGGCTGCTATTGGCTGGCCCGGCCTGAACCCGTCGATGCTTGCGCCCATCGCCTGGCGGATTTTCTTTCGCGGCTGGGGCCTTTGGAGCCCATGTGGAACCGCTGGCATCAAGCAGGGGCGAACTTCGAGAAGGCCCGTAGACGTCAGGTGCAGCCGGATTCCGCCACCCTTGCGAAGCTGCTGGGCAGCAAGGCGAATCGGTTCGCGGGCAGTTCCAGCTTCTGGCTCTGGGCGGGGGAAAACGAGGATGAAACCTCGGGCGTCAACGGCAACTGCGGAGGCCCCTCCAAGCATGTGTGCTCCGTCTGTGTCCTCACCCTTGGCAATCTTGGGGGCAGCGCGGAGCGCGTCCTGACCGCCCCCTCCCTGACCGCCGTGGTGCGCGCCATGGCGCTCGCGTGGGAGCCTGAGTTCGGCATCGTCACCTCCCACGAACATCGGGAACTCGTGGCGCCGCAGACAGGAGCTGACGCCGGGACGTTCGTCGGCTGGGTCATGTACTTCGCTGACGTTCGTGGCCCCGTGCCGCCGCTGCCCGCCTCCGTCCAGGTGGAGCACCTGCCGGAGCGGGGCACGCTCATCACCCTCACGCAGGAGAAGTTCACCGTCTCCAATCCAGAGCACGTCGCCCTGGCCGCCGATGTCCAGGTGCGCCTCCAGGACGCGGGGCTGCTCCGGCCCCTGCGCCCCTGGGGCACCTGAAGAGCGCTTCAATCCATGCCGTGGCGGACCGCTTCGATGTTGTTGCCGTCGGGGTCGAGCACGAACGCGCCGTAGTACCCGGCGTGGTACTGGGGCCGCTTGCCGGGCGCGCCGTTGTCCTGGCCTCCCGCCTTGAGCGCGGCCTGGTGGAAGGCGTCCACGGCCTTACGGTCCTTCGCGCTGAAGGCCACGTGGCGGGGAGACGCGGGCGTCTTCGTCTCGATGATCCACAGGACGGGGCGCTGGGGCGGACCGAAGGCGGCCATCCGGCGCGTGGGGAACTCCGGGTCCTCGGTGGCGATCCGCTCCATCACGAGGCCGCAGCCCAGCGTGGGCAGCAGCGCTTCGTAGAAGGCCTTCGTGGCGGCGAAGTCGGTCGCGTAGAAGCTCAGGTGGTCGATCATCCCGTCGTCCTAGCAAGAACGCCGGGGCCCGTGCTCCCGTCCTCAGTCCGGGTAGAACATGGGGTCGCGCGTGGCGACGAACGACGAGATGGCGTGCGCCACCTCCGGCGGCAGGGCGGTGAACTGCACGCCCACGCCGGGCATCAGCTCCGGGGTGCGGTCGTTGCCGTCGCGGGCCCAGCGCACCACGCCGTTCACCGTGAGGGGCCGGCCACCGGGCAGGGTGAAGTCCAGGTCCACCGTCGTGCCGCGCGGCACCGCCTCCACCGTGGCGATGAAGATGCCGCCCTCGCTGATGTCCATGGAGAAGCCGGTGAAGAAGTTGGAGTCGCTGCGCATGTCGATGGCCGTGTGCATCCGCACCCGGCCATTGCTGCGCGCCTCGTCCCTGGCCGGCGGGAGCGGGAGCCTGGGCCCCGGCTTGTCGGAGCGGGTCGGCGTCTCGTCGCGGGACGGCTTCGCCCGGGCGGGCGTCATCGCGGGGGGGCGGGCCAGCTCCTCGGTCCGGGCCTCGGCTTCGGCGCGGGCCCTGGCCTCGGCTTCGGCGCGGGCCCTGGCGGCGGCCTCCACGCGCTTCAAGTCGGCTTCGGCGTCCGTCAGCGCCTTCACCACCCGGGCGGCGTCCTCCTGGTGCAGGCGCAGCGAGGACTGGAGGTCCAGCCCGGCCTGACGGCGGGTGTCCAGGGCGGCCTCGCGCGCCTCCAGGGCCTTCTCGCGCAGCTGCTCCATGTCCGGGGTCAGCGCGGGGGACTCGGTGTCCTCCAGGCGCACGGCCCACTGGGACAGGCGGGAGTCCCCGGCGCTCTCCGGGCGGGCCAGGGCCTGGCGCACGCGGTCGAGCCGCTCGGTGAGGGCCTGGGCGTCGGCGGCGGCGCGGGCCACCTGCTCGGCGAGCCGCTCCTCCAGCCGGGCCATGTCGGACTCGGCGCGAGCCAGCTCGGCCTCTCTGGAAGGCGGAGGCGTCCGGGGGGAGGGGGGCAGGGGACTCATCGGTGGGGCTCCAGGCGGGCTTCCACTCTACCGCCGCCGGGGCTCCCCCACGAGCCCCCACCGTTCCCCGGGCCCGGAGCTCAGTCCGCGCCCTTGATGCAGGCCACCGGCTTGAGGCGGTGGGCCACCCGGGCGAGTCCGGCCTGCTCCACCGTCTCCAGCACGTCGTCCAGGTTCTTGTAGCAGGGCCCGGACTCGTCCAGCGGGGTGACGCGGGTGTTGAGCAGGATGCCGGCCTCCTTCATGCGCCGGTCGGTCTCCTCCTGCTGGAGCTGCCGGCGCGCGGCGGCGCGGGACAGCCGCCGGCCGGAGCCGTGGTTCACGGAGTAGATGGACTTCTCCGCGCCGGGTTCGGCGAAGAGGATGGCGCTGCCCGTCTCCATGGACCCGGGGATGAGGATGGGGTGGCCGGTGGCCTCCCACACGGTGCCCTTGAGGGCGGGGTGGCCGCCGGGGAAGGCGCGGGTGGCCCCCTTGCGGGCGACGAACTTCCCGGCCTCGCGCTGGATGAGGTTGTGGGAGATCTCGTAGTAGATGCTCGCGGTGCCGCCGAACACGTCCTCCAGGGCGCCGCACACGGCCTCACCGATGAGCAGCCGGTTGGCCACGGCGAAGTTGGCCGCCATGTTGTGCAGGTTCCAGTAGTCGCGGCCCAGGGCGCTGTCCGCGTCCAGCCAGATGAGGTCCTCGCTGCGGCTCTTGAGGCCCAGGTGCGCCGCGCCCTCCACGAAGAAGTGCTTGGCGATGTTCCACCCGAAGCCGCGGCTGCCGGTGTGGAGCATCACCCAGACGCGGCCCTCTTCATCCACCTGCATCTCGGTGAAGTGGTTGCCGCCGCCCAGGCTGCCCAGCTGCCCGCGCTTGTCGTAGGCGCGCACGGGGATGTCCACCCCGGTGTCCTCCACGGGGATGAAGTCGCGCTCGGTGACGGAGTGGCCCCGGCCCAGGGCCTTGGCGCCGTGGCGGAGGACCTCCTTGACGGTGCTCTCGTTGAGCTTGCGCTGCTTGCTGACCCGCTTGGCGCCCACGCCCACGGCGATGCGTTCCGTGACTTCGTCGATCCACTGGCGGCGCTTCGCGGGGTCCGCCACGTCCTCCACCTTGAGGGAGGTCTGGAGCTGGACCATGCCGCAGCCGATGTCGTACCCGGCGGCGGTGGGCAGCAGGACGCCGTCGGTCTCCACGATGGTGCCAATGGGGACGCCGTAGCCCACGTGACAGTCGGGGGTGATGGCGACGCGGGTGACGCCGGGGAAGGTGGCGGCGTTGACCACCTGGTCGAAGACGGCGTCTTCCAGACCGGGGGACTCCGGGGTGCCTTCGCCCCAGAGGAGCTTGTCGGAGAGGAACAGGTCCGCGTGCACGCGCATGGTCTTCGTGCGTGGCAGGACGTAGTGGCCCTCGGCGACCTTTTCCAGGTGTTGCTTCCAGCTCATGGCGTGTGACCCCAGGTGGGTGAACCCGCGGCAGGGACGAAGCTTTCCCTCTTACCTGACGGGAGGTGGGGTTTCCGACATCCGAATGGCTGCCTGCCTGCTGTGGATGGCGGAGGGAGGGTCGGTGGAGGACGGGTCCGCTGGTCCTGAGTGCACTGATCGGCAGTCGGACAAGCCTGGGGCTTGCGGTGGTGGATCGGCATTCCCATTTCTCTGACGAGCATCAAGGGGGTGGGCGATGGGGTTTCTGACTGGGGTGGTGCTGGCGGTGGCGTTGCAGGCGGGGCCGGTGGAGATGAGCGCGGGCCCGGTGTTCAACCCGGCGCTGTGCGCGAAGAAGCGAGTGGATCCGTGTGGCTGCCATCACGTCTACGGCATCCGGCACTGCCACCAGAGCCGCAAGAGCAACCACTGCGAGGCGCAGGTCCGCGCCACCGAGCCGGAAGAGGCGCACGAGGCGGAGGCCGCGAGCACGCCAGTGCAGAGCCTCATCGACCCGAAGAAGTCCGTGTCGATGTAGGGCGCGGGGGCCGGCCTCTCGTCAGGGGCCGGTTCCGGTCACCTCGGTGAACCGCGGCCCGGTCATGCCCTCCAAGGCCACGGTTCAATCCCAGGTCCGGAACACGCTGCGGTGACGAGCGCGAGCCGCAAGGGACTCCACCACCGTGGCGACATGCGAAGTCCTCCTGGGAGCATGTCCGCTCTCAAGAAGACCCCATGAGCTGGGTTGTGATTGCAAGCGCCCACGCGCGCCAATGCCCGGCCCCTACTGCTGGGCGCGTGGCGTTGTCGTGGCTGGAGCGCACCCCTCAAGGGGCCGTGGCCGCGTCTCCAGGCAGTGCTTCCGAACGGCTCACCTGCAGGTCGCTGTCCGAGCGGATGATGACCCAGCGCGCCTGGGGCGACACGCGCAGGGCCACCACGTTCGGCGCCAGGCGCCGCATCTCCGGCCGGTAGGGCAGCGTGGCCAGGGGCGGCATCGTCAGCGATGACGCGTGCGGGTGCCCGAGCTGGGAGCGCGGCAGGGGCGCGGGAGGCGGCGGCGTTGGCAGGGCCTCCGGCGCACGGTTCAGCAACGCGATGACCTTCACGGTGGGCCGCTCCGGCGGCAGCTCGGACCTCGACACGGGCGTGAGGGCGGTGGGCGCCACGACACCCGCGGGCGTCTGGGGCAGCGCGGGCAGGGCCAGCAGCGCACCGGGCAGGGCCTTCTGCGACGCGGCCTGGGCTGACGGTGAAGAAGCCGGAGCCGTGGACCGCTGCGCGCCATCCATGCCCTGGGACCGCGCCAGGGGCGTGACCTGCACTGGAGCGATTCGCGGAACCGGACCGGCGATCGCGAACGAGGACGGGCCCTGCACCGGAGCACCCCGCGGAGCTGGACCGGGGCTCTGGGGCCGAGCCGAGGGAGAGCCCTGCACCGGCGCACCGTGCGGGACCGGAGCAGGGGAGGGCGCCCGAGCCGGATTCACGGCCGGCGTCGCACCCTGCACCTGCGCACCGTGCGGCGCCGGAGCGGAGCGGAGCGCGGGATTCACGGCCGGCGTCGCGCCCTGCACCTGCGCGGCAGGCGGAACCGGACCGGGTGTCGGTGCCCGGGCGGGCGTCGCGATGCCCGGGCCCCGCGCGCCCTGAACGGGTGTCGGTGCCTGGGTGTGATCACCCGCGGCGATCCGCGACAGGGAGCGCGCGAGGAGCTCCGTGGCCGTCTCCGGCCCCCGCGCGGGAGTGGTGGCCGGCGCGACGGGGCGGTGATGCGGTAGCAGGGCCTCCCGCCCCGGACCCGAGCCGAGCCCCTGCATCCGCCCGGGCCCCGTGCTCCGCGTTCCGGAGGCCGTCATGGGCGTGATGGGCGGCGCGGCGGGGAGTCCCCCGGAAGGGTTCGCTTCCTGCGCGGCGTTGAGCACGAAGGCCGGGGGCGGGGGCGGGGGCATGCTCCGCATATGCCCCGGCGGGGGCGTGGGGGGCAGCCGGTCGAAGAAGTCACCCGTGGAGGGGCAGGCCTGTTCGTCCTCCAGCAACGTCGAGATGACCTCGCCCTGGCCCAGCCGCACCACGTCCATCTGAAGGACCGGATCGCGCGGATCCAACTCCAGCGCCGCCTTCAGCGCCCCCCGCGCGCGAGCGGCGCAACCCAATAGCATCAGTATCGTCGCTGCATCCCGGTACGCGGTGATGGCCTGGGCCCGCTGCCCGGCGCGCCGGCACGCTTCCGCGAGCCGCACGCGCACGTTCGCGTCATGCGGCAACAACCTCACGAGCTGCGAGTACGTCTCCACGCACTGCGAATACCTGCCCCGCTGGTACAGGGCGTGGGCGGTTTCCTTCAACTCCCGCAGCTTCTTCTCGCGCTCGCTCATGGAAGGCCCCTGCGTCCGTGCTGCTTCCTTGAGCTAGCAGGCTGCGTGCCGAGCGCCCTTGACGCGCGGTCCCGTTCACTGGCGCGCCCCCACCGCGACCCGGGACCGGCAGGCCTGTCCACCACCCGGCGGCCCCCAAGGCGACGCGCCGTGCTCCCGTGCACGCTGTCCAATGCAAGACGCCGCAGCGACCCTGTAGAAATGGGAACGACGCTGTAACAACGACAGTGCTGCATTCCGAGTTATCCGCGAATGGCGCGACACCTTCGCGACGTCGGATGCGCACGCATGCGACGCTGGGGCTCCTGTGGAGTCCACCGGAAACACCTGAAAGGTCACACCATGTCCTCCCGTTTCGCGGTCCTGGCGTTGGGAACCCTGCTGTCGGCGTGCATCCCCCTGGGCGCGCGCGAGCCATCCCAGGCGACCAAGGCGTCGGCGAAGAAGGTGGCCCAGCGGAAGGTGGACGCGCCGCCCGCCGACGAGACGCTCACGTTGAAGAAGGGCGCGAAGCGCACGCTGACGGTGACGGGCCTGAGCCGCGTGGCGCTGGGCGACCCGACCATCGCGAACGTGGAGACGAAGGGCGCGGACGTCGTGGAGCTCTCCGGCCTGGCGCCAGGGGTCACCACGCTCATCACCTGGGACGCGGCGGGCAAGCGCCGCACGTACCGCATTGAAGTGGGCGGCTAGCGGCCCGCCCCGCTCACGGCTCCGACAGCAGGAACAGCGCGTGCGAGCTGGCGATGGGGCGGGTGCGGTCGTCCTGCCAGGCCTCCACGCGCACGTTGGCCACGCGCCGTCCCTGCCGGGTGATGAAGGCGCGCGCGAAGGTGTCCTGCGCCTTGCCCGAGCGCAGGTAGTCCACGGTGCTGGAGATGACCTTGGGCACGCGCCCGGTGTCCGTCTGGAGCAGCAATTCGAAGATGGCGGAGGACTCCAGGAGCGCGCCCAGGGCGCCGCCATGCAGCGCGGGCAGGATGCTGTTGCCAATGAGGTGCGGCGCGTACCGCATGCGGCAGAGCATCTCCCCGGCGAGGTTCTCCACGCCAATGCCCATGAAGCGCGTGTAGGGGATGGCGTCGGTGAGGCGGTGGTATTCGCGCGACTGGCGCACCGTGCGCACCAGGTCGGCGAGCGGGAGGGGGGAAGGGGTCATGGCGCTCAGTCCTCCATCCGCATGAAGGTGCCCTGCGAGGAGGCCACCGGCATCGCCGGGTCGCCCTGGTGCACCAGCGCGCGCACGAAGGCGATGAGGCGGGTGACCTTGTAGCACTCGGCGTGCGCGGTCAGCTCCAGGCCGGGCCGCGCGGGGCGCAGGTAGTCGATGCGCAGGTCCAGGGTGACGATGGCGGCGAAGGCGCTCAGCCGCGCGAACACCGCCGCGCCACACGTCGCGTCGATGAGCGTCGTCACCGCGCCGCCCGCGATGACCCCCGTCTCCGGGTTGCCCACCAGGACGTCCGCGTAGGGCATCACCACCGTCGCGTCCGTGGCGCCCACGTCCACGAGCCGCAGCCCGAGCGCGTGGTTGTGGGGCACCGCCTCGGTGAACAGCACGGAGAGCTGCTCCTGCCGTCCCGCCTTGTCCGTTGGAAGCGTGAAGTCCGACATGGCCGTCAGCGATAGCAGATTCGAATGCGCGATGGGGCGTGCCTTCGGGACTGCGCGCCACGGCTGGCCGGTTAGGCTGCCGCGCCTTTCACCTTCTGCCTTCTTGAAGAGGACTCCACCGGTGAACCGACTGACCTCCGCCCTCTGCTTCGCGCTGCTGGTGCCGGGCCTGCTCCTGGCCGCGCAGCCCCTGCCCCGGCCCGCGGGCGCCGCCGTCCCGCAGCCGAAGGGTGAGGCCCCCCAGGAGCCACCCCCGCCGCCCGCGCCCAGGGACACCGCGCGCGACGCCGCCCGGGCGAGCGAGGGAGACGGTGGCACCCTGGCCCCCGTCGCGGCCGCCGAGGCGCCGGACGCGAAGAAGGACGCCTGGAGCGTGGACGCGCCCCCGGGCGCGACCGCCACGCAGGTGCCCATCGACGTGCGCGAGGGCACGTGGATGAACGTGGACGTGAGCCCGCGCGGGGACGAGCTCGTCTTCGACCTGCTGGGGGACGTGTACGTGCTGCCGCTGACGGGCGGCGAGGCGCGGCCGCTGACGTCCGGCGCGTCCTGGGACATGCAGCCGCGCTACAGCCCGGACGGGAAGTCCATCGCGTTCACGAGCGACCGCGGCGGCGGCGACAACCTCTGGGTGATGAACCGGGACGGCTCCGACCCGAAGCCGGTGACGCAGGAGAAGTTCCGCCTGCTCAACAGCCCGGCGTGGAGCCCGGACGGGCAGTTCCTGGTGGGGCGCAAGCACTTCACCGGCCGGCGCTCGCTGGGCGCGGGCGAGGTGTGGATGTACCACCGCGCGGGCGGTGAGGGCGTGAAGCTCACCGAGCGCGTCAGCGACCAGAAGGACCTGGGCGAGCCCGCGTTCTCCCCCGACGGCCGCTACGTCTACTTCAGCCAGGACGTCACGCCGGGGAAGGCCTTCGAATACGACAAGGATCCGAACAAGGAGATCTACGCCATCCAGCGGCTGGACCTGGAGACGAAGGAGGTGGAGCCCTTCGTCACCGGCCCGGGCGGCTCCATCCGGCCCACGCCGTCGCCGGACGGCAAGCAGCTGGCGTTCGTGCGGCGGGTGCGCGCGAAGAGCGTGCTGTACGTGGCGGACGTGGCGTCCGGGGCGGAGCGGCCGCTGTACGACGGGCTCGACCGGGACATGCAGGAGACGTGGGCCATCCACGGCGTGACGCCGGTGATGGCGTGGACGCCGGACAACAAGGCGCTGGTGTTCTGGGCGGGCGGGAAGCTGCACCGCATCGACGTGGCGACGAAGAAGGTGTCGCCCATCCCCTTCCACGTGAAGGGGACGCGCACGGTGTTCCAGCCGGTGCGCAGCTCCCGGGCGGTGGCGCCGGAGCGCTTCAACGTGAAGATGCTGCGCTGGATGCAGGTGTCACCGGATGGCAAGCGCGTGGTGTACCAGGCGCTGGGGCGGCTCTACGTGAAGGAGCTGCCGTCGGGCACGCCGCGCCGGCTGACGCGGCAGAACGAGCACCTGGAGTTCTTCCCGTCGTTCTCCCGGGACGGGCGCTCCATCGTCTACACGACGTGGGACGACGACCGGCTGGGCGCGGTGCGCATCGTGGCGGCGACGGGCGGGGAGGGGCGCGTGGTGACGGCGCAGCCGGGCTACTTCGTGGAGCCCGCGCTGAGCCCGGATGGGAAGTGGGTGGTGTACCGGGCCACGGGGGATGGCTACCTGATGCCGGGCACATGGAGCCGGGAGACGGGCCTGTTCGCGGTGGCGTCCGCGGGCGGTGGCGTGTCGCGCAAGCTGACGCGGGCCGGGGAGCAGCCGCACTTCGGCGCGAAGTCCGACCGCGTGTACTTCCTGCACGTGGAGTCGAAGGAGGCGGAGGACGTCCGCACGCTCCGGAGCGTCTCACTGGATGGGGGCGAGGAGCGCACGCACCTGAAGAGCGCGGGCGCGTTGGAGCTGCGGGTGTCGCCCGACGACCGGTGGGTGGCCTTCCGCGAGGACTTCAACGCCTACGTGACGCCCTTCGTGCGGGGCTCCAAGGAGGTGCAGGTGGGGCCGGGCGCCAAGGCGATGCCGGTGACGCAGGTGAGCCGTGACGCGGGGGAGTACCTGCACTGGTCCGGGAGCGGCTCCCGCATGTCGCTGCACTGGGCGCTGGGGCCGAAGCTGTTCACGCGGGCGCTGAAGGACGCGTTCACGTTCCTGGATGGCTCTCCGAAGACGGTGGCGCCGCCCTCCGCGGAGGGCGTGGACGTGTCGTTCACGTCGAAGTCGGACGTGCCGGAGGGGACGCTGGCGCTGGTGGGTGGGCGCATCGTCACGATGAAGGGCGACGAGGTGCTGGAGGAGGGCGTGGTGGTGGTGAAGGGCCACCGCATCGTCGCGGTGGGGCCGGTGGGGAAGGTGGCGGTGCCGGCGGGGGCGAAGGTGGTGGACGTGAAGGGCAAGACGCTGATGCCGGGCCTGGTGGACGTGCACTGGCACGGGAGCATGGGCGTGGACGGGCTGATGCCGGAGCAGAGCTGGGTGCAGGCGGCGTCGCTGGCGTTCGGGGTGACGACGCTGCACGACCCGTCGAACAACTCGGAGACCATCTTCGCCGCGAGCGAGCTGGGCAAGGCGGGGATGCTGGTGTCGCCGCGAATCCACTCCACGGGCACCATCCTGTACGGGGCGGCGAGCGCGGGGGCGCGCGTGGAGATCGACTCGCTGGACGACGCGCGCCGGCACCTGCGGCGGATGCAGGCGCTGGGGGGCTTCAGCGTGAAGAGCTACAACCAGCCCCGGCGGGACCAGCGGCAGAAGGTGCTCCAGGCGGCGCGCGAGCTGGGGATGCTGGTGGTGCCGGAGGGCGGCTCGCTGCTCCAGCACAACCTGACGATGGTGGTGGACGGGCACACGGGCGTGGAGCACTCGCTGCCGGTGGCGCGCATCTACGACGACGTGCGCCAGCTCTGGAAGGCCACGCGCGTGGGCTACACGCCGACGCTGGGCGTGTCCTACGGCGGGCTGATGGGGGAGAACTACTGGTACCAGAAGACGAACGTCTGGGAGGACACGCGCCTGTTGTCCTTCGTGCCCCGGCGCGTGGTGGATGAGCGGTCCCGGCGCCGGGTGATGGTGCCGGACGAGGAGTTCAACCACCAGAACGTGGCCCGCGTGGCGAAGGAGCTGAACGACCTGGGCGTGAGCGTGCAACTGGGCGCGCACGGGCAGCGTGAAGGCCTGGCCGCGCACTGGGAGCTGGCGATGTTCGTGCAGGGCGGCATGACGCCGATGCAGGCGCTGCGCGCGGGCACGCTGAGTGGGGCGCGCTACCTGGGGATGGACGCGGACCTGGGCTCGCTGGAGGGTGGGAAGCTGGCGGACCTGGTGGTGTTGGACAAGAACCCGCTGGAGGACATCTCCCACAGCCGCACGGTGCGCTACACAATGGTGAACGGGCGCCTGTACGACGCGAACACGCTGAACGAGGTGGGCACGCGTCAGCGCACGCGCGCGAAGTTCTTCTTCGAGAAGGACGGCAACGAGGGGTGGAGCCCGAAGGCCTCTACGCATGCCAACGAACAGGCATGCGATTAGGCGTCGCGCTGTGGATGTGTTTCGGTGCCGTGGGCTGCACGCTGGGCCCACGGCAGTTCCCGCAGCTGCGGCAATCCACGGGGATGGGCCCGGGGCCCGGGCCGGGCTGCGTGAGCACGCTGGATTGTCAGTGCAAGGACGGGGTGGTGGCGGCCTGTGAGCAGCTCGCAACCGCGCCCCGTCCCCGGATGCCGCCTCCGTTGCCCCCGCCCGGAGCCGCGGAGGAGGCGCGCGAGAAGGAGACCGAGCGGCGCCGGGACACCTGCGGCGATGACTACGTTCGCTGCGTTGATGCGGGAGGGGGAGGTCTGCCCGGCCGGGTGGAGGGCGAAAGCCGGTGTGACTCCTGCCGGGCCTACTGCATGGCCCATGGCTTCTGGCCCACCTCCATCTACACCTGGAATGGGAGACCAATGAAATGCCCAGGAAAATGAAAGAAGCCTTCGCGGATCCATCCCTGCACGACCCGCACTGGCGTGCCTTCATCCTGGACATGGAGGGCATGAGCATGCCCGGGGACTGGCGACGCTTTCG
The DNA here is from genome assembly GCF_026626625.1 of Corallococcus sp. BB11-1. Lineage (NCBI taxonomy): Bacteria > Pseudomonadati > Myxococcota > Myxococcia > Myxococcales > Myxococcaceae > Corallococcus > Corallococcus sp. BB11-1. The sequence goes on along the minus strand of NZ_JAPNJY010000001.1, from coordinate 71,428 downwards.
CGCGGACCTCAGACGACTGGAGCGGCGCCATACAGGACGGGTGCCAGCGGCGCCAATGCACCGCGCCATCGCGGAGGACGCATTCTTGTGTGCCGCGCATTGGGAGCAGACTCCACGCATCGTGCGCGGCGCGCTGCGTGCGTTGCTTCGATATCCGCTGCGGTTCGCGCTCTACTCCTTCGTGGCCGCGGAGTACTGGCGCTGGGCGTTCAAGGTCTCTCCCGACGACCTGCCCGCCGCCGAGGCCATGCTCGTGAAGGTCCGTGAGGCCCTGCCCACCCTGGATGAGCACGAGCGCTGGAACACGGAGGGCCTGCTGGCCTCCCTGAAGCGCCTCTGACGCTCAGCGCGTCGCGGCCACCTGGGCCAGGGCCTGCTCAATCTCTGTCAGCGCGTAGGGCTTGGGCAGCACCACCACGCCCAGCCATTGCTGCGGGTCCCCATCCAGCGCCGCGCGCCCATGCCCGGAGGCGATGATGATGCGCATGGCGGGCTTTCGCAGCGCCACCTCGCGCGCCAGGTCCACGCCCGACATGCCCGGCAACGTCACGTCCGTGAACAACACGTCGAACGGACCCGCGGCCAGCGCCACCCGCGCCTCCTCCGCGCTCGCCACCGGCATCACCGCGTGCCCCAGCAAGCCCAGCAGCTCGCTCGCCGACGTGCGGACGTCCTCGTCGTCCTCCACCAGGAGCACGTGCATCCGCCGCGCGGACTCCTGCGTCGCCGACGACTCCTGACGCGGCGGCACCTCCGGCCGCGTCACCCTGGGCACCGGCGGCGTCAGCAGCCGCTGCTGACGTTGATCCAACAGCGCCCGCACCTTGCGCGCCAGGTCCTCGCGCCGGTAGGGCTTGCTCAACAGATGCACGCCCGCGTCCAACCGGCCGCCGTGCACGATGGCGTTCTCCGTGTACCCGGACGTGAAGAGCACCTCGATGTCCGGCTGGAGCCGCCGGGCCTGCTTCGCCAGCTCCGGGCTTCGCAACGGCCCCGGCATCACCACGTCCGTGAAGAGCAGGTCCACCGCCACGCCGCTCTTCAGGATGGACAGCGCGCTCTGCCCGTCCACCGCGCGCAGCACCCGGTAGCCCAGCTCCGTCAGCAGCTCCACCACCGTCGCGCGCACGTCCGCGTCGTCCTCCACCGCCAGGATGGTCTCCTTGCCGCCCTCCACCGGCCCCGTCACCACCTCCGACACCGGCGCCTCCGCCTGGAAGGAGCGCGGCAGGTACACCTTCACCGTCGTGCCGTGCCCCAGCTCGCTGTAGAGCTTCACGTGGCCGCCGGACTGCTTCACGAAGCCATACACCATGCTCAGCCCCAGGCCCGTGCCCCGGCCCTCCGGCTTCGTGGTGAAGAAGGGCTCGAACGCGCGCTCCATCACGTCCGGCGTCATGCCCCCGCCCGTGTCCGACACCGCCAGCCGCACGTACGGTCCGGCCAGCACCTCCGGGTGCTGCTGCGCGTAGTGGTCGTCCAGCGACGCGTTGCTCAGCTCCAGGGTCAGCTTCCCCTCGCCCCGCATCGCATCGCGCGCGTTGATGGCCAGGTTCAGGATGACGTTCTCCAACTGGTGCGGATCCGCCAGCGTGTTCCACAGCCCGCCGCTGATGACCGTCTCCAGCTCCACGTCCTCGCCCAGCGCGCGGCGCAACAGGTCGTCCATGCCCTGCACCAGCCGGCCCAGGCTCAGCGAGCGCGGCTCCAGCGGCTGCCGCCGCGAGAACGCCAGCAGCTGCGCCGACAGCCGCGCCCCTCGCTCCACCGCCCCCAGCGCCGTGCGCACCCGCTGCAACCCGCGCTCGTTGCCCGCCACGTCGCGCTGCAACAACTGGAGGTTGCCGCCGACGATCTGGAGCAGGTTGTTGAAGTCGTGCGCCACGCCCCCCGTCAGCTTGCCCACCGCCTCCATCTTCTGCGCCTGTCGCAGCTGCTCCTCCGCCTGCCGCTGCTCGGTGACGTCGCGAGCGGTGGCGTACACCACGCCGTCCTCCGGCACCGGCACCGCCATCCAGGAGAAGTGGCGATAGGCGCCGCTCCGCGTCCGAAAGGAGTTCTCGAAGCGCAGGGTCGGGCGGCCCTCGGCCAGGTGGCGGACCTCCTCCCGCGTCTTCTCCCGCGCCTCCGGTGGCTCCATCCACTGGCTCGTGCGCCCGAGCAGCTCCTCCTCCGTCCACCCCAACGTCCGGGTCCAGGCCGGGTTGACGCTGAGGAAGCGGCCCTCCAGGTCCGCCACCAGCAGCAGGTCCTGGGAGAGCCGCCACACGCGGTCCCGCTCCTGCGTGCGCTGCGCCACCCGCTGCTCCAGGGTCTCGTTGGCCTGCCGCAGGTCCGCCAGCGCCTTGAGCCGCGACAGCGTCGTCCACACGCGGTCGGCCACGTTGCGCGCCAGCTCGACTTCATCCTCCAGCCACTGACGCGGCCGCACGTCGTGCAGGAACAGCACCGCCACGAACTGGCCGTGCTCCATCAGCGGGATGTTGAACAGCGCCCGGATGCCCACCTTCTCCAACATGGCCGCCTGGGACGCCGTGCGCGGATCCAACCGCACGTCCGGGATGGCCACGACGTCGCCGCGCTGGAGGTCCTCCAGGAACACGCCGTAGTCGTGGAAGCGGTGCACGCCCTCCACGCGGGACACCTTCGGGTCGGACACCCAGTTGGGGTGCATCAGCACCAGCGCGTGCGCGGCGTCCACCGTGCCGTACCCCGCGCGGGGCACCCCCAGCAGGCGCCCCACCACCTCCATGGCCAGCTGCGCCGCGGCGTCCGGAGACGTCACCTCGCGCAGCCGGTCCGTCATCTCCAGCAACGCCGCCTGCCGCAGCTCCGCCCGCTTGCGCGCGTCGATGTCCACCAGCACGCCCGGAAAGCGCAGCGGCGCTCCCTGGGGCGAAAGCTGACAGTGGCCGCTCGCCTCCACCCACCGGTAGAGGCCGTCCCAGCGGCGCACGCGGTACTCGGCGCGGAAGGCGCCCCCCGTCTTCAGGACGCGCCCGATGATGGCCTCCACGCCCGCACGGTCCTCCGGGTGCATGGACGCCATGAAGACCTCCAGCGGCAGCCCGTCGCGCGCCTGCAGCGGGTTCAGCGAGAAGGCCCGCGCGAAGCGCTCGTCGGTGATGACGTTGTCGGCGGGCACGTCCCACACCCAGGTGCCAATCACCGCCTCGGTGTTCAGCGCCAGCTGCACGCGCTCGTTGGCCGCGCGCAGCGCGTCCTCCGCCAGACGCCGCTCGGTGATGTCCTGCGTGACGCCAATGAGCTGCACCGGCCGTCCCGCCGCGTCGTTCACGAACGACGCCCGCCGGGCAATCCAGCGCACCGCCCCGGTGTCCGGCCTGCGGATGCGGTACTCCACCGACAAGGCTGACTGTCCGGCGGCCCGCGAGCGCGCGTTGGACAGCCGGTGCCGGTCCTCCTCCAGCGCCATCGCCTCGATGACCTGCGCGGGCACGGTGTCCGTGCGCGGCAGGCCGTACAGGCGGCAGAACTCCGGCGTCACCGTCAGCAGGTTGGTGGCGATCTCCAGCGTGAAGACGCCAATGCCTCCCGCCTCCTGCGCCAGCCGGAGCTGTTCGCGCTTCACCCGCAGGCGCTCCTCGGCGTCCCGGCTCTGGGTGATGTCCCGCGAGACGCAGATGGCGAAGCGGGGCTGGCCCTGCGCGTCCTTAGCCAGCGACACGTGGTCGTGCACCCAGACGACGCTGCCGTCCGGCCGCGGGTAGCGCTTCTCCAGGGTGAAGGACTCCCCCGTCTCCACCAGGTGCCGGAACAGGGAGTAACTCCGCTCCTGGTCCTCCGGGTGCGTCAGGGACCGCAGGGTGCGCCCCAGCACGTCCTCGCGCGGGCGCCCCACCAGGTCGCAGAAGCGCTGGTTCACCAGCTCCAGCGTGCCCGTCAGGTCCGTCTGGGCGATGCCCACGCTGGCCTGCTGGAAGAGCCCCAGCAGGCGCTCGCGGTCGAACGCGGAGGGCGGCGTCGCGACCTCCGCGTCCTCCAACCCGGCCTCGCGCAGGCGGGCCCTCAAGCGCGCGACCTCCGCCCTCAGGGCCTGTTCGGTGTCGGAAGGAGGGACGCTCATGGGTGGGGGGCCGGGGCGGGGGCGACCTTCGGCGGTCGGACTGTGGCCCGGTCCTCAGGGGGGGGCAACGGAGAATTCGAGCGGCTTCATTCCTGCGAAGTCGCTGCCTCCTCCGAAGGGTCCGCGCCCGTCCGCGCCCGGATGAACGACCGGATGTGGGTGATGAGTGCCTCCTGACGGTGGACCAGGAATCCGGGTGCGTCGCCCCGCCGCAGGGCAGCCAGGGCTTCGGGCGTCAGGGCATGGCTGGGGAATACCGCGGGCGGCAGCGCTCCGGTGCGCACCAGCCCCAGCAACGTCACGCCCGGCGCGAGCACGGGGTGGAAGAGCTGGTTGGTCAGGGTGAGCAGCATGGAGTCCCCCAGGCCGGGCGCCGTGGACAGGCCCGGGGGCGACGTGGGGAACAACGGCAGGAACGCGACTGCGCCCTGGGCCTCCAGCAGGGGCCCGGGCTCCAGGACGTCGCCGGTGAGCAGGTGCCGGGGCCCGAGCGCCAGCAGCGCGTTGGCCTCCACCCGGTCCGCCACCGACGCGAGCCCCGCCATGCCGGGCTGGGAATAGCGCTCCCAACCGCGAGGCGGCGGTGGCCCCACGCGGGAGAGCAGCGCGCGCACGGTCGCGTCCGCGTCCGGGGTGAGCAGGGCCAGGCTCGCGCGGGCCTCATCGTCGGGAAACGAACGCTCCGTGTCGAAGAGGGCGCGCTGCCACAGCCAGTGGGACAGCCCGGCGCGCACGTCGGCCGGAGGCTGGGGGTGCAGGTGGAAGAAGCGGCACAAGAGGGGCAGCACGTCCGGCCGCGGCAGGAGGCTCACGTGCGGGATGGCCGCGTCCTGGCGGAGGAAGTCGAAGGCGTGACCCACGGCGCGCGCCGTCTGTCCCAGGGCCTGGGCCCAGTCCTCCTCCGCGCCAAACTCCTCCCGGAAGTCCCGCGTGAAGTCCCGGCCCCGCACCGCGAGCAGCAACGCGAGCAGCGCTTCTTCCTCCATCCGCCCGAAATCACGGGTGGTCAGGTGCTCCGCCAAAGCCTCCAGGCTCTGGCAGGACGCGTCGGGTTGCCAGGGGGGGGCGGGTGTCATGGGACTTCCTGCGTAGCGGAGACTGGAGGACACTCCCATGGGCCAGAGGTCGCAATGCTCACTTCGCGCCTTGACGGTGCGAGGAATTTCTTTAAAGAATGCACGCACGTCCTCTTCTTCTTGGAAGATGGCGTATGTACCGGGCCTCGCGTTCCCCAACCGCGGAACCGGTGCGTGACGTCCCAGTTGAGCCCCGCGCGCCGCGTTCCCCCTCTCGGCGCGCGGTGGCCCCTGGGACTCCGGGCCTCCGCCTTCCTCTCAAGTATCCTCGAGGATTTGCGTGTCCACCCCTGCCTTCGTCCTGCCCGTCTCGCTGGCCCTGCGACTGCTGACCTCCGCGGCGCCCGCTCCCCAGTCACCCGCCGCCGCGCCCAACCCGCCCCAGGTGCCCAGGGCGCCGGCCACCGCTCCGGTGAAGACGCCCTCGCCGTCCGTCACCAAGGCCTTGAGCGCAGCGCAGCAGGCCACGGCGGCGCGGCTGATGGGGGCCGCGCTCACGGAGGGGCATGCGTACGCGCGGCTGGCGGAGCTGACGGATGGGATTGGCCCGCGCCTGTCGGGCTCCGACGGCGCGGAGGCCGCGGTGCAGTGGGCCCTGCGCGCGTTCAAGGCGGACGGGGTGAAGGCCTGGAAGGAGCCGGTGAAGGTGCCGCACTGGGTGCGCGGCGAGGAGCGCGGCGAAATCGTGGCCTCCGAGCGCACGCGCGGCCTGCCGCTGGCATTGCTGGCGCTGGGCGGCAGCGCGCCCACGCCGCCGGAGGGGCTCACCGCGGAGGTGGTGGAGGTGGGCTCGCTGGAGGAGCTGGCCGCGCTCGGTGACAAGGTGAAGGGGCGGATCGTCTTCTTCAACCACACCATGTCGGAGGCGGTGGACTACGGCCGCTTCGCGGGGCTGCGCGGCCGGGGCCCGGCGGCGGCGGCGAAGCAGGGCGCGGTGGCCGCGCTGGTGCGCTCGCTGGCCACGGCGTCGTTGCGCACGCCGCACACGGGGTCCACGCGCTTCGACGAGGGCGGCCCCCGCCTGCCCGCGGCGTCGGTGTCGGTGGAGGACGCGCTGACGCTGCACCGGATGCTCCAGGGCGGGACGGTGAAGGTGCGGTTGGTGTTGGGGTGCTCGGAGCTGCCGGACGCGGATTCGTCCAACGTGGTGGCGGAGGTGCGGGGCCGGGAGAAGCCGGACGAGGTGGTGCTGCTGGGCGCGCACCTGGACTCGTGGGACGTGGGCACGGGCGCGCACGACGACGGCGCGGGCGTGGTGATGGTGATGGAGGCGGCGCGGCTCATCGCGAAGCTGCCCCAGGCGCCCCGGCGCACGGTGCGCGTGGTGCTGTTCATGAACGAGGAGAACGGCCTGCGCGGAGGCCGCGCGTACGCCCAGGCCCACGCGAAGGAGCTCTCCAAACACGTGGCCGCGCTGGAGATGGACTCGGGGGGCGGGCCGCCCCTGGGCGTCAGCGTGCACGCGGGCCCGGGCGGCGAGGACCTGCTGCGGCCGTGGCTGCCGCCGCTGGAGGGCGTGGGCGCGGCCACGTTCATGGTGGGCCACGCGACGGGCGCGGACCTGAGCCCCATGGAGCCCGCGCGCGTGCCCTTCGTGGGCGTGCGCGTGGACAGCAGCCGCTACTTCGACGTGCACCACTCCATGGCGGACACGCTGGACAAGGTGGATCCGCAAGACCTGGCGCGCAGCACCGCCGCGGTGGCGTGGGTGGCGTACGCGCTGGCGGAGGCGCCGGGCGTGCTCGCGCGCCCCACCGGGCCGGAGTCCGACGGCCCGCCGCCCGCGAGGAAGTAGGCGCCGGCTACTCCGCCACGGCCTGGCGGGGGCCCGCGTGCCTGGAGGGCATCTCCGGCAGCAGCAGCGTGACGAGCAGGGCCGCCAGCGCGACGAAGATGGCGAAGCGGTACACCGCCGTCGTCGCGCGGGTGAAGGACTCCTTGAGCGCGCGCTCCACCTGGTCCACGGTGGACAGCGCGCGGGCCTCGTTCGCGTCCAGCTTCGCGTGGGCGCGGGCCTCGGCGGTGCCCTGCAGGGACCGGGAGGCCTGCCGCCGCTCCTCCGCGAAGTCCCGCCGCAGCCTCGCCTTCACCTCCTCGGCCTGGAACGGGCCGCCCGCGGGAGCGCCCTCCTGGCCCACCAGGCCCCCGGGTGACGACGCCTGGAGCTCCTGGCGCACGTCCTGGGGCAGCCCCTGCGTGGCCCGCGCGGTGCGCGTCGTCAGCTCCCGGCCCAGCGTGCCCGCGAACACGGTGCCCAGCAGCGCCACGCCCACCGTCATGCCCAGCTGCCGGAAGAACGTGGCCGCGGACGTGGCCACGCCGATGCGCTGGGGCGGCACCGCGTTCTGCACGGCCACGGTGTACAGCGGGATGGACGGCCCCAGGCCCAGGCCCACGAGCACCATCTTCACCGTCACCTCGGCCTGGCTGGATTCAGGCGTCAGCGTGAAGGCCATGAGGGCGAAGCCCGCCATCAGGAACAGCAGCGAGCCCACCATCAGCGCCTTGTAGCGCCCCAGCCGCGACGCCAGCTGTCCGGACACCACGTTGCCCGCCACCACGCCCAGCGTCAGCGGCGTGAGCGTCAGGCCGGAGTGCGTGGCGGACAGCCCCACCACGTTCACCATGAACAGCGGCAGGAAGGTGACGGACGCGAGGAACACCGCGCCAATGGTGAACACCGCCGCGTTGCCCGCGGAGAACGCGCGCAGGCGGAACAGCGACGGGTCCAGCAGCGGCTCCTTCGCGCGGCGCTCCCGCCAGACGAAGAGGACCGCCGCCACCGCCGACAGCGCGAACAACCCGAGGATGGGCGCGGACCCCCACGCGAACCCGCCCGCCCGTGGCGCGGACGCCCCGTGGCCCAGGCTGAGCGCGAGCAGCAGCGGCACCACCGCCACGGCCAGCGCCAGCGCGCCTGGCAGGTCCAGCCGTCCGCCCTGCGCGCCGTCGGGCTTGAGCGCGGGCATGCGCAGGAAGATGAGCGCCAGCGCCAGCGCGCCCACCGGCAGGTTGATGAAGAACACCCAGTGCCAGCCCAGCGTGTCGGTGATGAAGCCGCCCGCCAGCGGGCCAATGACGCTGGACAGGCCGAACACCGCGCCGAACAGGCCCTGGTACTTGCCCCGGTCCCTGGGCGGGAACAGGTCCGCCACCACCGCCAGCGAGGCGGTGAAGAGCGCCGCGCTGCCCAGCCCCTGCACCGCGCGGCAGAGGATGAGGACGAGCGTGGAGCGGGCCGCGCCGCACAGGAAGCTCCCCGCGAGGAAGACGAGGATGCCCGCCACCAGCACCGCGCGCCGGCCCACCAGGTCCGACAGCTTGCCCCACACCGGCACCATCATCGTGGAGGCCACGAGGTACGCGGTGGTGAGCCACGGGTAGTGCTCCGGCGCGATGCGCAGGTCCGCCTGGATGGTGGGGCCCGCGGTGGCCACGATGGTCTGGTCCAGCGCGGCCAGCAGCAGGCCCAGCAGCGCCCCCGCCAGCGTGAACGCCTTCTGCGAGCGGCTGAACCGTTCGGACGCCGGGGCGGCAAGGGGATCCGGAGCGGTATCGGCGGTGTGGGCCATGGCGCGGGCACGCGCTCGCGCGTGCATCCGCGCGAATCTGGCGACGCCGGAGGAGGATGGCCACGCCCGCCTGCCCGGCTGCCCTCCATGCGGGGACGCAATCCGTCCGGGGTGGGACGCGCGTGGACACCTCCCGCCGGCAAGCGTTGTTACCGCGCCGTGGGCGCCTCGCCCTATCCTCCCGCCGCTTTCATGACGCGGGCCCGCCGGACGCCAGGGGCCGCGTCCCGCCGAACACCGAAAAGGGGAGGAGTGCCGCATGCGGATCCACGGAGTGCTGGCCTGTGCCGTGATGCTGTCGCTGGTGACGGGCTGCAAGGACGACCCGGCGCCCCGGCCCGACGCGGGGACCCCCGACGCCGGGAGCCCGGACGCGGGCGTGGAAGACGCGGGGAGTCCGGACGGTGGCGGCACCGCCGGGCCCACCCTCTCCGAGACGCCCCGCTGGGAGGTGGCCGGCGACGGCCTGAACCCGAAGGAGTGCTTCGGCCGCTCCGTGGCGCTGGGGGACCTCAACGGCGATGGCCGCACGGACCTGCTGGTGCCCTATCCCGTCTGCAAGAGCCTGGCGACGGACCCGGGGCGCGTGGCCGTGTACGCGGGCGAGGCGCGCTACTTCTCCAAGGTGCCCGTCATCACGACGATGACGTGGGAGCACCCCAGCCCGCGCACCTCGGGCTACCGGCTGGTGGCGGCCACGGGCGACATCGACGGGGATGCCTACGCGGACGTGGTCCTGCAGGGCTACTACGGCGTCAGCGTCTTCAAGGGCGGGCCGGACCTGGCCCGGGTGCTGGCGCAGCCGGTGTTCCGCGTGCCGGCGGACTCCGCCACGCGCTTCACCTCCGCGCGCCTGCTGGACCTGGATGGCGACGGGAAGGACGACCTCGTCGTCACCACCGCCACCGGCGGCACGACCCTCTATCGCTCCACGCCCGACGTGGCGGAGCGCCCCTTCACCAACGTGCGCGTCTTCTCCGGCCACGTCACGCCCGCCGGAGACACCGACGGGGACGGGGCCCAGGACCTGCTGGTGACGCTCCTGGAGGGGCAGAACGCGGTGGGGTTGTTCCTGGGGTGCAAGGCGGACAGCGCGCGGGTGTGTGACGGCCCGCTGACGGTGGCGCCGGTGTGGAAGGGCTCGGCCGAAACGCTCCAGGCGCTGGGAGACCTCAACGGCGACGGCCGTCCGGAATTGCTCGTGAGCCTGCGGGGCAGCCAGCGGCTGCACCTGTCCGACGCCGCGCTCCAGGGCTACTCGCCCACCGCCGCGTGGCAGATGATGGACGACGCGGCCTTCCCCCTCCTCGGGCAGAACGCCCTCTCCGTGGGGGACATGGTGGAGGGCGGCACGGGCCACGACTTCGTCATCTCCGCGCTGGGGCGCGCGTACCTCTTCCGCCCCACGGCGAATGTGTCCGGCCCGCTGGAGCCGGTGTGGGCGTGGCCTCGCGCCAACCACCTGGATCCGCGCACGGCGCTGGGCTTCGTCCCCCCCATCCTGGCGGGCGCGGGCGACCTGGACGGGGACGGCCATGACGACCTGGTGGTGGGCCTGACGCCAGAGGCCGACGGCACGCGCTTCCCGGGCCGGGTGGTGGTGTTCGGCGGCGGCGCGGTGCCGGACTCGACCGGGCCCGCGCCCGCGCTGGCGCCCACGAAGACGTGCAACCTCCCGGTGGATCCGGTGAACGGCAAGCCGGACCTGACGGTGGACCGGGACGTGCTCGCGCGCACGCTGTACGTGGAGCGCCGCACCTTCGCCCAGGACTCATGCGAGGTGCGCGAAGGCTGCGTGCCGCAGGGCGGCGAGCGGCGCCTGCTGCGCTTCAGCACCTCCATCATGAACATGGGCTCCGCGCCCGTGGTGGTGCCGTCGCCGCAGGAGCGGCCGGACCTCTTCGTCTACGACGAGTGCCACGGGCACGACCACCTGGTGAACTTCGCCGGCTACGCGCTGCGCGATGCCTCCGGGAAGGACGCCACGGTGGGCCGCAAGCAGGGCTTCTACCTCATCGACTTCACCCAGTACTGCGCGGACGGCAGCGCCTTCGCCTGGTTCGACCCGGGCACCGGCATCTCGCCCGGCTGGTCGGACGTCTACACCGCCGACACCGCGTGCCAGTGGCTGGACGTCACCGACACGCCGGACGGCGAGTACACGGTGCGCGTGGGCGTGGACGAGAACCACATCATCGACGAGGAAGACACGCTGCCCAACGAGGTCACCGTCAAGGTGCGCCTCTCTGGCGACACGGTGACCGTGCTGCCCTGAGGGGCAAACCCCGCGAAACCCGGACGGGAGCCCCCTTCCGTGAAGGCCGCGTGCAATGGGCGGCCCTCCCGGGCGTAGAGTGCCTGACGCGGCCCGCCCGCCGGGGTTTCCCGGCGCGGTGGGCCGCGCGGCCTCCAGCGTGCTCAAAGGGGTGGTTCAGGTGAATTTCCGGGTCGACGTGTGGGAGGGGGCGCGCATCGCGCTGTCCTCACTGCGTTCCAACCGGCTGCGCACGTTGCTCACCACGGTGGGCATTGGCGTGGGCGTGTGCACGCTGCTGGCCATCGTGGGCATCATCCAGGGGTTGAACAGCTCGTTCGCGGAGCAGCTGGGGAAGATTGGCTCCAACACCCTCCAGGTCTCCAAGTTCCCCTGGGTGATGAACGGGGACTGGTGGGAGTACCGCAACCGCAAGGACCTGTCGCTGGACCTGGTGCCCGCCCTGCGGGGCGCGTCCGAGCACGTGGTGGCGGTGGCGCCCCTGTACTTCGAGAACGCGGAGGTGTCGTTCCAGGAGCGCAAGCTCGCGTCCGTGCAGACGCTGGGCACGAGCCCCGACTACGTGGTGACCTCCAACGTGGACATGGCCGCGGGGCGCTTCCTCACCGACGCGGACGTGGACAACCGCTCCGCGGTGGCGGTGATTGGCGCGGAGGTGGTGAAGGTGCTCTTCCCGGGCATCAACCCGGTGGGCCACCGCATCCTGGTGGACAAGCGGCCCTACCGCATCGTCGGCACGCTGGTGGAGCGCGGCACGGTGCTGGGGCAGAACATGGACCTGGCGGTCATCCTCCCGTACCCCGCGTTCATGGGGCAGTTCGGCAGCAAGCGCTCCCCGCTGCTGGTGCTCGCGGTGGACGCGCAGGAGCGCATCCCCGTGGTGCAGGACCGGCTCACGGAGACGCTGCGCCGCGAGCGCAACACCAGGCCCGGCGCGCCGGACGACTTCGCCATCAACCGGCCGGACCAACTGGCCAGCATCTACAACCAGCTCACCGGCGCGCTCTACGGCGTGGCGACGGGCGTGGGGCTCATCACGCTGCTGGTGGGCGGCATCGGCATCATGAACATCATGCTGGTGTCGGTGCGCGAGCGGACGCGGGAGATTGGCGTCCGGCGGGCGCTGGGCGCGCGCAAGCACACCATCATCCTCCAGTTCCTGATGGAGGCGGCCAGCGTGTCCGCGGTGGGCGGCGCGCTGGGCACCGCGGTGGGCATGGGGCTCGCGTGGCTGGTGAACTACCTGACGCCCCTGGCGGCCCGGGTGGATCCGCTGACGGTGGCGGGCGGGGTGGGTTTTTCGGCGGTGGTGGGGCTGCTGTTCGGCATCTGGCCGGCGGCGCGAGCGGCGAACCTGGATCCGGTGGAAGCCCTCCGCCACGACTGAAGCAGCGAGGAGACCCCGTCGATGTGGATGGCATTCTGGGACACGGTGCGGCTGGCGTTCGGCACGTTCCGCTCCAACCCGCTGCGCTCGTTCCTGACGCTCCTGGGCATCGTCATCGGCGTCACCACGGTGGTGGCGATGATGTCGCTCATCGAGGGCCTGAAGAACCAGGTGAACAACCAGCTGTCGGACCTGGGCGCCAACTGCTTCCAGGCGCAGCGGCTGCCCTTCGGCCAGGGAAACCTGTCGGCGGCGCAGCTGGCGCGCCGGCCGCGCTTCACCTTCGCGGACCTGGACGCCATCCGGATGCAGCCGTCCGTTGGACTGGCGGCGGCGGAGGACTCCAAGGGCGGCCAGAAGGCGTCCACCTCCGAGCGCGAGTCCCGGGCCAACGTGAACGTGTGGGCCGGCACGTCGGAGTACTTCCAGACGAACGCCATCAGCATCGCCACCGGGCGGCCCTTCACGGACGCGGAGACGGTGGACGGGCGGCGGGTGGCGGTGATTGGCGCGGACCTGGCGGACACGCTGTACCCGGGCATGGACCCCCTGGGGCGCGAGTTCCGCATCCTGGGGCGCACCTTCCAGGTGGTGGGCACGCTCAAGCGCCGGGGCGGGTTCATGGGCGGCGGCAGCCAGGACAACCAGGCCATGATCCCCATCACCACGTACGCGGGCATCTTCGGCATCCGGGACCTGCGCATCAGCATCCAGGCCCGCTCCGCGGAGGTGCTGTCGCGGGCGGAGGATGAGGTGACGCTGCTCATGCGCCGGCGTCACGGGCTCAAGCCGGACCAGGCGGACGACTTCTTCATCTTCTCCAATGCGAGCACCACGGAGATGTTCAACAACATGTCCGCGGCCATCTCCGCGGCCAGCTTCGGCGTGTGCCTGCTGTCGCTGCTGGTGGGCGGCATCGGCATCCTGAACATCATGCTGGTGGCCGTGACGGAGCGGACGCGGGAGATAGGCATCCGCAAGGCGCTGGGAGCCAAGCGCTACCGCATCCTCGCGCAGTTCGCGCTGGAGGCCGTGGTGCTGTCGCTGGTGGGCGGCGCGCTGGGCGTGGCGCTGGGCGTGGGCCTGTCGCTGCTGGCGCGGTGGATGATCCAACTGCCCACGGAGGTGCCGCTCTGGGCCGTGGCCGTGTCGCTGGCCATGAGCTGCGGGGTGGGGCTGGCGTTCGGCATCTACCCGGCGGCGCGCGCGGCGAAGCTGGACCCCGTGGAGGCGATGCGCTCCGAGTAGGCGCGGGCATGAAGAAGGCCCCGACCCGACATGCGCGGGTGGGGCCCTGACCTCTACGCGCGCTGCCCGCGAGGCGCTACGGGCAGGGGTACGTACAGGTGATCTGCCCGGAGATGGGGTTCTTGAAACAGGTGGGCGTGCAGTCCCCCGCGGTGGCGGAGGCCGGCGCGACGGCGACGCCAATGCCCATCACGGTGGCGACGACAGCGGCGATGAAGGCGATGTGGCGGACGTGCTTGCGAGCCTGCATGGTGTCTTCTCCCTGGGTCGTGTTCGTGCTGCGAGGCGAACTCTAGGGGCTCCGTCTGACAGCGCCACGGGGCATGTTTCATGCCCGTGCGCTGGTGTGGGGAGCAGGGCGCCAAGGCGCCGCACGCGGGAAGAAAAATGAAACATCGGTGCGGCGAAACAATGCGTCAACGCCGCTGCGTGGGGGTGCGGCTCCACTGGTAGCCCACCGTGGCGCCGGTGCCGATGAGGGAGAACGCGAGGTAGCGGCGCACGGTGGCCAGCCGTTCGCTGTCGCCGGCCAGGTGCTTCAGCCCTTCGTGCGCGGCGATGCCGAGCAGCATCCCCGCGGTCGCGCCGCCGAGCGCGCCCAGGTACGCGTGGCCGCGGTTCTCGCTGTCGCCGAACGCGACCTCGCCCATGCCCCAGGTGCCGAGCGCGGCGATGGGCGGCGTCACCACCATGGCGGCGCCGAACGCGCCCACCTCCAGCTCCTGCCACCGGCCCTGCGGATAGGAGGGGTGGACGAAGAGGAAGCGTCCGGGAATGGAGGCCGCCAGGGTGCCGGCGGCGGCCTCGGCGGCGGTGGCGCCCAGGCGGGAGTCGCCACCCACGCGCGTGGCGACCCAGACGGAGGCCAGCGGCACCAGCGTGACGCCTCCGTGCGCGGCGAGCGTCGCGCCGGACAGCCTCGCGTCCGTGTCGGGTTCTCCGTGCGGGATGAAGGGCCGCAGCGCGCGAGGTGGCGCGGCGGGTGGCGGCGTCGCGGTGTCCAGGCGCGGCACATCCGAGGGGATGGACTCCAGCGGGGGGGGCTGCACCGTGGAGGCGGGGGACTCCATGGGCGACGCGGGGGGCTCCTCCTGAGTCGTGGGCGCTTCCGGCGAGCGGGGCTCGGACGTCGGTGGCCCTGCCGATGACCCGGCCTGTGTTGAAGGCGCTTCCGGCGGGTGGGGCGCGAACGTCGGTGGCCCCATGGAGGAGGCAGGTGTCTCCACCTGCGCGAGCCGCGCCTCCGCCGCGAGCGCCACGGGCGCCCCCAGCAGGCTCCCCAGCAGGAGTGCCCGGACACTCCAGTCCCAGGCCGGCCGCTTCCCGCGTCGCTCCATGTCCGTGTCCGTCCTCCGCGTGCGGGCCGCTGTCCGATGCCGCTCCCAGCAGTGCGCACGCGGCCCGCCCGGCACCACCCGCCTCGTGAGACACCCGGCGCAACCGTCCTCGGGTGGACGGTGTCCGGGGCCTTCCGGGGGCATCTTCCACTCCCGCGCACGCGGTGGATGCGCACGGGAGGGGGCTGCCCTAGCTTCGTGAACGTGCGGTTGGCCTGGCCCATCTTGATTGCCCTGCTCGCGGCGGGGTGCCCGTACCCCAACCACCGGCAGGACCTGCGCCTGCGCTCACTGCCAGAGGCGCCAGCGGCGCGCTCCATCGCCATCACCCAGACGCTGGGGGTGCCGCTGGAGCCGGGCAACCGCGTGGAGCTGGTGCAGAACGGTCACATCTTCGACGCGATGGAGGAGGAGATCCGCGCGGCCCGCTCCAGCATCCACATCGCCAGCTACATCTGGCGTCCGGGCATCCCGTCGGACCGGCTGATCATCGCGCTGCGCGAGCGCAGGGCCGGCGTGCAGTGCCGCGTGCTCGTGGATCCGCTGGGCAGCGTGAACTTCGAAATCGTCGCCCCGGTGCTCACGGATGCGGGCTGTGACGTGCGCCTCTACCGCCCGATGCAGGGCACGGTGGCGTCACTGGACGCGGTGCGCATCCGCGCGCGCATGCACCGCAAGCTGGTGATTCGCGACGGCGAGGTCGCGCTGACGGGCGGCTTCGGCATCTGGCGCAGCTGGCTGGGCAACGGCGACGCGGCGGAGACCTGGCGCGACACCAACGTGCGCATGCGCGGGCCCGTCGTGCGCGGCGCGCAGCTGGCGTTCGCGGGGAACTGGCAGGAGTCCGGCGGGGACTTCCTGCCACCGGAGTCCTTCCCGCCCCTGGCGCCAGCGGGGGACGCGCAGGCGTGCTTCGTCGCGAGCACCAGCCACCGCTTCCTGTCGGAGGCGTCGAAGATGTGGGCCCTGTCCATCGCGTCGGCGAAGCGCCGGCTGTGGATCGCCAACTCGTACTTCATCCCGCCCGAAGCCTTGAGCGACATGCTCATCGAGAAGGCGCGCCAGGGCGTGGACGTGCGCGTGCTGGTGCCGGGCCGCCACCACGACGTGAAGCCCGTGCTCACGGCGCAGCGCGCGTCCTATGCGCGGCTCCTGGAGGCGGGCGTTCGCATCTGGGAGTACGAAATCTCCATGATGCACTCCAAGACGCTGCTCGCGGACGACGCGCTGGGCATCGTGGGCTCCACCAACATGGATCCGCTGGCGCTCAACCACACGGAGGAGGGCTCCGTCATGGTGGAGGACCCGGCGCTGGCGAAGGCGCTGGAGGCCGCCTTCGAGCAGGACCTCACCCATTCCCGGGAGATCCACTGGAAGGGCTGGAAGCAGCGGGGTCTGCTTCAGAGGCTGGCCGAACAGCTCCCGAGCGTCATCGGCGATTTCCTGTGAGCCGCACGGTGCGGCGCGAGCGCGCCCGCAGCCGCGCGCCCGGGGACAGCCGGGGCAGGGGCCCTGCTTCCAGCAGCCACGGTGGGGCCACGTCGCGCAGCGCGGACAGGTACGCGGGCGAGCGCATGGGCGGGCACACCAGCACCGCCTTCTGGAACTCCTCCGGCGGCCCGTACCCGTGCGCGTCCACCGCGTGCACCATCATCGACGGGGCGATGTAGAGCCGGTCATACGCGGGGATGAAGAGGTTGCTGGTGCCCAGCTTCACGCGGGGCCCGCCCTCCAATTCGAAGGTGCGCGGGCCCTCCGTGAACCGGCACAGGCCGCAGTCATGCCACCCGAGCGAGCGCCGGGGCTGCCACGGGTCCTCCAGCAGCTCCACCAGCCGCATCACGAAGCGCCGTGACGCGTGTCCGCGCGGATACGGGTGCAGGTGGTCGATCCACCCCACCGCGAGCACGGGCTTGCCGCCCTCGCCGGGGTCGGAGCAGGGCGTGAGGTCCTCGAAGAAGGCCATGAGGCCGGGGAGCGTCGCACCGCGTCCGACGTGGGAGCAAGCCGCTGGAGGGGCCTCCTGTCCCCTCGGCATCGCCTCCGGACATGTCACCCGCGCCCCCGCGCCGGAGCAGGCATCGCTGCCCGCCTGCCCGCCCTGCGGACAGGGGCGCTCCGCCCGGGAAGCCCGCGAGGGCGTGCGTGCGTTTCTTGCCTCATGCCTGCGATTCGACCGTTGCGCCTCGCCCTGCTGTCGCTGTCCGTGGCCCTGCCGGCCTTCGCGGCCGGTCCCTCCGTCTGGGGGGAGGGGCTGATGGTGAAGGTGAGGCCGCAGACCGCGGCCCGGAGCGCCACCGAGGTGCGGCTCACCGCGGCGCGCAACGAGTTCGTCTCCTTCCAGGTGGCGCTGCACGGCGGGGACACGGGCCTCCAGGGCGTGCGCGCCCGCCTGCCCGCGCTGGAGGGGCCGGCGACGCTGACGGGGCGGAACGTGACGCTGTACCGCCAGGCGCTGGTCACCACGAAGAAGGCGTCGGTGGCGGGGGAGCCGGTGGGCCGGTGGCCGGACGGCCTGGTGCCGGACACGGACGAGGTCGCCGGGGAGCAGCGCAAGGCCTTCCCCTTCGACGTGCCCGCGAAGGAGGCGCGCGCCATCTGGGTGGACGTGCTCGTGCCGGAGGACGCGCCGCCCGGCGAGTACACCGGCACGGTGACGGTGGAGGCGGACGGGGGCTTCCAGCGACAGGTGACGGCGAGGCTGACGGTGGTGGACGCGGTGCTGCCGAGCACGTCCTCGCTGCCGTCGGCGTTCCTGCTGTGGCCGCCGCACGTCTGCCGCGCGCACACGGGCCGGGAGGACTGTACGCCGCAGGAGCTGGAGCCGCTGCTGGCGCGCTACCAGCGGATGGCGTTGGAGCACCGCTTCACGCTCTCCAGCCTCTTTCCGCGCAAGCCGTGGCCGCCCGTGTGGAGCGACTTCGACGCGACGTGGGGCCCGTACCTGGACGGCACCGCGCCCACGCGGCTGCCCGGCGCGCGGATGACGAGCCTGGAGTACGTGGGCCCGCTGGACGCACGGAACCTGGCGGACTTCACCGCGCACATGCGACAGAAGGGCTGGCTGGACCGGGCCTACGTGCAACTGGGGGACGAGCCGCCCTACGGGACGAGCTTCGCGCAGGTGCAGGCGACGGGGGCGCTGGTGCGGGACGCGGCGCCCGGGCTGCGCACGATGTTGACGACGAACTCGCACGAGATGGCCAACCACGACCTGGAGGGCCTGGTGGACGCGGTGGTGCCGCTGGTGAACCACCTGGACGGCACGGAGGGCGTGTACCGGGGCAACCAGCGCGACACGTACACGGAGTTCCTGGAGCGTCCCGGTACGGCGTTGTGGGCGTATCAGAGTTGCATGAGCCACGGCTGTGCGTATGGGACCAACGCCCCGGAGAACAAGCCGGGGGCAGGGTGGCCGTCGTACATGCTGGACCGCTCGGCGGCGAAGGCCCGCGCGATGGAGTGGGTGACGTTCCTGGAGGGCGCGACGGGCGAGCTGTACTACCAGTCGGTGGGCATGCTCTCCACGGCGTGGGCGGACCAGTACCGCTTCAATGGCAACGGGGACGGGACGCTCTTCTACCCGGGCACGCCGGCGGAGATTGGCGGGGCGACGGACGTGCCGGTGGCGTCGCTGCGCCTGAAGCTCATCCGTCAGGGCATGCAGGACTACGAATGGCTCAAGGCGGTGAGTGACGCGGGCGACCCGGGATTCGCGCGCAAGGTGGCGCGGGAGCTGATCCCGGCCGCGTCGCGCGTGCCGGACGACGGCGCCGCGTTCGACGCGGCACGGCTGCGGCTCATCCAGCGTCATCAGGAGCTGACCGCCGGTGAGGCGCCGGTCCCCGACGCAGGCACGCCGCCAGGGTCACCGGACGCGGGTACGCCGCCCGGGCCCCCGGGCCCGGGCACGCCGCCGGGAGGGGGCGCGGAGGGACCGGCGCAGGAGGCGCCCACGGCCAGGCCCGGCGTGGATCCGGAGGATGCGGGTGCGCCGACGGGCGGCTGCACCACGGGCGGAGGCGGCGCCGCGGCGGTGGCGGGGAGCCTGCTGTTCGCGGCCTGGGCGCTCAAGGGCGCGCGTCGGAAGCGGTGTGCCAGCGCTCCGTGAGGGCGGGCTGGCATGCGGCCGGGCGGCTCCCCGAACGCCCGGAGGCATCCCTGGAAGCCTTTGGGAGGGATTGCCGGGCGGCACCGTGTCCTTGGAGAGGATTCATCACTTCGAGCGTGGGGAACGCGACGTCCGTCTGGCACGGAGGTCGTGAGTGATGCCACCAAGGTGGCAGCCGGGGGGCAGGATGGATGCGAACCCGCTCGCGGGTTGTATGATGCTCCATGAGCTCAACCCACGGAGGTACGGCGCAACGCCAGCATCCGTCGGGAGGCAACGACCACCGCGTCCAGTTCTACGAAGACCCCTCGTTCCTCTTCGACGTGGTCGCGAAGTTCCTGGCCGCTGGTTTCCAGGCCGGTGAATCCGCCGTCGTCATCGCTTCGGAAGCCCACACGAAGGGCTGCACGGCGCGGTTGAAGGCCCTGGGCTTCGACGTGGAGCCAGCGCTGGAGGATGGGCGGCTCGTCCTGCTCGATGCCCGGGCCACCCTCGCGAGGTTCATGGTCGACGGGCTGCCGGACTGGAGTCGCTTCCAGCAGGTCATCGGGGACGTGCTCGACAGGAGCCACCGTGCCTCTGGCGGGCGCACCGTTCGTGCCTTCGGCGAGATGGTGGACCTGCTGCTGAAGGATCAAAACCCCCAGGCCGCGCTGCTGCTGGAGGAGCAGTGGAACGCGCTGGGCAAGACGCATCCGTTGGGCCTGCTCTGCGCCTATGCCTTGGGTGGCTTCCAGACGCAGGAGGATGCGCGGGTGTTCCACGCCGTCTGCGGCGCGCATGCCCACGTCATCCCCACCGAGGCCTATTCGCAGGTGCCGGCGGAGGAGCTGCGTCTGCGCGAGGTCGCCGCCCTTCAGCAACGCTCCAAGATGCTCGAAGCGGAGATTGAACACCGCAAGCGCATCGAGAAGGAGCTCCTGGTGGCGGTGCGGCTGCGCGATGACTTCCTGTCCGTCGCCGGGCACGAGCTGCGCACGCCCCTCGCGACCCTCCAGCTCCAACTGCACACCCTCACGCGGCTGGCGCGGGAGACGGGCGATGCGCGGGTGCAGGAGCGGCTGGAGCGGGTGCGGCAGCAGGTGCAGCGGCTGGGCACGCTCACGGAGGAGCTCCTGGACGTCGTCCGCGTCGGCGAGGGGCGGCTCGCGCTCCAGACAGAGACGTGTGACCTGGCGGCCATCGTGCTCGACGCGGTGGACCTCTCCTCGGAGGAGGTGGCCCGGTCGGGCTGCCAGCTCCGGGTGCGCGCCGAGCAGCCGCTGTGGGGCGAGTGGGACCGCTCTCGGCTGGAGCAGGTGGTGACGAACCTGCTCTCCAACGCGCTCAAGTACGGCGCGGGCAGGCCGGTGGAGGTGGTGGTGGAGGCGTCGCGGGACCGCGCGAAGCTCGTGGTCCAGGACCACGGCATCGGGATTCCGCTCGACGCCCAGGCCCGCATCTTCGACCGGTTCGAGCGTGCGGTGCCGACGAGCAGCTACGGGGGCCTGGGGCTGGGGCTCTGGATGGTCAGGCAGGTGGTCGAAGCCCACGGCGGCGGGGTCCGCGTCGAAAGCGAGCCCGGCAGCGGGGCCACCTTCACGGTCGAGCTGCCGTACACGAAGGGCTGAGCCCCCGGGGACGGACTCGTGACGGGTGACGGCGCGCTGTCCCCCCTCCCGGCCCGCGTGATAGGGGGCGGCGCATGAGCACGGACGTGGTGGCGCGGATCCTCATCCGCGAGGCTGGCCCCGCGGATGACGGGGCGATTGGCGAGCTGCTGGTGGAAGCCTTCATCACGCAGTACGCGAAGAAGCTGCCGGAGGTCGTCTACTCCGAGCAGCGCAAGGCGTTCCTGCGCGACGTGGCCTCGCGCCGGAAGGAGTGCACCATCCTGGTGGCGGAACTGGACGGCGAGGTCGTGGGCACGGTGGCCCTGTACCCGCCCGGCTCGCCCGGCTCCGAATCCTGGCTGCCCCGCACGGCGGACCTGCGGGCGCTGGCCACGTCGGTGCGCTTCCACGGGCAGGGGCTGGCGCAGCCGCTGCTGGCGGAGACGGAGGTCCTCGCGAGGCGCTGGGGCGTGGACGCCATCACCCTGCATGTGCGCCGGGGCGCGACGGGCGTGGCGCGCATGTACGAGCGCCGGGGCTACCAGCGCGTGCCGTCGGGCGACATCGACCGCCCGGAGGTGTACCTGGAAGCCTTCATGCTGCCCCTGAAGTGAAGACCGGAGGCCGCGTGGGGCCACGACACCGTAAGCCGTGGACACCGGCTGCGTGTCCGGTGTCAGGCTGACGGCGTTGAGATGCCCGGAGGGTGAGCGGGTCTCCGTGCCCGCGCTGCGCGAGGACTGGACGTCACGCAAGCCGCGGATGCATCACCAAGATTGAGCCGAGTGGCCCGAACAACTTTCCGGCCCGCGTGGGCGAGGACATTGGGTACGCATCCCGGTGTTGGCTACTTCTTCTTCGGCTTCCAACGGAGCAGTGCGTGTTGGCCTTTCCGCGCATGGATTTCATGTGTGGCGAGGCTTGAGCGGTCACGCCAGAAGGATTGTGTCGCCCACTGCGGTGGTACGCCCATGGAGTTCAGCCAGCGAGGCTTGCCATTCATCCCAGCCAGGAGATTCCGGACCGAACCGGCCCAGGCCTCTCCTCCATGCGCCGAGCGTGTCAGCTGCCTGAGGACGCAGAGGATGGCGTAGATGCGTTTGTTGTTGAGGGCGGGCCAGTCCGTGGCGCGCTTGGGCACAAGCGGCCGGATGGCGAGTTCCCGGTTCCAAAGTCTTCCGTGATGGGCACAGACATTGCGCACGTATGAGAGCGAGTGAAGCCATGACTCGGCCACGCTCTGGTGCACATTCCAGCTCTTCAAGGCTTCTTGCTGGTCCTTTGTCTGCATCCCCTTGAACATCTTGGAAAGGGTTCCAAGGGACATGACCTCGGAGGCCATCCAGATGGGGACATTCGGGAAGCCTACGTAGTTGGTCTGGAAATGCTCAAGGAACTTCTCTTTGGCGCGCCCTATTTCCTTGAGCAACTCCTGATGCCAGGCGTCATGGCTGAACCCCGCTGTGAAGTTGGACGGATCCGTATGGGCAAATGCACCATGGCCATGACCCATCGTGTATGTGATGAGTGTGCGTGCAAGGATCTCGACCCGCTCGATGGCGTCAAGAACGACGAGCCGAAGTCGGCGGTCGAACTCATAGAGTTCAAGTACCTTCTCGAAAGTCGTTCCAGGTTCGAAACTGCTATCCGCATTCCTGAAGGGATACCAGTAGGCACTGAGCCGGTAGTAGCTGATGCGTCCAAGGGCTGCCAACGCATGATCGCGGTTGGCGACGAGCATCCCCCGTTGTTCCAATTGGGTGAGCTGCTGGTCGAACGTCAGGGCTGGCTTGGTGTATTGCTTACCCAGATACTTCTCCCCAATTCCAGGTGT
The DNA here is from genome assembly GCF_026626625.1 of Corallococcus sp. BB11-1. NCBI lineage: Bacteria > Pseudomonadati > Myxococcota > Myxococcia > Myxococcales > Myxococcaceae > Corallococcus > Corallococcus sp. BB11-1. Next base: position 48,909 of record NZ_JAPNJY010000001.1, on the reverse strand, counting down.
GCGAATCCGGGGCCAGTGCCCTCGGGGCGCAGAAATAAAAAAACCCGCCAGAGGCGCGTGACTGAGAGTCCAATCAGAGGCGTGGCGGGTGTGTTACTGACAGTGATAATCGTCGATGATCGTGGAGTCAAGGAGGTACGGCCACGCAAAAAAGCCCCTGCCTCGTAGGTTGCCCTGCACCTACTAGGACTTGTGGTTGGGGGTTCGGCCTACCCCAATTCAAGCGGCGTGTTCCCTGACTTCGTTGGCGAGCAGGCACTTTGCTGACGGCCTGCATGCGACGGAGTTCAGGCCGCCGCGGCGGAGATGCCGCCGGCGCCCTGGGCCACGCGCATGCAGTCGTCCAGGAAGCGCAGGTAGCAGTCCAGGCCGCGCGTGCCGTACTCCGCCAGCCGCCGGCCTTCTTCCGGACGGGTGCGCAGCAGGCCCTCCATCATCCGCTCATTGAGCGCGGTGTGGCCCACGTCCACCTCCGCGTGCTCCCGGAGGAAGGTGAGCGTGTCCAACGTCTTCTGCCCCAGCACCGCGCGCACGTTCGCCAGGATGCGCGGCACCAGCACCACGGTTAGGTAGCCCACCTCGTACTCGATGGCCGCCTGACCCAGGGGCAGGTCGCCGGTGATGACCTCGTCGTGCACCTGCCGGTACTGGCGCATGGCCTCCGTGGGGGCCTGCGCGACCAGCGTGTCCGCGTCCAGCACGTCCGCGTGGCGCGTGTTCCAGGTGGCCACCAGCACGCGGGCATCCTGAATGGTCATCAGGTGGTGCCCGGCCTCGTGCTTCGCGTGGGTGATGAGCTGCCGGCCGACCTTCTCATCGCCCAGCGCGATGCAGCGCTCGCCCGCGCCGCGGATCCACCCGTCCACCGGCTCGGTCATGTAGGCGCCCCGGGCGGACCACTCGATGAGGAAGCGCTCCATCACGCGCGGGGTGATGTCCGGGGACAGCAGCGTGCGCACCACGGCGTCCGTCTCCAGGCGGGCTCGGTGCTGCTGAACGTGCGGCAGGTAGTGCGTCTCAATCAGGCTCATGACAACTCCTTGTCGGGGATGGGGAGCGGACGGCATGCCGTCTGCTCGTGGAGGTGCTCCAGGAACTCGGGCGCGAGGTCGGCGGGGATGAGCCAGAGGTACGGCTTCATCTCCGGGGCCTCGTCGTGCAGGCCCGCGGCTTCGACGTCCCCGGGCGCTTCGGCCAGGAAGGTGAAGCCGTCGCGGCCCCGGCTCGCGAACCAGCGGCGCGCTTCGTCCAGCAGCGCGGGGTAGGCGTCCCTCCCGCGAGCGGACAGCGGGAACAGGCGCGCGGAGTCCAACAGGCGGAAGGGGTTCGTTCCCGGAGGACCGACCTCCAGCACGGCCACCGCCAGGGGCGTCGTTCCCGCGCGCGCGACCAGCAGGTGCCGTTCGCGCTCCAGACCCCGGGCCCGCCAAGACCGCGCCGCGTCCGCCAGGTCCAGCGCCTCCAGCCGGAGGTCCAGGGCTTCGGCGTAGCAGGGGGGCCGGGTGAGGGCGAGCTCCTCCGCGAGCCGTCTGCGCTCGGCTTCCGTCGCGGGCCCCAGCTCCAGTTCGGAGTCCTGCCGTCCCTGGGGAGGCGCGCACTCGACGTCAATCATCCGCATGGGCAGCAGGCAGGTGCGCCCGGTGTGGGCCATCCGTTCGGCGAAGCCGACGTGCACGCGGTGCGTGAAGGGCACGGTCGATTCGATGTACGACGCGAGCCACCGGAAGCCGCTGTCCGCCTGGGCGTGCTCCACGGCGCGCACGTAGAGGTCGCGCAGCATCTGCCCCCTGGCGCGCTCGTACCGCGAAGCGTCCGGGTGCCGGGCCAACTGGTGCACCATCCACACGGAGCGGTAGGGCTTCATGACGGAGAGCGTCGCCTCCACGCCGCGCTCCGAAGGCCACACCACCTCGGAGAGGACCGCCTCCAGCCCCCGGGCCCGCTGTCCCAGCGCCACGAAGCTCGCCCGTCGCGCCTCGAACCACTCCGGGGACCGACCGGCCAGGTCGAAGTAGCCGGAGTCGCTGAACAGCCGCCAGTGCGCCTCCACCAGCGCTCCATCGGCGCGCGTCGTCGGGTGGAGTGCCTGCTCCACCAGCGCCCGCCAGCGCTCCGCGTCGTCGCGGGAGCCAGGCGTGACCTGAAGGCCGCAGTGGAGGGCCCCGTCGGCGCAGGCGGTGACGTGGCGCACCTCTCCCCGCAATGACAGCCGGGCTCCGTCCTCCGTGAGCAGCTCGATGGGCTCCAGCGACCGGCCCACGGAGAGGCGCTCGCCCGGGGCCAGCCGCAATGACAGTCCTCCCAGGGACAGGTCCACCGCCCCGCGCTCCCGGCCGAGCCACCCGGGCAGCGGCAATCTCACACACAGGTGCCTGGGGGAGGGGGCGCGTCGGTGAGCCCGGCGCCGCACCTGGACGATGCGCGAGGGCAGGGACGTCACCCACGCGCCCGCCGCGTGGGGGCCCTCCGCGACATGCAACCGGTACACGCAGCCGTGACCCTGGAGTTCGACGTGGCAGGGACCGGCGTCCGGCGCCACGCACCTCCAATGCAGGCGCCCGGTGTCCCGCTCCAGTCGTTCAAGCCGCAGCGGTGAAGCCCTGTCTCCCCGGCGCAGCAGGGCGCGGGAGCCCAGGGCCACGGCGGTGGTGAGGATGGCGCGGATGCGCTCCGGGTCGGTGACGTCCTCCCGGACGATGACGGGCGGGGCGCCGACATCCCATTCCAGCTCCGGTGCCTCGGACGACGGGCGCGGCTGTGCCCGCGCGAACTGCGCTCCCACGGTGTCTCTCCCGGCGGATGGACGGCGGCACGCGCGTGAATCACCCGTGTTTCACGGGGAGGCGTGCTTGAACTGGATACGGAGCCGGTCCGGAAGTCGGGTCGTTGAATCAGGAGGAATGCGGCGGCCCCTGGCTCCACGCTCGCCGGGATCCATTCAGCGGATGGGAGAACTCCTTGAAGCGACGCGAGGCGCCCCGTTCGCCAGGAAGCGCCTGGGCACGCGCGGCGGTGGTGCGTCGGCCCGCGCTGGAACGCCGGGGTCAGCCGCCCGGAGGGAGGCGCTTCATCGAGGGCACGTCCCGGGAGGGTGAAGGCGTGGAGGGTGGTGGTGTTTCACCGGCGATGCGAAAGATCCGGTGCGGTGAGAGGACGTACTTCTTCTCCGCTCCCTGGCCGCGCAGGGTCCAGGCCGTGCGCTGGGAGCCGCTGTTGAGCACCCGCGCCAGCACGGTGCGGGCGGGCTCCCGGGAGGTGGCCTCCAACAGGGTGGGGGTCTCCAGCCGGAGGCCGCGCGTGCTCCCCAATTCGAGCGGTGTTCCTCCCTGCTTCGTGACCTCGGCGCAGAGGGCCTGGAGGACCTCCCCCAGGGGGCGCTCCTGGCGGGGCAGCGTGATGAGCGTGTCCAGCGGGGAGCCCTGCACGGGGGTGACGTGCCAGAGCCCTCCGGCATGCATCAGGCGGAAGCGCGGCGCGGCCTGTCCTGCCTGCTGGGCGATCAGCCGGTTCAGCACCTCTTCCTGAAGCTTCGCCTCCTTTCGGGTGGCATCCGTGACGGTGTAGGTCAGGTCGATGGCGCCGCCCGGCGGAGACGCGCCCAATGGCTCCTCATAGGTGATGCCCCAGCCCTCGCGCGTCTCCAGTCGCTTCACCGCGTCGGCGAGCGGTTGGGGGGTGGCCTCGACGGTCAGTCGCACCTCCTCGCTCCCGGCAGCCCCTCCCACAAGACAGACACCCAACAGCGCGGCATGAATCCCGGCCTTCTTCGTCGTCATGACATGGCTCCTTCATGGAGACGAATCAGCAACACCTGTGCCGACGCCCAACGCGGGGCGTTTCCTGGTGGCGCCGCACACGCGCTCCATTGAACCGTGACAGTTTGTCATGGGGCCTTCCCGTGGGCCTGTCAGGACACCACACGGCTGCCTGGGCTTGATGGAGGGAAGGGACAAAGACGCGCATGATGGCTGTCTTTACCCCGCTGGAGATGGCGCTGGGTCCAACCGACCGCCGTGGCGGGGGACGCCTTGCCGGACTCCCGGAACGAAGCTCCAGGAGGACGAAGGAGCCATGTGCTGATCGCCCGGCCTGGCGCTTGGGGCTCGTCCCTGACCCCCTGATGAAGTTGGCAGGCCAGAGGACCCAGGCGGGGAGTCAACGAAACGAACGCCGCGTGGCCACCTGACGCGTCAGCCGCTCCATCTGGCGTGTCAACGCGGAGGTCCGGCTGGGGCCTCGTCTGCTCTCCACCCTTGGATGCAGCCCAGGGCGGAAGGGCACAGGTGTTGCACTGCGGCGACACCACATTCCTCGGGAGCAAGCCAATGAAAATACACATCGCAGCACTCGCAGCCACCTCGCTTCTTTTCCTGTCATTCACTGCGACGGCAGAAGAGGCGGACCCTCGATGGACAAGAGACGCCACTGCTGCCTGCATGAAGGCGACTGGAGGACCCGCCAAAGTGGTCCCTGACTTTTCGGCCATAGACGTTGAGAGTTGCAGTCTCACGTGCCAGGCAAGCAACGGAAAGACGGTCAAGACCACCCTGCCGGATGGAGGCTTCTGCATCAGGTATCTGATTGTGACGCCTCCTCCGAAGCCTGTCGTCGGAAAGTGCAACAGGGGGCACTGTCAGACCTGACGCCGGCAACTGGAGACGGTGCGCGACCGGGTCCCGCGAGGTCGTGCACCACCAGGTGCTGCTGCCGGGCCGTCAGGCTCGCGGAGGCACCCATCGACTGCTGGGGCGGCACACCGCCTCTCCGCGCACCCAGTTCCATTCGCGCGAGCCGCCGAGCCTGCGAGGAGGTGCGCACCGCAGCACCTCGCGCGGGGCTTGCCTCGCGGCGGCCCTGGGGGGCCTGCCGCAGCCTCCGATTCGCCTCCTCCCACGCCTGGAGCCGGAGACGTGCGCGGTGAGGCCCCAGTGGCCCGTGACGGTAGGACCGCCGCGGCCAACCGCCCCAGCCCAGGGAGACGGAACCTGCGCTGAGCCAGGGCCCCTCACGGCCCGCGCCTGCTTGTCGCGGGCAGGTGTCACACAGGGCGCGCCGCCACCCGGCGCCTGACCGCCGGTCAGTCGCTGAAAACAAGAAACCCCCTGGGTTACATGCAACGGGGCCGGTTGTTATCGGTGGGAAAGGTGCGTGCCCCGCAGGACGCGCTTAGCCTCCCGAGCCCATGTCCCTCCGCAAGGACTTCATCGAGCGGGCCGTCGAGCAGTTCGTCGCGGCCATCGCCAGCATCCTCCGGGCCCGGCAGGAGAAGCGGTACGGGGACGCGCGCGCCCTCGTCCGTGAGACGTCCCTGTCCGTGCTGGGGATGGAGTACGGCACGCTCATCCTGGCGGACGCCGAGTCCACCTCGCGGTTGCTCGGCACCTGGGCCCGCGTGCGGATGCTCGCGAAGCTGGTGCGCGAGGACGGCGAGCTGATGCGCGAGCAGGGGGACCCCCTCACCGCCGACTCCCGCTTCCTCCTGTCGCTGGAGCTGTACCTGGAGGCCATGTCGCTGGGCCTCAACCCGGACACCGAGGACGCCACCGCCATCGCGGAGCTGCGCGGCAGCATCGACACGGCCAGCCTCTCCGAGCGCCACCAGCGGATGCTCGCCCAGGCCTGACGAGGCGCGGCGCGCACGTTGGCCCACCCGCCAGCGTTGAACACCCCGTCCGGGCATCGGTCGGGTTTGCGACACACCAACATTCGGAGATCCATCGCTTCCGATCAGGCGAGGACACCGTCGCGCCCCGCCGGCTTGCCGCGCGTCGTGGACTTGCGTCTACCATTGCCGCCAATTCGTCACGCAACACCGGGGGGGTGCGCGTGTCCTTGGTTCGGTTTCCCGAGAGCGTTGTCTCTTGCCGTAACCTCGTGGGCGGGGAGTGGCTGTCGCCCACGGAGGCGCAGTCGCTGGACGTCCGCGGTCCCTATACGGGGGCGATCATCGGCCAGGTGCCGCTGACGACCGCGTCCGGGGTCGCCCAGGCGGTGGAGGCCGCGAGGATCGCGGCGCATGACTGGGGGCTGACGCCGCTGCGCGAGCGCACCCAGTGCCTCCAGGCCTTCCGGGGCCTGCTGGAGCGCCACCTGGAGCGGCTGGCGCACCTGGCCGCGAGCGAGTCCGGCAAGACGGTGGCGGAGGGGCGCGCGGGCCTGCTCAAGGGCCTGGAGGTCTGTGACTTCGCCCTGTCGCTACAGCAGATGGACAGCGGCGCGCACCTGGAGGTGAGCCGGGGCGTCACCTGCGAGTACCGCCGCGAGCCGCTGGGCGTCGTCGCCGGCATCACGCCCTTCAACTTCCCCGCGATGGTGCCCCTGTGGCTGTTCCCCATCGCCGTGACGCTGGGCAACGCCTTCATCCTCAAGCCTTCGGAGAAGGTGCCGCTCACCGCGTGCGCGCTGGGGGAGCTGATGGTGGCGGCGGGCTACCCACCGGGGGTCTTCTCCATCGTGCACGGCGCGAAGGCGACGGTGGACGCGCTCGTGGAGCACCCGGACGTGAAGGCGCTGGCCTTCGTGGGCTCCACCCCGGTGGCGCGGCGCCTGTACGTGGAGGGCAGCCGCCACGGCAAGCGCGTGCTGGCGCTGGGCGGCGCGAAGAACCACCTCATCGTCGTGCCGGACGCGGATCCGGACCTGACGCCGCAGGCGGTGGTGGACTCGTTCACCGGGTGCGCCGGCCAGCGCTGCATGGCGGCCAGCGTGATGCTCGCGGTGGGCAACGTGCAGTCGCTGGTGGAGGACATCGTCAAGCGCGCGGCGCGGCTGGAGCCCGGCCCGGGCATGGGCGCGCTCATCGACCGGGGGGCGGTGGACCGGCTGGAGACGGCCATCGCGAAGGCGAAGGCGGACGGGGCGCTGCTGCTGCTGGATGGACGCGGCCGGCGCCCCTCGGGTGAGCTGTACGCGAACGGCCACTGGCTGGGCCCCACGGTGCTGGACGGCGTGCGGCCGGACATGGAGGCCGCGCGGCTGGAGCTGTTCGGCCCGGTGCTGTCCATCGTGCGGGTGACCACGCTGTCGGCGGCGCTCGCGGTGGAGAACGCGTCCCCGTACGGCAACGCGGCCTCCATCTTCACCACCAACGGCGCGGTGGCGCAGACGGTGGTGGAGGGCGCCAAGGCCGGCATGGTGGGCGTCAACGTGGGCGTGCCGGTGCCGCGCGAGCCCTTCTCCTTCGGCGGCACGGGCGAGTCGAAGTTCGGCCACGGCGACATCACCGGCCCGTCCAGCCTCGACTTCTGGAGTCACCGCAAGAAGGTGACGCGCAAGTGGTCCGCGCGCACCGACGGCTCGTGGATGAGCTGACCCCCTTTCGCCTCCTTCAAGACCTTTCAGGACTGCTCCCGCGCCCGACAGGAGGGCGCCCTCATGGCTGACAAGAAGCCCGTCAATCACATCCGTCTCACGTCGCACCCGGACCTCCAGGTGCCAGGGGTGCCCCTGCGCTGGGGCGAACCGGAGCCCCTGCGTCGCGGCCCCGTGGTGGCCACCATGTCCGACGCCGGGAACCGCAACGTCATCGGCACGCACTCGGGCGCGTATGCCATCTACCGCGCGCTGGCGGTGTCCGCGGGCAAGCTGCCGCAGGACCACAAGGCGGACCTGACCAACACGTCCCCCGCGGCGCAGGTGGGGCCGTACCCGTCGTGGAGCGACTCCAAGCGCATCGTGTCGCTGGACCCCTGGGGCGCGGTGGCGTCGCAGGTGTTCCGCGCGTACGCCGAGCAGGGCGTGGACTACCGGCCCACCATCGCCGTCACCCGGGCCCACATCAACATGCCGGAGGTGCGCGACGCGATGCTGGCCGGGCGCCTCAAGGTGGACGGCGATCTGGTCGCGGCCAACGGCGACATCAAGGTCGTGAAGGCCGCCGTGGAGCCCGTCTGGTACCTGCCGGGCATCGCGGAGCGCTTCGGCCTCACGGAGGGCGCGCTGCGCCGGGGCCTCTTCGAGCACACCGGCGGCATGTACCCGGAGCTCATCACCCGCCCGGACCTGCACGTCTTCCTGCCGCCCATCGGGGGGCTGTCGCTGTATGTGTTTGGCGACATCGCGAAGCTGGCGGACCGGGACGTCCCGCTGGCGGCGCGCGTGCACGACGAGTGCAACGGCTCCGACGTGTTCGGCAGCGACATCTGCACCTGCCGCCCGTACCTGGTGCATGGGATTGAGGAGTGCGTGCGGATGGCGCAGCAGGGCGGGGTGGGGCTCATCGTGTATCACCGCAAGGAGGGCCGGGCGCTGGGGGAGGTCACCAAGTTCCTGGTCTACAACGCGCGCAAGCGGCAGGAGGGCGGCGACTCCGCGGCCACGTACTTCCACCGCACCGAGTGCGTGGCGGGCGTGCAGGACATGCGCTTCCAGGAGCTGATGCCGGACGTGCTGCACTGGCTGGGCATCACGCGCATCCACCGCTTTGTGTCCATGAGCGACATGAAGCATGACGCCATCGTGCGCTCGGGGATTGAAATCCTGGAGCGGGTGCCCATCCCGGACGGGCTGATTCCAGCGGATGCCCGGGTGGAGATGGAGGCGAAGAAGGCGGCGGGCTACTTCACGCGCGGGCCGGTGGCGGACGCGGGGGCGCTGGCGCAGGTGAAGGGACGGGACCTCGATGCTTGACGCGATCCGGGTGCAGGAGGTGTCCCCCACGGTGGCGTGGCTGCGCAGCCCGGCGGCCATCCGCGAGCGGTGTCACCAGGTGCTGGACCTGGGGCTGGCCGGGAGGCTGGAGTACTTCCGGGTGGAGCCCTCACGGCTGCCGACGGTGGTGGACCGGGTGCTGGCGGTGACGCATGAGGCGTACCCCCGGCTGGACATCCCGGTGCACAGCCGCTGGCGGCACTTCGACGCGGGCGGGGTGCCCCGGCTCGCGCAGCTGCAGGCGAAGCTGGCGCCGCTGCCGCCGGAGGAGCGCGCCCGGGCGAAGGTGGACCTGGGGGTGGTGAGCGTGCTGCTCGATGCGGGCAGCGGCCCCGCGTGGCGCTACCAGGAGCCCGGGGGCGCGACGTACGTGCGCTCGGAGGGGCTGGCGGTGGCGTCGCTGCGGATGTTCATGGCGGGGGGCTTCTCCTCGGATCCGGACCGGCCGCTGCGCGCGGACGCGGAGGCGCTGGGGCGCATGACGCGCGAGTCGCTGGAGCGCGGCTTCCAGGTGTCCGCGTCCAATCCGTTGCTCGGGGTGGAGGGCCGGCTGCATTTGATGAAGGAGCTGTCGCGCGTGCTGCCCCGGCCCGGGTCGCTGTTCGACATGCTGGCGGCGCACCGCCGGAGCGTGCGGGCCGCGGAGGTGCTGGGCACGGTGCTGGACGTGCTGGGCCCCATCTGGCCGGGCCGCACGACGGTGGACGGCGTCAACCTGGGCGACGTGTGGGCGCACCCGGCGCTGGGGCCCACCGACAGCGCGGACTCGCTGGTGCCCTTCCACAAGTTGTCCCAGTGGCTGGCATACTCGCTGGTGGAGCCGCTGGCGGAGGCCGGCGTGGTGGTGACGGAGCTGGACGCGCTCACCGGCCTGCCGGAGTACCGCAACGGCGGGCTCTTCGTGGACCTGGGCGTGCTGGTGCCGCAGGACCCGAGGCTGTTGGCGGAGGTGTATGACCCCGGCGACGCGCCCATCGTGGAGTGGCGCGCGCTGACGGTGGCGCTGCTGGACCGGGTGGCGGCGCTGGTGCGCGGCCGGCTGGAGTTGAGCGCGGAGGAGCTGCCCCTGGCGAAGGTGCTCCAGGGCGGGACGTGGACGGCGGGCCGCCGCGTGGCGGGGGAGCTGCGCGCCGGGGGCGTGCCGCCCATCCGCGTGCGCAGCGACGGCACGGTGTTCTGAAGCTGCTGGGGACATGAAGCGCTTTGAGCAGGCCCACAGGCCGCCCGGGACGCCCCGGGCGGCGCGAGGAGAACCCATGGACTTCCCGAACTGCACGGTGGTGGATCACCCGCTGGTGAAGCACAAGCTGACGGTGATGCGCAAAACGGACACGAGCACGGCGTCCTTCCGGGCGCTGCTGGAGGAGATCTCCCTCCTGCTCGGCTACGAGGCGATGCGCGACCTGAAGCTGCGCGAGGAGGAGATCCAGACGCCCATGGCGCGCACCACCGGCTGGGCGCTGGACGGCAAGAAGCTGGTGCTGGTGCCCATCCTCCGCGCGGGGCAGGGCATCCTGGACGGGCTGCTGCAACTGGTGCCGTCCGCGCGCGTGGGCCACATCGGGCTGTACCGCGACCCGGAGTCGCTGGGCGCGGTGGAGTACTACTACCGCGTGCCCGCCGACCTGGAGGACCGGGACGTCATCGTCTGCGACCCGATGCTCGCCACGGGCAACTCCGCGGTGGCCGCGCTCCAGCGCGTGAAGCGCAGCCGCCCCGGGAGCCTGCGCTTCGTGTGTCTGCTGGCCTGTCCGGAGGGGCTGATGAACCTGCGCGAGCACCACCCGGACGTGCATGTCTTCACCGCCGCCATCGACGAGAAGCTGGACGCGCACGGCTACATCCTGCCGGGCCTGGGCGACGCGGGAGACCGGCTGTTCGGTACGAAGTAGGCCGCCACGGGCCGCGGCATCCCGAAGAGAGCCTTTCGACTATCCTCCGGGACATGCGAATGATTGCCCCGTTGCTCCTGGCCCTGTCCGCGGGGTGCTCCTCCCCATCCGCCCGCCCGGAGCCCCAGCCGGCTCCGGTCGCGGAGGCTCCGGCGCAGGCGCCGTCCACCCCCACGCCCGCGGACCGGCCGGACCCGGGGGCCGCCGCGTACACCGCCTGTGGCTGCGGCTGCTGCCCGGGCGTCGAGGCGAACGGCGTCAAATGCGTGGGGCGCGAGGAGCTCCAGCAGCTCATCGCCAAGGACCAGGCCGACGCGAAGTCGCCGGACTGCGCCATGGCGGGCTGCACCCTCCCGACGAAGTACCAGGTCTGCGACCCGAACCCCGCCACGCCGTGATGCAGTGGGTCAGGAGGCCCCGACGCACACTTTCACTTCGCGGCTCTTGAGAACCGGGAAAGACGGATTTTAAAATCTATCCGTCTAAACGTTTTTCACCCTTCCCGGGAGTCCAGACATGCGCGCGTCGTGGCGGTCCACCCTGATGACGGTGATGTTGGGCGCGGTGTTCACGGAGGGGCTCGCGGTGGCCGCTCCGGCCGAGCCCTTTGCTCCGGAGGGCCAGCGGGCGCAGGAAGGCGCCCAGCGTTGGACGGAGGCGCTGTCCACGGGCGAGGGCACGGGCGAGCTGGTGAGCACGCGGGACGGGCTGTTGTACGAACCCAACGCGGTGATGCGCCGGCCTGAAGGGTCCAGCCGGTTGACGGGCCTCTTCACGTTCCCGGCGCGGACGCTGGCGCAGCCGGTGGACACGTTCCGTCCGCGCATCCAGGCGACGCAGGCCCCGGGCATGGGCGTGGAGGTGGACGTGCGCGTGCGCGTCCCGGGCGGCGCCTGGAGCGAGTGGCGCACGGCCGGCGCGGGCGAGGCCGTGAGGTTGCCCCGCTCCGGCACGGAGGTGCAGGTGCGGCTGGCGCTGGTGGCGGACGAGCGCGGCCGGGGCCCCGCCGTGCAGGAGGTGGCGCTGGAGGGCTGGCGCGAGGGGACGGACGCGGAGGAGGGGCTCCAGGCGCTGGCGCCGCTGAGCTACCGCGTCTTCGCCACCCGTGAGGGATTGGTGGGCGGCACGACGGCGAACGGGCACGTCATCCGGACGAATGACCGGTTCGCGGCGCTGCCGTCGCGGCGGGGGCTCGCGTCCAAGGGCGGCTCCGAATACCAGGTGCGCGTCTGTTATTCGAAGACGGCGAAGTGCACGACGACGTCTGTCTGGGACGTGGGGCCCTGGAACACGAAGGACGACTACTGGAACCCCTCCAGCGTGCGCGAGATGTGGAAGACCCTGCCGCAGGGCAAGCCGGAGGCGCAGGCGGCGTACCAGGATGGCTACAACGGCGGGTTGGATCAATTCGGGCGCCGGCCGGCGAACCCCGCGGGCATCGACCTGGCGGACGGGACGTTCTGGCTGGACCTGGGGATGACGAACAACGACTGGGTGGACGTCACGTACCTGTGGACGTCGGGCGGGGGCACGCCCACGGGCCTGGTGGTGGACAGCAACAACGCGAACAACGACCCGGCGAAGGGCTACATCCAGCTTTCGGGTTCAAGCTGGGCGTCGTCCACGAACGTGGCGGGCTACTACGGCAGCAGCTACCTGGTGTCGCCGGGCGCGGCGGTGTCGGAGCCGGCGACGTTCTGGTTCTACCTGCCCACGGCGGGCACGAAGACGGTGGATGCGTGGTGGACGGCGGCGACGGACCGCTCCACGGCCGCGCCCTTCATCGTCGTGAACGCGGCGGGCACGCAGCTGGCGAACGTGAAGGTGAACCAGCAGCTCAACGGCGCCCGGTGGAACACGCTGGGCTCGTGGAGCTTCCCGGCGGGCTGGAACAAGGTCCAGTTGAGCCGTTGGGTCACGGCCGGCACCTACGTCGTCGCGGACGCCATCCAGGTCCGTTAGCCGTCGTGGACGTCCCCGTCACGCGAGCGGTAGAACGCTGGACCGTCCCCGAGGAAGAACCTCCATGGCCTTGCGCACCGTGATTCCTCCTCCGCTGGAGGAGCCCCAGCTCTACACCGACCTCGCGTCCTGGTGGCCCATGTTCTCCCCGCCGGAGGAGTACGTGGAGGAGGCGGAGGACCTGCTGGGCATCCTGCGCACGGCGGCGCCAGGGCCCGCGACCACGATGCTGGAGCTGGGCGCGGGCGGTGGGAGCCTGGCCTTCCACCTGAAGTCGCACTTCACGCTGACGCTGACGGACCGCGCGCCGGAGATGGTCGCGGTCAGCCGGGCCGTCAATCCCGAGTGCGAGCACCGGGTGGGGGACATGACGTCCCTGCGGCTGGGGCGCACGTTCGACCGGGTGATGGTGCACGACGCCATCATGTACGCGGCGGATCGGGACTCGGCGCGGGCGACGGTCCAGACGGCGGTGGCGCACTGCCGGCCGGGCGGCGCGGTGGTGCTGCTGCCGGACTTCGTGCGGGAGACCTTCGAGCCCGCCACGGAGTCGGGGGGGCACGACTCGCCGGACGGGCGGGGGATGCGCTACCTGATGTGGACGTGGGATCCGGACCCGGAGGATGAGACCTTCGAGACGGCGTTCGCGTACCTGCTGCGCGAAGCGGATGGCACGGTGAGCATGTCGCAGGAGCGCCACTGCTTCGGCCTGTTCCGGCGCGAGGACTGGCTCACCTGGATGCGGGAGGCGGGCTGCTCCGCGACGACCCGGCGCGACCCGTGGAACCGCGAGGTCATCATCGGGGTGCGGGAGTCCGGTGACGGCGGGTAGGCAGCGCGCGGGCTTCGTGTCCGCGCTCGTGGGGTGGCTGGTGCCGGCGCTGGTGGCCGCCGCGCCCGCGCGCGTGGAGCTCGTCTTTGGCGGGGACGTGATTCCGCACGGCGAGGTGAAGTCGGTGGCGAGGGCGCATGCGCGCACCGGGGCGGTGGCTCCGGGCGGAGGCGCGGCGCCCTCACTCAATGACGAGGGCTGGGGCCACGTCTTCGGGCCGCTGTCGGACGTGCTGCGCACGGCGGACGTGGGCGTGGTGAACCTGGAGACGCCCGTCACCGACGAGCGCAAGGCCGTCACCCAGGAGCTCGTCTTCAACGCGCCACCGGCGATGGCGCGGGCGCTGGTGGGCGCGGGCGTGAAGGTGGTGTCCACGGGCAACAACCACGCGCGCGACCAGCACCCGGAGGGGATGGTGGAGACGCTGCGCCACCTGGACGTGGCGGGGCTGCGGCACGCGGGCACCGGGGCCACGCGGGACGCGGCCTGGGCGCCGGTGTTCATGGAGGTGCGCGGGGTGCGGCTGGGCTTCCTGTCCTTCACGCGGAGCCTGAATGGCTTCAGCAACCCGAAGGACGCCAACGCGCCGCACGCGGCCCTGGTGCCCTATCCGGAGCACGCCTCGCGGCGGGGCGTGAGTGAGAAGGAGGCGGTGGAGCGGGTGCGCGTCGCGGCGGCGCGGTGTGATGCGCTGTTCGTGCTGGTGCACTGGGGGCGCGAGTACGCGGAGGCCCCGCACCCGCTGGACCGGGCGCTGGGGCAGGCCCTGCTGGAGGCGGGGGCGTTCGCGGTCATCGGGCACCATCCGCACGTGCTTCAGCCGCTGGAGGCGTACACGACGAAGTCCGGCCGCAGGGGGCTCATCGCGTACTCGCTGGGCAACCTGGTGGCGAACCAGGGGCGGTTCTACAAGCACCGGGCGGGAGGGGCGGGGACGGAGGGGGACAAGCGGGACTCGCTGCTGCTGCGCGTGGGGGTGACGCGCGCGGAGGCGGGTGCGCCGGTGGCCCTGGGCGACGTGGCGGTGCTGCCGGTGTGGATCGAGAACAACGCCGCCGGACGCAAGGCCCGCGCGAAGCGGAACATCCAGCCGGTGCTCATCGACCGCGAGGTGGAGGAGGTGTCCCGGAGGCTGGCCTCGCTGGCCCTGCGCACGGGGACGCCGGACAAGGAGACCCGGGCGGAGAAGGTGGCCCTGGAGCAACGGCTGGCGAGCGCCCGGTACCGCCGCGAGCGCATCCTGCGAATGCTGCCCGCGGAGTTCCGCGTGGCCTCCCCGGAGCTGCGGCGGCGCGAGGACGCGACGGCGCGGGTGGTGCCGTAGGCGTCAGCTCACGGGCACGCGGGCGATGAGTTCCGCGAGCCGGGCCCGGCAGGTGGCGCAGCGTTGACGGAAGTCCTCACCGATGTCCGGAGACGCGACGAGCGTGTCCCAGTACGCCAGCGCATGGCGGGCGGCGTCCGCCCAGACGTCCAGGTTGTTGGCATGGGGTGGCGCGGGCTTGAACTCACGCTCGACGAGGTGCGCGCCATCCGGTGCGAACACCATGGGCAGCATGTCGTAGATGGGCGCGAGCTGGAACCGCCCCGGCGACTCCACGAAGCAGGAGACATTGCCAAGGTGCCGGTCGGTGTTCCCGATGAGCTGGCCGAAGGTATCAAGCCAGCGGATCCTCCGGACGTCTTCCTGGGAGAGCCGGCGTTCGGCAAACAGCCGCAGGGCAACGTCGGTCCAGGTGCCTCCCGAACCGACGTACTCATTGTCGATGGCACGCAATGACAGCAGGGCGCGTCTCCCTCGAAGTCCGATCCGATCAAACCGCTCGACCTCCAGGAATCGGTGACTTTCCAGGTCGAACCTGTGGGCCTTCGCCGCATCGAGCCCTGCCGTACGCACGGACTCCAACGCGAGGTGTTCGCTCGCGAGCAGGTCCCTCCAGCGTTGTCCCGCACTGCCTGCGCTCGCATCCGCGAACTTCACGAGCACATGACGGCCTTCGGCGTAGACGGCGAACTTCGGCTGCTCACCCCCAGCGGACGAGCCCGAGCCATCCGCCAGGAACGTCCGGGCCCGCTTGGGGTAGCTGTCCCGGCGGACCTCTTGGACCCACATGGCCAGGTAGCGGTTCAGGGACTCCTCACCCAGGATGAGGTCTCCCGTGCAGTCCTCTCCGCGTCGCGCCAGGGCGATGAGCACCTGATCTTCGTTCCAGTCCGTCGTGCGGGGAGGGAGCGCGAGGTCTGGATGACGCTCTCGGAAACCCCGGCCCATGTATCCCTGGGGGCTCATCTCCTCCGCGAAGGGCGGGAGTCCTTCGAAGCGTTGCCCGAGGCCCCTGGCAGCCTCCTGCCAGGTTCCACCCGAGGACAGGAAATGGAGCGCACCCTCACGATGGAGCTGGCCTGCCTCATCCACCCGATGGAGGGGGACCTGGGTTCCCAGCCCCGCCACCCCGCGCGTCCGGGCATACACAGCGCCCCGAGTCCGTCCCATCCGGCAGACCGCATCCCCCGCGGCCTTGAGCCACCGCGACAGGGTCTGCTGCGAGACGCCGAAATGCTGCTGAAGCGCCTCGGCCGACACCGGTTGCAGGCGCTGGACGACGTCCAGGAGCTGGGGGAGGGAAGGGGCGGTCATGAGTAGATAAGTGAGTAGATAACGAGACTGAATGAACGCGCAACCTGCTGATTTCAAATGAGTTCATGGGAATGGACCCTCAAAAAGTGGGTAGATGGCCAGCGCTCCATCTGACAGAGCTGCTCGGCTGCCCACCCTGGTGACACCCTCATGACCGGCAGCCCTGACGCCCGAGCCGTCAGGGCTTCCGCGGTGTCCCGTGCAGCTCTCGCAAGGACACGATGCGGTCCAGCAGCGGCCCGCCCAGCTTCCTCCGGGCGATGCGCTGTGACGGATAGATGCCCCGGTGCCCGGTGAGCAGGTACGCCACCGTGGCGACGATGGCCACGTGGGGCAGCACCGCGCCGCCCACCAGCTCCACCGCCATCAGTGACAGTGCCAGGGGGGTGTTCGCCGCCGCCGCGAACAGCGCCGCCATGCCCACCGCCGCGCCCAGGTCCACCGGCAAGCCCAGCAGCCGCGCGAGCACGTTGCCCAGCGCCGCGCCAATGAAGAACAGCGGCGTCACCTCTCCCCCCAGGAACCCCGCGCCCAGCGTCACCGCCGTGAAGACGAGCTTCCACGCGAACGCGTCCCCCGGCAGCGACACGTCCTGGAACGCGCGCAGGATGCCGGGCACGCCCAGGCCCAGGTAGTCGTCCGTCCCCGACAGCTTCCACAACCCCACCACGCCCAGGCCGCCCAGCGCCATGCGCAGGGGCAGCCACGGCACGTACCGCTCCAGCAGCTTCTTCAGCCCGTGCGTGCCTTCGATGAAGGCCACCGCCACCGCCGCCACCGCCGCCGCGAACACCAGCCACTTGCCCAGCACCGGCAGCGTCAACGCCAGCGCCTGGGGCGAGGGATACACGGTGTGGTGGATGCCCAGCCCCCGCGTCACCAGGTCCCCCACCACCGACGCGGTGAGCGCGGGCAGGAGCGCCTCGTAGCCGAGCCGCCCCACGCACACGACCTCCAGCCCGAACACCGCCCCCGCCAGCGGCGTGCCGAACACCGAACCGAAGCCGCCCGCGATGCCCGCCGCCAGCAAGTCCCGCCGGGTGTCCGGCGCCACGCGGAAGCGGTGGGCGATCTGGTCCGCCAGGCTCGCGCCCATCTGCACCGCGGTGCCCTCGCGCCCCGCGCTCCCGCCGAACAGGTGCGTGAGCACCGTGCCCACGAGCACCATGGGCGCCATGCGCAGGGGAATCACCGCGTCCCCCTCATGCACCGTGTCCAGCACCAGGTTGTTGCCGCCCCGGATGGACGCGCCCCACCGGCCGTACACCGCGCCCAGCACCAGCCCCGCCACCGGCAGCGCGTACACCAGCGCCCCCTGCTCCAGCCGGACCTCCGTGGCCCACTCCAGGAGCGCCAGGAACACCGCGGACGCCACACCGCACACGCCGCCCACCGTGCCGCCCAGCAGCAGCCACTGTCCCAACGCTCGGGCACCCCGGGGAACGTTCACGACCTCGCAGTCTAGGCGCGGCGCGGCAGCCCCGGCGGGGAAGTTCTCCCTCCGAGCAAACACAGACAGCGGATTCTTCCAGCCAGACAGGCTTCGCGGCCCCTGAAACATGATGAAACAACGCGTCAACCTGGGGCGTCGCGTCATCCGTCAAAGCAGGCACCCCCAGCTCTGACGCGCCATGGCGGAATTCATGCTCAACCGGCAATGCAAGGTGTGGGGCTATTTCGGGTCTGGGAGGTGATTCCTCAATCAAACCCGTGTACCTTGCGCCGCCTCTCCCCTTGCTGGGGAGAGACCCCCTACCTCCTCAGGAGCCGGTATGTCCGTTCGTCGCAGCGGGCTGTCCCTCGCCGCCGTCCTCGCCGCCACCACGTTGGGTGGAAGCGCGATGGCCAGCACCATCAACCAGAACACGTCGTGGACCATCAACCGTTCGGCGTCTCAGACGTACCGGGTGGTGGCGTACGGCGATTCCATCTTCGCCGGCTACAACGGTGGCATCAGCGCCGTGGCGCGCCGTGGCGCTCCCGTGGTGGAAGGTGAGTACGCGGCGAAGAAGTGGGGCACGAACGTGGAGGTCATCCGCCGCACGAAGTCCGGTGCGAAGGCGGACGACATCTACAACAACAAGATCGTCAACGAGCGCTCGTACATGCAGTCCGCCAACACGCGCGTCGTGATGTTCGAGATGTGCGGCAACGACTACCTGCAGGCGCGCAGCGCGTTCTCCGACCAGACGGGGACGTGCAACTACAGCGGCCTGCAGTCGGCGCTGGCGGCGTGCACCACGTACATGGAACGCAGCATGCAGACCATCAACCAGTACGCGACCAGCGCCAAGGTCAAGGTCATCGCGAACATCTACTACCCCGGCTTTGACGCGGACAACGTGCTGACGGCCTGCACGGACTCCGTGACGAAGCAGAAGGTGAACAAGCAGACCTACTTCCTGCCGCTGCTGGCGCGCAGCAACTGGCGCGCCTGCAACCTGGCGTCGCGGTACGGCTTCAAGTGCGCGGACTCCTTCGCGGAGATGATGGCGGCGGACTACGACCGCAACGGCGACGGCCAGGTGGACTCGGCCGCGATCGCCTACATCCCCGGTGAGTCCGAGGACGCCTACGTGCAGCGCATCAGCGTCACCCTGCGCAGCACGCTGCGCGACGCGAACCTGCACCTGGCGAACGCGAGCACCAGCTACGACTACATCCAGTCCGACAACACGCACCCGACGTACTCGGGCCCGACCATCGGCGTGAACATCTTCTCCGGCTCCGGCTCCGGTTCGGCCGCGCCGACGTACACGGACGCGCAGATCGTCAACGGCAAGAACCCGATCTGGAACCAGTTCGGCCACGAGCGCATGGGCTGGTCGATCTCCACCTTCGATCCCGCGACGCCGTAAGCTGAAGCCGCATCCGTAGTGCCCAGGGCCTCCGACCTGTCATTGGGTCGGGGGCCTTGTCATGTCCGGAGGTTTCATGAAGGCCTGTTGGCTCGTTGCCTTGCTGCTCACGGTGGGGTGCGCGACGCCGCGTGGGGTGACGCTGGAGACGGGGCAGGGGAGGTTCATCGTGTACACGCCCACGCCGTCCGCGCCGGTGGAGATCGACGACGCGGCCTTCCGGGAGGCTGTCACGCGGCTCGTGCTCGACACGCGGCTGGACCTGTCGTTCGGGTTGTCGGGACGGCACGTGTTGCTGGCTTCGGCAGGGGGCGTGGTGGACGGCGATGGGAGCGCGCTGTCCGCGCGGATTTGTGAGGGGTTGGAGGCGCGGGAGGCCTGCCTGGGCCTCTTGGGGCGCGGGTTCATGTCCGGCGCGATGCAGCGGGGGATGATGGCGCTCTTCTTCGCATTCGACACGGTGTGGGAGGGCGTCGCGGGCGTCATCCAGGAGCTGATGGCTCCCGCCGCGCTGCGCACGATGGTCACGGCGACGGTAGGCAGCGCGCTGTTGCTGCTGGTCATGCCCGAGCCCATCACGAAGCTCGTCGCGCTGGCGCTGACCGCGTCGTTGATTGCGTACCTGGGCACGGGGCCGGTGTGGAACCTGGGCCGGGCCTTCCTGCGGTTGATGGAGGAGTCCGAAGCCGCCCGGAGCCCCGAGGAACTGAAGGAGGTGGGGCACCGGTTCGGAAGGGTGCTGGGGAGCGACGGGGCGCGGGGGCGGGATCCAGGGGGACCCGGAGGGGGACGTGCATCACATCTGCACGGACAAGAACGAGGTGTCCGGCAGCTCAGGTGGGCCGTGGACACCGCAGTTCGAGCGATATTTCAGAAGAACTCAGATGGATCTCAATGACCTTGCGAACAAAGTGCGCATTGATGGACACAGGGGGCCTCATCCTCGCGAGTATCATCAGGCGGTGCTGGACCGGATCGCTAAAGCCATGAACAGCTGCAAGGGTGCTGACCAATGTCGGGCTGCGTTGGTGGGCGAGCTTGCGAAGATTGCGAAAGACCTGGTCACCGCAGGCACGGAAATGCGGAAGTTGATTACAAAGACAAAGACTCCTGGACTTGAGCGATGACTCGACGGTTTTTCCGACTGGCGATTGATGTGTACGTCAAGGGGCGCTGGTACCTGGGAGAGCCGACGACTCTTGATGGCGCGGAACTCGAGGACGTTTGGGTGTTCGGCTACGGCCACCCCATGGAATTCAACGAACGGCTGCGCATCTCGTTGGATCGACCTGGGAGGCCACTGGACTTCGATACAGCCGGAGTTGGTCAGGCACCCGTCGTCAATGCTCGGGTTGCGGACGTTTTCCGAGCGCTCGCACCGCATGATGTACAGCTCTTCCCAGCTGAGGTCGAGGGGCAGGCCGAGCCCTACTGGCTGATGAATGTGGTGCGAACAGTCCGCTGCATCGACGACAAGGCGAGCGCGGAGGTGCAGTTCTATACGCCAGAAGACGGCCGACCAGACAGGGTGGGCGAATATCGCTCTGTCATCGGGCTGCGCATCGACACCTCGAAGGTCGGTGACGCGCGCGTGTTCCGCCTCTGGGGCTGGCATCCCCCCATCATCGTTGACGAGGAGATCAAATCCGCGCTGGAGCGCGTCGGCATCGTGGGAGGAGAATTCGACCCGGTCTGAGCGGCGAGCTACGGGGGGCGGAGTGCCCGGTGGACCAGCGCACTACCTGAACTCATCCACGATGTAGACGCCCGCGCTGGAAGCGCCAAGGACGGCCATCCCAGGCTTGGAGCCTGGAAGCTTCCTGAGCTGCCCGATGCCCAACCTCGCCACCGCGCAGATGGGAACCTGGTCCCCTCCATCCAGGGGCTGGGCGGCGTAGTACCGGATGACAGCCTGGGGACCGCTGGTCCAGACCCGGCCATAGAGCCGGGCCGGTGCCGCCAGGGGGCCGAGATCATCTTCGAGCACGCTCTCAATCGAGCCCTCGTACAGAGCGAGCGGGCTGCTGGACTGATTCGCGTCGAGCTGGATCCACGCGGACGCACCGACGAACAGCCGCAAGTAGTTCATCGCCTTGCGCGCCTCTTCCGGACACTTCTCCGGTCCTGGCGTCCCGTCAGGTCGAAGGGCCACCCCGCTCGTCGCGGAGCCAGGGCAGCCGGACGAGGTCACGAGCAGCACTGCGCAGCCCAGGAGCGCGAGCTTGGTAGAGGCCATGCGTCGCGCTCTTACTGTGCAACGAGATCAGGATCTAGCTGAACGACTGCCTGCCGAAGGCCATCCTGCCGGTAGAACTCCAGAAAGACCGAGGTCAGTTTGCCGTCCTCGACGAAGGCACTCCTGTCCGCCACGAATGCCACCACGCCGGACTCTCCAGGAGCAATCGAGGGACGGGTCGAGCGAACGGCGACGGCGCTCTCCCTTCCGCTCGAAACGCTCAGGAGTCGGGCGGACTTCATGCTCCAGGCCTGCTTCAGGGAGAGGTTCCTGATCGTGAGGACGACCGCCGCCTTACCCTTTCCCCGGAACAGGGTCGCCTTGAGCTTCGTGTCGCCATCCTCGCCGTTGATGCGACTCGCAATCATGAAGGGCGTCTGCGCGACAGCTCCCGCAGCCAGGAGCGCGGCCAGGGCGTGGTCCTCGGAGGTCTCCTCCTCGCGATACCGCTGGTTCTCCTTGGTCAGTGAGCTGTTCTCCTGGAGCGCCCTGCGCAGCGCCGCGTGCATGGCCGCGTAGCCCTCGCGGTTCTTGAACACGTCGACCTGTTGGTCGGGCAGGCCCTGCTTCTCCCAGCCCGGAGGCCGCAGCAGGAACGGCACCTCGGTTCCATCCACGAGCGTCACGACCAGTGGAACCCCTTCCTCTTCGTTGAGGTCGTGGGTCGGCTCCAGGATGACCTTGTTGCGGACCACCGCCAGCGGTTCGAGCCGTCCCTCCCAGCCGAGCAACTTCGTCCTGTCGGCATCCACCGCCTTCTCGAATCGCAGCGTCGTGACCACCTGCCCCTTTACGTAGACGCGGTGGGTGTCGCCGTCCGGATGCTCTGAAAGCATGAGCGCACGCACGACGGTCTTCTCACGTTCGCTGGCGCCGACGACGGGGGCCACCAGAAGGCAAAGCAGAAGGATTCGAATCACGCACACAACCTACCAGGAGGGCTGCGCGGCCTCCAATCCCTCAGCCCAGCAGGCGCACCGCGAGGAACACCGGCAGCGCGACGTAATACAGGGCCCGGCAGGTCCACTCCGCGCCGGTGCGCACGCGGCGCGCCCACCGGGGGCCCAGCCACGCCGCTCCGAAACACAGCGCTTCCGCGAGCGCCCTCCAGAAACAGCCAAACAGCAGCAGGGCCAGGAACACCGGCAGCCACGTCCGGACGAACGTGAACAGATACGCCTTGAGGCCGTACATCTGCCACTCACCGAAGGGCCCCCCGAAGGAGATGTACTGGTGCGCCCGGAAGAAGATGGCCGCCAGCACCCCCGGCACCAGCCCGTACTTCAACAGCCAGTCGTACCAACGCCTGCGCCACTTCGCGCTCCGCGCCTGCGCGTAGCGCACCAGCGGATGGTCGCGCGCCTCACCCAACGCCCCCATCGCCGTCAGCAGGGGCGCCGGGTCCTGCGACTCCAGGCCGTACGCGAACGCCCGCCCCGTGCGCAGCTTCAACGTGAGCCCGGGGCCCGGAACGGGCAACCACCACGGATGGACCGACGCCAGGGCCTCGAAGGGAATCTCGAAGTGCGCGCCCCCGGACTGGGTGAGCACCAGGCCCTCCGGACGCACCGTCACCGTGGCCCGCGTCCCCAGCCTCAACAGGCGCAGCGCGATGAGCGGCAGCAGCCCTCCGACCGCCAACCCCGTCGCCAGCGGCCCGGGCTGCACGTCCTGGGTCCCCGCGAGCACGTCCCCGAACAGCAACGCCGTGAAGTAGCCGAGCGTGCCCAGGACGATGGCATGCAGGAGCGCACCCAGCGCTCGCAGCCTCGGCGTGAGGGCGTGGACGGGGAAGGGGCCTGACGCGTCGAAGGTCATGGGTGGCGGCGTGCGCATTGCTTCGGAGCGAGCGGCTTCCGTAGCATACGCCTCCCGGAGGCTCCCCGAGAACATGCGTTCCCCGCAGTCTGGCCCTGAGCGTCGCACGGATTCCGATGGCGTGACGCGGGTGACGCCCTCGCGAGAGTCCCGCGGCGCGGGCACATGGCTCATCGGCGGCGCGGTCGCCCTCACCACCCTGTGCCTGGGACTCTGCGCCTGGTGGCTCTCCCGGCCCGTGACCGTGGAGGAAATGCCGCCCCAGGTGGTCGAGGTGGCGTCCAGGCCCGCTCCGCGAGAGCCCCCGCCGCCCCCGCGCGCGCGTCCCTCCACCCCCGTCGCGGCGCCCCCGCCCGTCGAGGAGCCCGCCCCCGTGCCTGTCGATGATCCGCCCCCCGAAGGCAAGAGCGGCACGGCGCTGTACCAGCGCGGCACCAAGCCGCTGAAGCGCGGGCTCGTCGTGCCCGAGGGCTTCGAGCTGCCCCCCGGCTACCTGCGCCACTATCAGGCCACCGACCACGGTCAGGCCGTGGCCGCCATCCTGATGTTTGATCCGGACTTCACGCCGAAGGACGCCAACGGGCAGCCCATCCCCATCCCCGAGAACCGCGTCGTGCCCGAGGAACTGGCGCCCCCCGGCATGCCCCGCCAGATGCTGGAGCTCCCCGCCGAACCCGAGGACGGGGACGCGCCGTGACGGGATGGCGAGGGTGGGCCGGGGCGCTCCTGGGCGTCGCGGCGACCACCGTGTTGTTCGCCCGCTTCGGTGAGCTGCGGCCGGGCTTCGTCTGGCTGGGCGCGGTGGCGATGGCGCCGTGGCTCGCGGCGCTGGACCGGGCCCCTTCAGCGCGCGCCGCGCTGGCCCTGGGCACGCTCCTGTCGGTGACGTTCACCGCGCTTGTCTTTGGTTGGTTCCCGGGCGCCATCGCCGCGTATTCGCACGCGCCGCCGTGGCTGTGCTGGGGCGTGTTCCTGCTCATCGCCCCCGTGCTCGAACTCCAGTTCCTCACCGCCGCGTGGGCCCGGTGGTACGCGCGGCGCAAGGTGGGGGCGGAGCCTCGGCTCGCGTGGGTGCCCCCCGTGCTCACCGCGCTCGTGTACGTGGGCACCGAGGCGCTCACCCCCAAGCTGTTCGCGGAGACGTTGGGCCACGGCCTCTACGCGTCAGAGGTCCTGCGCCAGGGCGCGGACGTGGCGGGCGCTCCGGGCCTCACGCTGGGCCTGCTGCTCGTGAATGAAGGCGTCGTCGCGGTGGGGCAGGGGCTTTCGGCGCGGCGAGGCCTCCGGCCCGTGCCCCTGGCGCTGGCGCTCGCGCTGGGGCTGGTGGGCTTCGGCTACGGAGCGCTGCGGCTGGGCCAGGTGCGCGCGGCGGTGCGCGCCTCACCCGCGCTGGTGGTGGGCGCGGTGCAGGCGAACATCACGAACATCGAGAAGCGGGCGGCGGAGGAGGGCACCTACACGGTGGTGCGCGACATCCTGGACACGCACTACGCGATGTCGGACGCGCTGCTGCGCTCGGGGCCGCTGGACCTGCTGGTGTGGCCGGAGACGGTGTACCCGACGACGTTCGGCACGCCGAAGAGCGAGGACGGCGGGGCGTTGGATGAGGAGATCCGCGCGTGGGTCGCGGAGCGCGGGGTGCCGCTGGTGTTCGGCACGTATGACCTGGACGGCGAACGCGAGTTCAACGCGGCCATGTTCCTGGGCCCTTCCGCGACGGGCGAGCTGGCGCAGGCCGCGTACCGCAAGACGATGCTGTTCCCGCTGACGGAGTGGGTGCCGGACGCGGTGGACTCGCCCACCCTGCGGGCGTGGATGCCGTGGACCGGCCGCTGGAAGCGCGGGCCCGGGCCCCGCATGGTGGACTTCCGGTTGAACGGCGGGCGCGTGCTCAAGGTCGCGCCGCTCATCTGCTACGAGGCGCTCTTTCCCAACTACATCGCGGAGGAGGTGCGCCAGGGCGCGGAGCTGATCCTCACGCTGTCCAATGACTCGTGGTTCTCCGGCACCCCCGCGCCTCGGCTGCACCTGATGCACGCGGCCTTCCGCAGCATCGAGACGCGCACCCCGCAGGTGCGGGTGACCAACTCCGGCATCTCCGCCTTCATCGACCCCGCGGGCACCTGGACCTCCGAAATGGAGGACAACCAGCGCTCCAGCGTGGTGATGCGCGTGCCGGCGGCGGAGCGGCTGCACTCGCTCGCGGGCGCGTGGGGCGACTGGCTGGGCCCCCTGGCGCTGGTGCTGTCCGCCGGGCTGATGCTGTGGCTCTCGCGGAGGGCGTGAGCACGGAGGCGCTTCAGGTGGAGCGGGAAGCCGCGCTGGCGGAGCGGGCACGGCGGCGCTTCAGGTGGAGTGGGAAGCGGCGCTGGCAGGGGCGCACGGCGTCCCTCCACGCGGAGCCGGTGGGGCTCCGCGGACGGGCCCGCGCTCAGGCGGCTTCGGCGTTCGAGGCGGGGAGCTGCGCGTCCGCCAGCGGCTTCCGGGCGATGACCTGGATCTCCCGGCGCAGGTGCGTCACGCGGCACACCTGCACCCAGGCCCACAGCAGGGCGAAGCGCGCGTATTCGTACGGCGCCCGGAGGCCCTTCGCCAGCCTCCGGCGCAGGATGGCCTTGCCCGCCTTCACCGGCGCCAGGTCGGCCCGCGCGCACGCGTCCGCCAGGTTGTGCTCGTAGAAGTAGACGTGGTGCTGCCAGCCCCGCCGGTCCGGGCGGAACGAGCGGCCCTTCCGGGGCATCACGATGATCTTGTAGTACGCCGCGTCCGGCACGATGACGAACGCCACCCCACCCGGACGCAGCACGCGGTGGATCTCCCGCAGGCCGTCCATGGGCGGATCCACGTGCTCCAGCGTGTGCTTGAGCGTGACGATGTCGAAGGACGCATCCGGGAACGGCATCTTCGCCATCGAGCCATACTCGGCCGCGTAGCCCCGCTCGCGGCAGAGGTTCACGGAGAACTGCGAGTAGTCCAACCCCGTGGGGTTCAATCCCGCGCGCCGCGCCGCCTCCAGCACGTAGCCCGCGGAGCAGCCCACATCCAGCAGGTCCTTCGCGTGGGGCGCGTACTCCAGACACACCTGCACCTGGCGCAAGCACTTGCGCACCCGGTGGTCCCAGCGGCTCATGTACTTCGCGCGGTTGTGCTTGAAGAAGTCCTCTTCGTAGCCCGAGCCCAGGCCGGGCACCTGCTCACGCTTGTAGATGAGCCCACAGCCCGCGCAGCGGCCGTAGCTCAGTTCCTTGAAGGCCACCACCGGACGGGACCCGGTGGCTTTGCAGATAGGACAGGCGGAGAAGAAGGGAGCGAGCATCGCGGGCGCACTATCCATGCTCATGACCAGGAGCGTCAAACCCACCCCTGCCGCGTGGAAGGGAAAGCCTGTCTGGTTTCCGAGCCTGGGAGCCCTGGGCTCCCGCGCGACGCCCGTTTGCGCTAACCCGCCTCGACGAGGGCCGCGAGCTTTTCGAGGGACATCCGCCAGCCGGTCTCGTTGTCGGCGGGGGACACGCCGCTCGGGAGCCCTTCGTGCACGGCGATGACGTCCGTGCCGCCGTCCGCGTCCACGAGCGTGAGCGTGACCGTCATCTCGCCGCGCAGCGTGGGGTCCTCCGTCTCGAACTCCGTCACCTCGACCACCTGCGTGTCCTTCACGAGCTTCGCGAAGTGACCGTGGTACGTGTCCGTGTGCGCGGTCGTCTTGCCCGCCCCGGTGGGCGCTTCGTACGTGAGCGAGACGCGGAACGCGCCCCCTTCGCGCGGGTCGAACGCATGGACGTGGGCCGTCATGCCTTGCGGCACCTTCCACGTCGCGATGGCTCGCGCGTCCAGGAGTGCGCGATAGACGCTCGCGCGGGGCGCTTTCACATGCTGGCGGATGCGGGTCGGCTCCATGCCCGGACCCTATCCGGCCCGGAGGGATTGGCGCCGTGTCCCGAACCGAAGTGTCAGGGCCTCGTCGGAGCGGGTGACTCGACCGCGGGCGTGCCTTCCTTCGGGGGCGGCGCCGTGCGGCGCGCGAGGACGAGCGCCCCCAGCGCGAGCAGCGCGGTGGTGGCCACGCCCAGGGCCATGGGCCTCGCGGTGCCGTCGTGGCTGGCGCTCACCGCCGCCGACGCTCCGGCCGCGAGCATGAACTGGAGCGCGCCCAGCACCGCCGACGCGATGCCCGCCTGCTTCGCCTGGTGCTCCATCGCCAGCGCGGTCGCGTTGGGCGTGATGGCGCCCAGGCTGGAGACGAACACGAACAGCGCCACCGCGATGCCCCACAGCCCGCCCAGGCCCGTCACCACCACGCCCACCAGCGCCAGCCCCGCGAGCGCGGCCACCCGGAGCGACCAGCGCAGCACCTGCTCCGGCGAGGAGCCCGCCAGCAGCCGGTGGTTGAGCTGCGACACGAGCACCAGCCCCGCCGCGTTCGCTCCGAAGAACCATCCGAAGTTCCCCGGCGTCACGCCGTGCAGCGTGATGAACACGAAGGGCGACCCGCCGATGTACGCGAACATCCCCGCCTGCGAGAGCGCCACCGCCAGCGCGTACCCCAGGAAGTCCGGCTGCCGCACGATGCGGACCATGGAGCGGAAGGGCTGGGACGGCCCGCTCCTGGGCGGCGCCGTCTCCGGGAGGATGGCGAACACCGCGCCCAGCGCGATGACGCCGATGACCGCGTGGCTCCAGAAGATGGCGCGCCACCCGGACTGGTCCAGCACCCAGCCGCCCAGCAACGGCGCCAGGATGGGCGCGAGCCCCATCACCAACACCAGCCGCGACATCATCCGCGCCGCCGCCGCGCCGGAGTGCAGGTCCCGCACGATGGCCCGCGAGGACACCATGCCCACCGAACCGCCCAGTGCCTGCGCGAACCGACACGCCGCCAGCACCCCCGCCGAGGGCGAGAGCGCGCACCCGATGGAGCCCAGCACGTAGAGCGTCAGCCCCACGTACAGCGGCTTCGTGCGCCCGAACCGGTCGCTCACCGGGCCGGAGAAGAGCTGTCCCAACGCCAGCCCCGCGAAGAACGTGGCCAGCGTGCGCTCCACCTCGCCCGCGCTCGCGTGCAGCGACTGCGCGATGGAGGGGAACGCCGGCAGGTACATGTCGATGGACAGCGGCCCGAAGCCGATGAGCGCGCCCAGCAGGATGACCAGCCCGGGGCCCTCCGTGGAGCGGGCGGCCTTGGGGGTGGCGGTCGTCATCGGGCTCTCCTCTTCGGCGGCGGTCTGACGGCGCGGCGGGGCCGGGGCTCCTGCACCCGCGTGGAAACGGGGCCTGGGTGTGCGTGTTGAGAGCCGCGTGGGTGGAGAATGGCGCCTTGCATGGCGACTCCAGGCCCTGGTCGCTAGGAAGGTTGGCAAGCGTTCCTTCCATCATGGGCACGCCCTCCAGGGAGGGCGTGCCTGCTTCTTTACGGAAGCGCCCACCGAGCTACCTAGCGATTTCGAAGGCGCGAGACCTTTGTGTAGAGACGGGCCCGCCGCTGCTCGCGATCTTTAGCGAGGTGCAGTGCGCGGTGACAGTTCGGACAGAGCGCGACGGCATTCTCGTCTGTATCAGCCCCGCCCTCCGCGAGCGTCTTGACGTGATGGACTTCGAGGAATGGATCGCCGTCCTTGTCCTCGAATGGCGCGGGGCTGTCACATAGATCGCACTTTCCGTCTGCCTTTTCCAGGACGTATGCACGAACAAGCGGGTCACGCTTGAAGACCTTGGATGTCACCGAGGTCGAGTCCGGCGACTCCTGTCCCTTGGGCTTTTTCAGGGGACCGAGTGCCCGCGCTCGCTTAGTGCTCTTGTCGAGTTCCAAGGAGTCCGACGTCGGTCCAAGCGGAACCAGCCCCTTCGCCGCACGCAGCACTACTGGGACCAGCGGTGCTGGGTAATTGCGGTAGGGCACGTAGCCCTTGAGCCATGGCAGATGATTCTCTTCCAACACTGCTGAGATGTTGCCGAACCTCATCTCAACAGCGCCCTTGGTGCGGTTCTGGATGGCTGTGGAGAGCAGGTCGCGAATGAAGTCCGCCTTCACGAACGGCTCACCTTGATCGTGAAGGCCAAACATTTTGAAGTATGCGGCTACGGAAGCGTCGATTTCCGCCGGGGTCCAGTCGTTGCGTGCCATTGCCCGAAACCCTATCTTAGAGGCGGCCGGCCTTGAGCTCGCCCACCAGGTGGGCGCAGGCCCGCACGGTGAGCGCCATCATCGTCAGGGTGGGGTTCTGCGGGCCCTGGGAGGGGAAGCAGGCGCCGTCCGTGACGAAGAGGTTGGGGACGTCCCAGCTCTGGTTGAAGGGGTTGAGCACGGACGTCTTCGGGTCCTTGCCCATGCGCGCGGTGCCCACCTCGTGGATGGCCATGCCCGGCTGGGACAGCGTCCGGTTGACCTGCTCCACCGTGCAGCCGGACGCCTCCAGCATCTCCAGGGCGGAGGTGACCGCGTCCTCCGTCATCTTCAGCTCGTTGGCGGAGTGCCGGCACTCGATGTGCGCCGCCGGGATGCCCCAGCGATCCTTCACCGTGCCGCTCAGCGTGACGCGGTTCTCCGCGCGCGGGAGCATTTCGCCGAAGGGCACCATGTGCACCTGGTCGTCGAAGGTGAAGACCTGGATGCCGTAGCCGCGCGCGAAGTCGGGATGGCGCTCGGAGACGTTGCGGAACTGGGGGATGTACGCCCAGCCGTGCGCCTTCTGCTGGAGGTGCGCGGGCAGGTTCATCCGCGCCTCGATGCCGCGCAGGTAGATGTGGTCCATCAGGTGGCGGCCCAGCAGCCCGGAGCTGTTCGCCAGCCCGTCCGGGAACGCCCGGTTGCGCGAGTGCAACAGCAACCGCGTGGATTCAATGGTGCCCGCCGCCACCACGACCACCTTCGCGTGCACCTCCTCCGACGTGCCGGTGTTCGCGTCGATGAAGGACACGCCCGTCGCCTTGCCGGTGGTGGGGTCATGCATCACGTGGCTGGCGATGGCGTTCGAGCGCAGCGTCATCCGCCCCGTCTTCTGCGCCGCCGGCAGCGTCACCGGGGCGTTGGAGGTCCGCCGGGCGACGACGTGACGGTCGGGCCAGCGCTCCTTCACCTTCTCGCGCAGCCGGACCTCGCCGGGCGACAGCGGCGCGGGCCCCGCGAAGACGGAGTCCGGCAGCGTGTCCACGCCGTCCGAGTTGCCGTACAGACCCATCCACCGCTCGACGACTTCGTACGAGGGCGCCAGGTCCGCGAGCGACAGCGGCCAGTCCGGGCTGAGCCCGTCCAGGCTGCCCGCGTGGAAGTTGAAGTCAGACAGCCGGTAGAACTGGCGGCCGTGGCTCCTCACGCCGGTCCGCCCGCCCACCTGCCGCGCGCGGATCCACGCGAACGGCGCGTCGTCCGGCGTGGTGTAGGGATTGTCCACGTCATCCACGAAGGCGTGCGGGTGGAAGGGCCAGGCGAAGCTCGTCGCCTGAATGGACTGGCGCCCCTTGCGGTTCGCGTCCGTCTCCACGCGGTAGCCCAGCTTCTGCCGCAGCCGGTGCACCACGTGCATCACCTTGTCCGCCTGCGCGCTCCGGCCCGCTTCGAGCACCAGCACCCGAAGGCCCGCCTCCGTGAGCTGCTTGGCGGCCCAGCCTCCACAGGCTCCCGAACCCACCACCACCGCGTCGTAGACCGTCTTTGACACCTTCATTGCCGCTCTCACCTGGACGGTCTTTCTGCCGCCGTTGCTCAAGTTTGTCTAAACTGTAAACCAGGAGCTCGTTGGAGCCTATCGGGTGCACAGCGTCGGGTCGGTTCCAACAGCCCTCCGGGGTCGGGACTTCCCCTGGCGGGGGGGGCGCTGTCGGAGAGGGTCGGACATGGCGGGTGTGCTGAAGCGGATTCGGTGGGGGCGGCTGCTGGGCGTGCTGGTGGTGCTGCCGTGCCTGCTGGTGGCGCTGGCCCTCTTCGGCCGGGCGGCGTGGCGCTCCGAGCAGTACTTCCACTACCCGAAGCCGGCGGCGGTGCTGCCCGCGGACTTCCCCACCGCGCGGGACGTGACGCTGCGCACGGAGGACGGGGTGGAGCTGCGCGGCTGGTACGTGCCGTCGCGCAACAAGGCGGCGTGGGTGCTGGCCCACGGCCTTTCCCAGACGCGCGCGGACATGTTGCCGGAGGCGCGGGTGCTGCGCGACGCGGGCCATGGCGTGCTGCTGTTGGACCTGCGCGCGCACGGGCAGAGCGGGGGCGAGGCGTCCACCTGGGGCGACCAGGAGCGCATGGACGTGCGCGCGGCGCTGGAGTTCGTGCGGGCGCAGCCGGACGTGGACCCGGCCCGGGTGGGGGTGCTGGGGTTCTCCATCGGCTCCGCGGCGGTGGCGGAGGTGGCGGCGAAGGACCCCCAGGTGGCGGCGGTGGTGCTGCTGTCGCCCTTCAACACGCTGTGGCTGGCGGCGGCGTATGACTTCCGCCGCTTCGGCGTGGTGACGCAGACGGGGGCGCTGCTTCCCTTCTGGCGGCGGGGCATCCGGCTGGAGGAGGTGCGGACGATTGATGCGGTGGACCGCATCCAGCCCCGGCCCCTGCTCATCGTCGTGGGCACGGAGGAGTCCGGGCAGCCGCTGCTGGATGAGCTGTTCGCGCGCGTGGCGCCATATGCCCAGACGTGGCGCATCCCCGGCGCGTCGCACGGCAACTTCACCACGACGGCCCCCCAGGAGTATCCGCGACGGCTGCGGGCGTTCGCGGACGCGGCGCTGAAGGTCGGGCCTGTCGCGGAGGAGGCGGCGGCCGTGGAGGCGCCGCCCCCGGTGAAGGCGCCAGGGAAGAAGAAGGCCCCCGCGAAGAAGCCCACGCGTCGGACGAAGGCGGGGGCAGGGGAGCGCTGAAGGCCGCCCCTGCTTCGGGGCCCGCGCGACGACGCGGGCCCGCTCGCGGCGGCTACGCTTCGGCCGGGGGCGCGGCGGCTTCCAGCTTCGCGAGCTGGTCCAGGTACGCGCGGCCCTTCACCGGATCCGTCATGTAGAGGAACGCCGCCATGCCCTTGAGCTGCTCCAGCGACTCGCCCTCGCGGCCCGGCTTGCCCTTCTGGCGGTTGTGGATGGCCGCGCGCAGGCGGCGCACCACGTCGCGGGGGACTCGCGCGGCCGGGGTGCCGTCCTTCGCCTCGTTCACCACGAGCCCCGTGACCCGCTGACGGCTGCCCTTGCGGGCCACGCGCGTCTTGTTCGGGTGCACCGTGAAGCCCTCCGCCTCCACCACGTCCTTCACCCGCGCGAGCAGCACCGCCACCGGCGCGCCCTGGGCCCGGCGCGCCTTGGCCGCCTTCGCCTTCGTCCAGGAGAACGTCAGGTCGTCCGCGTAGCGCGTGTACGTGAAGCCCAGCTTGCGCGACAGCGCCGACAGCCGCTTGTCCATCCGCAGGCACAGCGCGTTGGTGATGCCCGGCGACGTGGGCGCGCCCTGCGGCAGCGCCCGGGGGCCCTTGGCGACGTGCAGCGTCTTGCCCCGGAAGGACAGCAGCTCGCGCGGGGCCTCGGTGGACATCAGCGCCAGCAGCGTGGACGTGCCCTCCGGCAGGCCGCCCTTGCGCAGCAGGCCCTTCACCCGGCGCCACGTCACCGTGGGGAAGAAGTCCTTCAGGTCCACCTTCACCACCACGTCCGCGCCCTGGTGCGCCAGCGCGTTGGTGAGGATGGAGCGCCCCGCCACGAAGCCGTGCGCCGCGCCGTGCACCGGCAGCCGCTCCACGACGTTGGAGAGCACCCAGCGCTGCGCCTGCTTCAGCTCCGGCTTGGGCGACGTGATGGTCCGCTCGCTGCCGTCCCGCTTGGGGATGCGCCAGCTCACGTAGTTGGAGCCCGTGTCCACGTCGCGGTGGAACGCGAAGCCGCGCAGCTTGGACACGCTGACGTCCAGCGCCTTGGCCAGCGCCTCCGCGTCGTCCAGCGGGGGCAGGCCGTTGACGCGCGCGCGCTCCTCGCGGTGCTCCAGGTCGAAGCGGTCCGGGAGCGAAGCCTCACTCCAGTGGATGCCCACGCCCAGGTGGTTGATGTGCGTGGCCTTCCACGCCTCGTGGGCCTGGCGCCCGAGCGCGCGGCGCTCCACGGCCTCCGCCTTCTTCTTCTCCTTCCAGGCGGTCTTCTCCTTCTCCTTGAGGGAGGAGAAGTCCACCTCGTCCGCGAGCGCGCCCTTCGCGACGAGCTGCGCCTGCACCCACTCCTCGGTGCCACCGGCTTCGGTGATGGCCTTCCAGCGCGCGAGCAGCACGTCGTGCGCGGCGCGGCGGGCCTCGCGCTTGGACGCGGTGGCGGCGGTGTTGGACGCGGCGGCCGGCGGGACTTCGGGCACGGCCTGCGGCGGGGCGGCGGGGACGAACGACTCCAGCTTGGCGGTCATCGAGGCACCTTCGACGGGCGCGGCGGCTTCAGGAGGGGCGACGGACGAATCCGAGCGGTCGAGGGAGGCCAGGAAGGCACCACCAGCTCACCTGGGGCACGGTAGCCTCACCGGCTCTCCCCTCCGGTGCACTAGGGCCCGGGTGGGAAAACGGCGGCTGCGTCGTTGGTTCCGCTTCCCGCCCGGGCCCTAGTGCACCGGAGGGAGAGAGCCAAGAACAGGCTACCTTGCGAAGAGTGTCCAGCATTCCAACCAGAGCGGCGCAACGCCGCTCCCGCGCTCGAGGCGCTAAGGCTGATGCGGTCCAGACCTCTCTCGACCACTCGTGATTCGTGTTTCGTCCGTCGCACCCATCCTTCCAGCCACCCCGTCGGCGGCCGGGCCGTTGGTTGAGGGTTTACACCAGAGTCGAGGCCGCGTCGATGTAGCCGTCCGCGGTCAATTTCTCCAGGCGGCTGAAGTACGCCGTCCGGGCTTCCGTGTCCGAGTCGAACCACAGGCGCTGGTGGCGTGAGTCGCCCAGGCGGGGACCCCAGGCGAGGACCACCACCTTGCCGTCCAGCGAGACGCGATACACCTGCTCCAGGCCCGTCGCCGGGTCGCGGCGCACGTACGAGCGCGTCTCCGCGCGGATGAGCTTGCGGCCCTCCGGCGTCTGGCGCAGCGCCTCCTCCTCCGTGCGGCGGCGCGCGTACGCCAGGCGCAGCGCGAGCATGTGCTCGCACGGGCCTTCACGCATCCCGGAGCGGCGGAAGTGCGGGCAGCCGCAGCCCGCGTCCTTCACGCGGCCCTCCAGGTCCAGCGTGAAGCTGGGGAAGAAGCTGCGCACGGCCTCGCGGTCCACCACCTCGCCCTGGATGCGCGTGCCCTCACCCACGAGGTCGTGCACCTGGGTGAGCTTCACTTCGCCCGCGCCGGGGCCGCCGTCGCCCAGCAGGCGGTGGGCGCGCGCCTCGCGCTCGTTGCCGTAGCGCAGCGCGGCCTCGTCCACCGGGGTGGGCATCAGCTCGCGGGGGCGGTAGGCGCCGCGCGCCACGTCGAAGAGGACGCGGCCGCGCAGGCACTCCAACTGGAGCGCGGCGCGCACCTGGTCCTTGGGCGCGCCCGCGTCCTTCGCCAGCACGTCGAAGGTGAGCGGGCCGTCCGCGCGCAGGCGCTGGCGCAGCTTCTCCGCGAGGGGCTCCGGCACGTCGCGCGGCATCAGCGCGTCGAAGGCCGCGGCGCTGGACCAGCCGCTCTCCGTCCAGCCCGTGAGCCCCAGCGTCAGCGTGGCCTGCCCCAGGTCGATGACCCAGAACACCGGCAGGCCCGGACCCAGCAACTGGACGTGCACGCTCTTCGCGTGGGGCAAGAGGCGCGCGAGCGCGGTGAGGCGGTTGCGGCCGAAGGTGCGCACCACCGCGGGGGCGCTGCCCTGGTACGGGCCGCCGTGGCACTCCAGCACCTGCTCCCACGGCTCCAGCACCAGCCGGGGCGCGGCGCCGGGGACCAGCTCGAAGCGCAGCGCGCGGGGCGCCTTCTTCGAGCGGCGGGTGCGCAGGGCGAAGAGCAGGTTGTACAGGTCGATGGGCGCGATGGAGCAGGTGGTGGCCGGCAGCGTCGCGGCCGACTGCACCTGGAGGAAGCCGCGCAGCCACGCGTGCGGCACCTCCACGTTGCGCGGGGCGCGGGGCTCACCGGGCGCGGGGGCCTTCGCGGACGGGGCGACGTGGGCCTCCAGCGTCACCGGGGCGTAGGCGCGCAGGCGGTCCAGGCGGGCGGGCAGGTCCGCGGGCACGTCCAGGAAGGTGGAGCCGTGCGCGGCCTCGCGGTGGTCGAAGAGGCTGTTGTCGAAGGCCAGCCGCGCGTAGGCGCTCTCGTCGCGGGAGAAGACCTCCAGTGACACCTGATCCGGATCCACCGTGAGGACGGGGTCCAGCACCGCGTCCTGCTTCTCCTCGCCTTCGAGCGAGCTGTCGAGGAACGCCTTCTGGGCCTCCCAGATCTGCGCGCTGGCGCGCTTGCCCTGCTTCATCAGGTACGCCAGGTACGCGGTGCGGTCGCGGCCCCGGTAGCGCAGGTCGCTGGAGAGCACGGCGAAGGCGGCGGCCAGCGCGTCGCGGAAGAGGGTGGGGTCCTTCACGGTGCCGCTGACGC
The DNA here is from genome assembly GCF_026626625.1 of Corallococcus sp. BB11-1. Lineage (NCBI taxonomy): Bacteria > Pseudomonadati > Myxococcota > Myxococcia > Myxococcales > Myxococcaceae > Corallococcus > Corallococcus sp. BB11-1. Next base: position 13,540 of record NZ_JAPNJY010000001.1, on the reverse strand, counting down.
CCACGGTGCCGCGCGAGCCCTCCAGGGCCAGCTGCACGCGCGAGGCGTCCGGGGTGACGACCACGTCGCTCGCGGCGGCGTAGTTCAGCGCGACGGGATGACGTGCGGTTGCGGTGCTCACGACGGTTGACCTTCCTTGCGGGCGCGCTCGGCGGCCCGGCGTGCACGTTTGTGGGCGCGGTAGGCCGCCTTGCGCAGCTCCACCGACTGCGACTTGTCGAAGGCCGCGGTCTTCAGCAGCGCCGCCGCCTCGTCACCGCCCAGGCGCCCCAGCGCGGCCCACGCGTCCTGCCGCACCTCCGGCTTTGCGTCGGACGCCACGGGCTTGAGCGGCTCCAGGTCCTTCTTCGCCAGCAGCGCCGGCACCGCGAGCCTGCGCGGCTCGCTGGCCGTGAGCAGGCCCGGCGCCACCTTCGCGCCCGTGGGGCCCATGGCCACCGGGTCGAAGGGCTTCACCTCCAGCGCCCAGGCGGAGGCCTGGTCCGGCACCAGCGCGGCCAGCACCGACGCGGCGGCGGAGCGCACCGGGGCGTCCGGGTCCGCCAGCGCGGTGCGCAGGGCCTGCGCCTCGTTTGTCGCCTTCAGCCGGCCCAGCACGCGCGCGGCTTCCTGCCGGACGCCCGCGGGGGCCTGGGTCTCACCCTTGCGCAGCACGTCGGCGGACGTCGCGACCAGCTCCTTCGCGCCCAGCCGCGAGCCCGCCCACAAGAGGCGCTCCCAGGCGCTGGCCAGCGGCTCGCGCTTCGGGGGCGACGTGGCGGCCCAGGCGGCGGCGGTGCGCCGTTCGGCGGCGACGACCGCGCGGGTCAGGCTGGAGGTGTCGGTGGCGCCCAACTCGCGCGCATCGCCCGTCCAGGTGCCCACCAGCCGCGCGGCCTCCTCGCGGGCCTCCGGCTTGTCGTGGCCCAGGAGCGCGATGACCTCCGGCAGCGGCAGCGCGCCCCGACGGGCGAGCCCCCGACGCAGCCGCAGCCGCAGCTCCGCGTTCTCCAGCGTGGCCAGCCGGGGCACGAGCTGCGCCGGGTCGCCTTCGCTGGCGAGGTAGGTGGCGGCGGGCTCGGAGATGTCCTCCTGGGTGCTGGCCACGGCGAGGAACTCCACGCGCGTGCGGTCCTTCGGGAACAGCGCGTCCAGCGCCTTGCGCGCGGCCTCGCGCAGGTCGTCGTCGTCCTCGTCCAGCGCGGCGGCCAGGGCCTTCTCCGCCTCCGGGTCACCGAGCTTGCCCAGCTCCTTCGCCACGGTGATGCGCACCTCGTCGTCCGTGTCGCTGTCGGCGAGCAGCGCCTCCAGCTTCACCCGGGCGCGCTCCCCACCGATGGCGCGCAGGCCGCGCACGCCGGCTTCCTGGTGCTCGGAGGAGGTGCCCTCCATCGCGGCGACCTCCACCTTCTCCTCGATGCGGCGGCGCTCCTCGCCCTCGGGCATCCGGCTGGCGAGCCGGCCCAGGGCCTCGATGGCGGCCAGCACCATGTCCTGTTCGGCGGGCGCGTCCGCGGTGCCGCCACCGGCCACCGTCTCCAGCTCGGAGAGGGCCCGGGCGTCGCCCAGGGTGCCCAGCGCGAGCAGGGCCCGGCCGCGCTCCTCGCCTTCACCGGCGCGCGAGTACAGCAGCAGGGGCCGCAGGGCGCTGGCCCGGCGCAGGTGCGCCACGCCCTCGGCCGCGGGCAGCATCAGCTCCCGGGCTCCGGCGCGCAGCACCTCCTCCAGCGGCTCCACCGCCGCGCCCTGCTCCACCACGCGCTTCGAGTAGCGCGCCACCGCTTCGGCGCGAACGGTGACGTCGCGGTCGGTGAAGAGCGAGACGAGCAGCGCGTCCTGGCCCTCGTTCTTGCCGTGCTCCAGCTCCGTGGCGGCGGCCTTGCGGACCTCCACGTCGTTGCTGCGCACGGCCACCTTCAGGAAGCGCACGGCGAGCGCCGCGTCGCGCTTCTTCAGGTCGCGCTCGCGCTCCTTCAGCTTCTCCTGCTCCGGCGGCCAGGTGAGCTGCATCGCGGCCGTCACGGTGGCGAGGCGCACGGTGGCGTTCTCGTCCTCCACGCTCTGGCGCGCGAGCACGTCCAGCGCTTCCGGACGGCGGGTGCGGCCCAGCGCGGCCACCAGCTTCGTGCGCTCCGGGATCTCTGGCGCCACGGACAGGCGCGCGGCGAGCGCGGCCACGGCGGCGGACGTGCCCAGGCGCGCCAGGGCCTCCTGCGCGCGGCGCACCACCAGCGGCACTTCGGAGCGCAGGAAGGCGCCCAGCACCTCCACCGCCCGGTCATCCCCGCGCCACGCGAGCAGCTCCGCGGCGCGCAGCCGCAGGTCCTCGTGCTCGCTGCCAGCCGCGCGGCCCAGGGCCTCGGTGACGCGCGGGTCGTTGGCGCCCGCCAGCCGCTCGATGACGCCCACGCGCAGGTCGGCGTGCTCGCTGCCCAGCGCGGCCAGCAGCGGCTCCAGGCTGCCCGCCGGGCTCAGCTTCTCCAGCAGCTCGAAGGCGGACTTGCGCACCTCCGGCAGCGGCGAGTTGAGCGCCGCCGTCACGCGCGGACGGGCCGCGTCGCCGCGCTCCGCCAGCTCCTCCAGCGCGGCGCGGGCCACGTCCGGAGCCAGCGAGGCCAGGGCCAGCGCCAGCGGCTCGTCGCTGCCAGCGGGGTACAGCTCCTTGAGGCCCGCGAGCGCCGCGCGTCGCACCAGCTGGTGCGGATCCTCCAGCGCGCGCAGCAGGGCGGCCACGGCGGCGGACGTGCCCGCGTAGCCCTCCAGGGTGAGCTTCACCACGCGGTCCACGGCGTCGCGGCGGACGCGGTGGCCCTCCTCGTCGCCCGCGGACACCTGCCGCAGCAGGCCCACGTAGGCGCCGAACGCCAGCCGGCGCAGGTGCTGGCGCTCCGCCTGGGTCGCCGTCTGCGGCGTCGCGGAGCTTCCCTCCGGCGGCTTCACCGCGGAGAAGAGGCGGCGCAGCCAGCTCTTGCCCGTGGCGGACGCCGTGCCCTGCTTCTCCAGCGTGGATGCCTGCACCACGTGAGATGCGCCCTCGGCCGTCTCCGGCTTCCAGGGCGCCTCCAGCGTGCGAGGCCGCGCGACCTTCTGCGCCTCGCGGAAATAGTCCAGGGGCTTGTTGCGCAGCAGCAGCACCTGGGCCGCCGCGTAGCGCTGCTCCGGCTGGGCGCTGGAGAGCGCCTCCGCCAGGCCCACCACGCGCCTGGCCCGGTCCTCTTCGGAGGGCCAGTCCTTCATGTCGCCGGCCTTCTCCGGGCGCGGCGGCAACAGCACCTCCACCAGGTGCGCGCGGTACGCGTCCGGCTCCGTGCGCAGCTCCAGCGCGCGCGCCGCCGCGTAGCGCACTTCCGGGCGTCCGCTGGACAGCGCGCTGGTCAGCAGGTCCGGCGGCTCGCCGTCGCGGCTGGCGCGCAGGTCGCGGGCGAGCACGATGGCGAACACCATCTCCTGCACCTCGCGCGCGGCGTCCTCCAGGCCGTGCAGCAGGCCGCCGTCACCCTCCGGGCCCAGGGCCGCGAAGGCGAGGATGGCGCCCAGCCGGATGGGCAGGTGCTCATGGCGCAGGTTGCCGGTGAGCACCGGCAGCGCGCGCACGTCACCCAGGCGCGACAGGCCGTCCGCCGCCCACGAGCGGGCCGCGACCAGCGAGTGCCCCAGGGCGTCCAGCAGCGCGCCCTCGTCGCCCCGGCGACTGGCGGTGGCGAGCCCGCGGGCGCCCTGCTCCTGGAGGTCCGTCAGCTCGTGCGGCAGGAGCACCGTGGCGTAGAAGCCCAGCAGGCGGCGCGAGCCCAGCGTGGCCAGCGCGCGCGCCGCGCGGATGCGCAGGGGGACCAGGAAGCCCGGCGGGTAGAGCCGCTCCAGGTCCTTGTCGGTGATGAGCCCGCGCAGGGGCTCGATGATGTCCTCCGCGCCGCGCGGGGCGAGCAGCTCCGCGGCCCGCACGCGCACCGGCAGCGCCGCCGCCGCGATGCCCGCGAGCAGGGGGCCGTTCTCACCGGGGATGAGCTTGTCGAGCGCCTCCAGCGCCGCGACGGCCACGTCCAGGTGTTCGTCCTGCACGCGCTTGAGGAGCGCGGAGCGCAGGGGCTCCGCGGGCGCGTGGATGGCGCCCTTCGCGGCCTTCTCGCGCAGCGCCGGGTGCGTGGAGGCGAGCGCGGCCAGGTGCGGCTCCGGCTTCTCCTTGCCCGCGAGCTTCACCCACGCCTCGTACGCGGCGGTGGCCACGGCCACGTCGCGGTCCTCCACGGACTTCTTCAGCCGGTTGAGCGCCCAGTCTTCCGTGCCGCGCTGGGCGAGCACCTCCACCGCGCGGTTGCGCAGGTCCGGGAAGCGGCCCGTCAGCGCGCGGTCCACCGCCTTCTCCGGCTCCTTCTCGTTCCACGCCCACAGCGTGCGGAACGCCTCGCCGCGCACCTTGCCGGACTCGTCCTCCAGCGCGTTGCCCAGCAGCGGCTCCGCGCCGGCCGCCTTCGCGCCCAGCTTCACCAGCCGGTCCAGGCCGCGCACGCGCACGTCCTCGTGCCCGGAGCGCAGCGCGGCCTCCGCGGCGGACAGGGGCGCGTCCACGTCCAGCGCCACCACCGCCTCCAGCGCCGTGGCGCGCACGTCCGCGTCCGCGTCGTCCAGCATCCACACCAGCCGCTCGCGGGCGCGCGGGTCCTGCAGCGCCTGGAGCGAGGCCGCCGCCTGACGCCGGATGGCGGACTCGTCCTCGCGCGACAACTGCAACAGCGCCCCCAGCGCCCGCCCGTCCCCCAACTGCGCCAGACCGCGCGCGCCCCGCACCGCCGTGTCCGGCATGCGGCACGCCATGGCCGCGAGCAGCGGCTCCAGGTCGGCCTCCGTCAGCGCCGCGCCCGCCGTGGCCTGGGCGAAGAGCTTCTCGCGCGAGGCGGCCAGCTCCGCGTCGGTGGCGGACTTCACCTCCGCCTCCCCGGCCGCGCGCTTCGCCTGGAGCGTCAGCATGCGCGCCACTTCACGCACCGACCGGGCGAACTCCTCGTCCTGCTTCTCCAGCGTGAGCGCCAGGGAGCGGCGCTCCAGCACGCGCACGGCGAAGGCCACGCGGCGCACGTCCCGGTCCGCGTCGTCCAGCGCGCGCGCCACCAGGGGTTGCAGGCGCGGGTCCCCCAGCAGGCCCGCCACGGAGGCGCGCAGCAGCACCTCCACCTTGAGGGCGGCGGGGCCCCGCTCGAAGGCGAGCTTCAGGGGCTCCGTGCTGCCCGACGGGGAGACGGCGACCAGCGCGTCCAGCGCGGCCTCGCCCACGGGGGCCTTGTCGTCCGCGAGCTTGCCGGAGATGAGCCCCGGCACCAGCGGCGACGTGCCGCCCAGCTTCGAGAGCCGGCGCAGCGCCAGCACGCGCGTGTCGGAGAAGCGCGAGTCGAGCGCCGCGCGCGGGGCCGCCAGCGGCGACTCCGTCTCCAGCTTCGTCAGCGCGTCCAGCGCGGCGGTGCGCACGCCCACCACGTCGTCGTTGAGCCGCTCGCGCAGCTTCGCCCGCGCGGCGGTGCGGCCGTGCGTGCCCAGCTCCATGGCGGCGAGCTTGCGCACCTCCGCGTCCGGGTCCGTGCCCAGCAGGGCCAGCGCGAACTCCAGCGCCTCTGGCTCCAGCAGCGCGGCGGCTTCGCGCACGGCGGCCTCACGGCGCGGACGGCCCGCCTTGCGCGCCTCCTGCAACACGTCGAAGCCGTGCGTGTACGTCACCTGCTCGTCCGTGGGCTTGCCGTCCGTGCCCAGCGTGAGGCGCGTGACGGTGCGCTCATCCCCGGCCGCGAACACGAAGCCCAGCAGCTGCTTCGCCTGACGGGGGTTGGCCGGCGGACCGAAGGCCACCGCGTGCACGGCTTTGGTGCCCAGCTCGAACGTGCGCGGCTTGCGGCGCTCGTCCAGCCGCCAGACCTTCAGCTTGCCGTCGCCGCCCACCGACGCGATGCGCTCCGCCGGCTCCTGGCCCGCCTCCGCCACGGGCGTGGGCGGGAACACCAGCCCCAGCACCGGGCCCGCGTGGCCGCTGTCCTTCTCGCCGCGGACCTCGAACTCCACCGCGCCGACCAGGTACCAGATGCGCAGCTTCCCATCGTCGCCCGCGGAGACCAGCCGCCCGTCGCGCGGCGTGAAGGCCAGCGCGCGCACCGCGCCCTCATGGCCCGCCATGTCCCGCCGGGCGCCGGAGGCCACCGTGAACGAGCGCACCACGCCGTCATCACCCGCGCAGGCGACGTACGTGTGCGAGGGGTCCACCGCCACCGCGCGCAGCGGCTGCGCGGACGCGCTCCACTCCGTCAGCTTGCGCGTGCTCTCCCAGTCCCACGCGCGCACGAAGCCGTCCATGCCCGCCGTGTAGAGCACCTTGCCGTCCGGGCTCGCGGCCACCGCCGTGCACCCGCCCGGGTGCGCGCCCTGGAGCTGGAACTGCACCGCACCGTCGGTGAGCGACCCGAAGCGCACCGTGCCGTCCGCGCCCGCCGCGGCGTAGCGCTCGCCGGACAGCGCGAGCCCCAGCACGTGGGCCGGCAGCGACGCCGTCCACAGGACCTTGTTGGTGCCGGGCTCGTACGCGGTGAGGCGGCTGTCCGGGGCGGCACGCGTGCCCCCCACGAGCAGCAGGCGGGCATTGGCCGCGAGCGCACGGACCTTCTCGATGTTGCCGATGGAGAGGTTGGCCATGGTGTCGTTGTCCTAGATGCCGCCGAGCTGCACGCCCGGGTGAGCCGCACGCAGTTGCACCAGCGAGGCCAGACAGCTCTGCCACTCGCCCTTCGCCACGGAGCCGGTGAATTCGCCCAGCACGGGCGCCACCACGCGGGCGAAGCTCTCGTCTTCCAGGCCCAGGTCCCGCACCAGCTCCACCACGCGGCGCTTGGCCACGCTCGCGGACAGCCGGCGCTGAACGTCGCCCTCGCGCGCTTCCTTCGCGCGCCCGGGCGGCAGGCCGAACAGCATGCGCCGCAGGAACGTGCGCAGCGCCTCCACGTCGCAGAAGCGCGTCGTGCCACCCGCCTCGCGCGCGTCCTTGCCGCCGCCCGCCGGCTTCCAGTCCTCCGGCAGGTGCAGCGGCCGGTGCTTCTCCCAGAGCAGCCGCACCGCGAACAGGCCCACCTCGCGGTCCGCGCTCTGCATCAGGCCGGACAGCCGCTCCGCCCCGCCCAGCCGCGCGTAGTGCCGGCGGATGAGCTCCACCGCCACCTCCCGCGTGCTGCGCTTGGTGGACTCCGTGAGCGCGAACACCTTGCCCGCGTCCAGCTCCTCCGGCTGCAGCGTGTGGCGCGCATCCGCCCCCGGCTCGCCCGCGTTGAGCAGGGCGTCATAGGCCAGGTTGCGGATCTCCTTCGCGTCCGAGTCCGCCAGCTCGTACACCCGCGTCTGGTAGCCCCACGCGCGCAACTCCGAGCGGGCGATGGTCAGCGCGAAGCGGCGCACGTCGTCGCGCGCGTCCAGCAGCGCGGGCCACAGCTTCTCCGGCGTGTACGCCTTGCGAGGCGCCCGGGGCTTGATGTCGTAGGACTTCGACTCCGGCTGCTCCGGCCCGATGCCCGGGTGGTGGCAGCGCAGGTACGTCTGCGCGAACGTGCGCACCGGCGGCGGCTGCTTCGCGCCCAACGCCAGGTCGAACAGGCGCTCCAGGCCCTGCGCCGCGTCGCCCGTGTCGCTGAAGTCCGCGGGCACCACGTTCTCCAGCAGGTAGCGGTGCCCGAAGTCGTGCAGCGTGGGGTCCGCCCGGCGCGCCAGCGCCAGCAGCCAGGGCACCGTGAGCTGCCGCGCGGTGAAGAGCTTGCGGTTGCCCAGCAGCGCCAGCGCCGTCTCGCGGTGCTTCGCGCTGAACACCAGCGCCTTCACCCGCTCCACGTCCAGGCCCGGCAGGCTGTCCGCGCGCGTGAGCCACTGCGCCGCCTGACGTCCCAAACGCGGGTTCGACACCAGGTCCAGCAGCCACTCCGGCCCGATGTCCGCCGGCTTGTACGCGCCCAGCGCCTTCATCGCCGCGTCCTCCACGACGCGCGGGCGCGACGAGCGCTTCGCCTCCGTCAGCGTCTGCTTCCAGAACGCCGCGGGCATCTCCCCGGCGGCGTACTTGGACGCGATGTAGCCGGTGGCCCACTTGAGCTGCTCCTGCTTGCCGAAGAGCTGCTCGCGCAGGAAGTCGTGGGTGAGCTCCGCCCGGTCGAAGGACTGCTCCAGCACCTTCGCCGCGAAGCCCGCCGTGGCCTTCGTGACGAGCAGCCGGCCCAGCAGCTCCAGCCCCAGCTCGCGCGGCTTGCGCTTCTCCAGCGTGGCGGCGGCGAACGCCACCACGTCGGCTTCGCCGTTCTCCACCAGCTCCGCCAGCCGGTCCGCGGACATGTCCTGCGCGTGGCCGCGCGCGTACTCGATGGCGTACGCCCGGGCCTTGTCGCTGGGGGACTCCAGCAGCGCGAGCACCGCGTCGTGCAGCCCGACGGCGCGCAGCTTGCCCTGGTGGAACTCCGGCGAGCCCTGGAGCGTCTCCACCAGGAAGTCGTGCGCGGTGCCCAGGGGCCGGCGCGCCAGCCGGTCCAGCCACGCGGGCGTCACCTTGCGCAGCGCCTCCGGGAAGTCCTTGCGCAGGCCCTGGATGGCGAACTTCGCGGCCGGGTCCGAACCGCAGGTGTCCAGCAGGCGCATCAGCGCGTCCGGCGAACGCTTCCACGCGTCCGGGTACATGCGCTGCTTCACCATGTCCCCGGGCGGCTGGATGGGGAAGCGCGTCGCGGAGTAGTTGCGGCCGTTGTGCGCCCAGACGTGGTGCGCCACCCAGCAGGAGGACCAGGACGTGTCCGGCTGGTAGTGCCGCAGCACCTCCACCGCGAACTGCGGGTAGAGCTCCGGCACGGCCGCGCCCAGGTGGCGCAGGAAGCGCCACGCGCGGCGCTGGAGGTAGGTGAGGGTGCCGCTGCCCACCTCGCGCGAGCGGTGGCTGCCGCGCTCGGTGTCGAATCTCCACGCCAGCACGCCGAACATCTCCGCGTCGTGGCGCGCCTCCGACAGCTTGTAGATGCGCTTGAGGCCCGCCCAGAGGCCGAACTTCAGCGGCGCTTCCTTCACCAGCGTGAAGAGCGCGGCGCGCGCGGGCTCGCTGTTCTTCTCGTACAGGGACACCAGCAGGTCCGCGAGCGCGAAGCGCGCGGGCAGGGGCACGTCCTTCTGCGCGAGGAAGCGCTGCCACGCCTCATGCGAGCCCTTGCGACGGCCGGCCTTCTCACCCTGCGCCTGCGCCTGCGCGAGCAGCGCCCTCAGCGCGTCGAAGTCGAGCGCGCCCTGCGGCAGCGGGGTGTCCGACGTCTTGTCCGGCTGGTCCAGGAACGCCAGCACGGCCTCGGCGAGGTCCGGTGCCTCCGCCCTGGCCAGACGTTCAAGGTCCGTTGCGCTCAGCGCGTCGCTCGGGGTCATGGGTCGGGGGGTTTAACACACCTCACCGTCCTCCAAGGGCCCGATGGGCCGACCTCACCAGGTGAGGGTGGGCACCTGCACCTCCTGCGCGGCGGCGGTCCCCACCGCCACGTCCTGCCGGTACGTCAGCCACCTGCCCTGGCCCCGGTGGTGCAGCACCAGCAGCGTGTAGGGCCCGGGGGGCACGTGGTCCCAGGTCTCGTTGCCGGAGGAGGTGCGCAGGCCCTTCTGGCGCAGCTGTCCCGCCGCGTCGTCCGACGCTGGCAGCGGCACCGTGCCCGGGAAGAGGAGCGCGATCCCCTGGGCCCCGCGCTCGCCCCAGCGCAGCGTCACCGTGGTGCCCGGCGAGGTCGCGAGCAGCTCCACCCGGGTGATGCGATGCGGCTGGACCTGCACCTTCTTGTAGGGCGCCACGTACGGGCCGCTCCCGGCGCGCAGACCCACCAGGTAGGCGCCGGGCTCCAGCTCGCGGAAGACGGTCTTCGCTTCATCGTCGGGCAGGAGGCTGATGACCTCCAGGTCCCGCTCCGCCCAGGCCGACACCATGGCGGGGTAGGGCTTGCCCTGCGCGTCCTTCACCGACACCTCCAGGCGGGTGTCGCCCTGGAGGCGCAGCTCGAGCGTGTCCTCGGTGGGGCCCAGCGCGCGCTCCAGCGTCGCGTAGTCCGCCTTGGCGTGCATCGCGGTGAGCCGGTACGGCCGGGACTCCACGGAGGGCAGCGTGAAGGTGCCATCCCGGGCGGTGGTGGTGTCCAGGAAGCCGCCGTGGACGTCGTAGATGTCGTACTTCTCCCCGGACTCCTCCTCCGCCGCGGCCTTCAGCTCCGCGAGCGGAAGGGACAGGGAGATGTCCACGCCCTCCAGCGGTTCGCCCGTCGCGTCGTCCACCACGCGGCCCCGGACGGTGTGCCCCGCTTCGATGCGCACCTCGCCCAGGTCCACGTCGCGCCCGGCGGGGACCCGCACCTCGCGCTGGGTGAGGGCGTGGCCCGGGGCCTGGAAGGTCAGGTGCTGGAGGCCGGGCTTGTCCACGAAGACGGTGAAGGCCCCGCGCGGGTCGCGCACGGGCTCCTCGTTCAGCTCGAAGCGCGTGAGGGGCGCCCCGTTCGGCTTCACCAGCCGTCCGGTGATGCGGCCCTGGGCGGTCAGCACGACGCGCACGGCCAGGTTGCCCGCGCGGGCGATGACCCTGGGCTCCTCCTCGTCTGGCACCCACCGGCCCAGCTTCAACCCTCCGAGCAGCTCATCGGATCCCTCGTCGTCCTCGTTGTCCTCGTTGTCCTCGGGCTCGGGTTCGGGCTTCGCGGGGGGGCGGGGCATCGCGTAGCCGGGCTTCGTCGCCGTCAGCTCGTAGTCCCAGTCCCGGGCCAGCGGCTCCAGGGCGAAGCGGCCGTCGGGCCCCGTCACGGCCTCCAGGGGGGAATAGGAGCGGCCCTCGCTGGCCTCGTCCTCCCTGGCCACGGCCGTCACGGTGACGCCCGCCAGGGGCTGGCCCCGGACATCCACCACCACGCCGGCCATCCGCCCATCCAGGTCCAGCCGCAGCGCCAGCTCCACGGTCTCCGAGCCCCGCACGTCCACGCGCTGGGGCAGCAGGCGCTGGTAGCCGCCCGCGGTCGCCGCCAACCAGACGGCGTAGCTGCCCGGCTCCACGCCCCGGATGACGAACGTCCCGTCCTCCTCCGTGGAGCCCGCGAAGTCGACGCGCCCGTGGTCCTCCGGGTCGTCCTCGTCCACGCCGCCCTTGCTCAGGGTGACGTCCACTCCGTTGACGGGGGCGCCGCTGGAGCTCGTCACGGAGCCCTGCACCGTGGCGCCGGACTCCAGGGTCACCTGGATGCCGGAGGAGGGCGCCTGGGCCTGGATTTCGCGCCGCAGGAAGCCCTCCGCCTCGACGATGAGGGGGCCCGCCATGGCCTTGTCCACCTTGATGACGAAGTGGCCCGTGTCGTCGGTCGTGGCCTCGAAGGTGCGGATGCGCATGTGCCTGTGGTGCATGAAGAGCCGTAGCTTCCCGGGGGTCGTCTCCGCGGGTTGGGGGCGCAGCGACAGGGAGGCCTCCTTCACCGGCTGGCCCTGGGCATCCAGGACCCGGCCCTCCACGAGGACCGCAGGGGACAGGACGAACTCCAGGGGCGGGGTGTCGCGGCCCACGGCCCGCTCCTGGGTGAGGTCCTGCATCCGCTCCGCCACCACCTGGAACCGATAGGTGCGCGCCATCAGCGGGCCCAGGCGCGCGTGGCCCTCCGCGTCGGTCTGTCGGGTCTTGTCCACGCCCTCGCCCACCCCGCCCAGGTCGAAGGCGTCCCTGTCGGCGCCGATGGCGACCACCACGGCGTCGCGCACGGGACGGCCCGCCGTATCTCGCACGGTGACGTCGACGAAGAACGCGGTGCCCAGGCTGAGCGTCACCTCGGCGTCGGATGGGTGCTCCGTCAATTCCACCTGGGCCCACGCCCGCTGGCCGTCGTGTTCCGCGGTCATGACGTAGGCGGAGGGCAGCAGGTTGTCGAAGCGGAAGCGCCCGTCGGCGTCGGAGACGGCGATGCGTCCACCGGCCTTCTCCACCACGGAGACGCCGGGGACGGGCCGCTCACCATTGAGCACCTGGCCCACGATGCGCCGGGGCGGGTGCAGCACCAGGTCCTCCTCCAGGGGCACCGGGCTCAGGTCCTGGAGCCAGGTGGAGAGCTTGCCCGGGTGGGCGGCGGCCAGGGTGTAGATGGCCATGGGGAGGGGGCCCACGGCGAAGCGGCCCTCGGCGTCCGCGGTCGCTTCGAAGTAGCGCGCGTTCCCCGAGTGCAGCACCGTCAGCCGGGTGCCGGGGAGCGGGGCGCCGTCCTCGTCCACCACGCGGCCGGAGAGCTTCTGGGCGGGGGCGAGCACCAGCTTCACGTCCTGGGCGCCGGTGGCGACGTCCTCCTCCAGGGCGGCGCCGTCCGGGCCCAGCGCCCACACGGCCACGGTGCCCTGGGGCAGCCCCTCCAGCGTGAAGGTGCCGTCCTGGGCGGAGGCGGTGCGCGTGAGCACGAAGGCCGAGCCCCGGTGGGAGGCCACCATCTCCAGCGCCCAGTCCCAGGCGGAGGCGGTGGTGCAGTCCCCGTCCGCCAGCGAGACGTCCGGGGCCGTGTCGCAGGGCAGCTCCGACAGGGTCTCTCCCGGCAGGGGCACCGTGGCGGAGACGTCCACGCCGGCGACGGGCTGGCCCCGGAGGTCCAGGACGCGGCCCCGCACCTGGAGCGCGCCCCGGGGCGGCGGGGGCGGGGCCTCCGACAGCGGCCGGCGCACGGGGCGGGACGGGGTGGCGCTCGGGCCCTCCGGGGACGGCGAGGGGGCGCGCAGCCACCACCAGGAGATCCCCGCTCCGACGAGGAGCAGCAACAGCGCCCCTCCGATGACCACCGCCGACGGCTTTCGCATGGCGCCCCTCCAGGGTGGGCGACTGTAGCAGCAGGGCCGACGTGGACCGCGAGAGGGGGGGCGGACGAAAAAAGGGGGTCAAACCAAGGATTTCAGCGGCCGACGTATTTGGAGATGAGGTGGGAGCGGTGGGGGCAGAGCCTCCGTTGCTCAAGGGCTCCGGGCGCAGAGCGTCCAGGGCGGCGGGGGGAAGGGTTCTGGGGGTCGATCTTCCGGAACTCCTCAAGGTTTTTCGCGGTCGCCGTCTCCAAGGCACAAGCAGGACGGAAGCGGGCCTTTGGGGGCCGTTTCCGATGAGGGGGACTCCTCGGGGGAGGAGTTGAGTCACTGGGAGCGCGTCGAGGGGGCGCGCTCCCAGTGTTTTTTACGGGGTCGGCCTGGATCCGCGCGGGGGCGCAGGGTCGGCCGGCCCGTTTCATTTCTGGATGGAGAGGATGACCTGGCGGTCCGGGTTCCCGCTCAGCCCCCGGAGACCACCCGCAGCGGCTGGGTGCCTTCGCGCAGGGGCTTGGTGGCCCCGGCCAGCTCCAGGACGTGCGCGCCTTCGGCCTCGAAGTGCGCGCGCAGCCAGGGGTGGCAGGTGAAGGCGATGACCTGGTGGTGTTCGGCCATGCGCGCGAAGAGGCGCACCGCGCCGCGGGCCCGCTCTGGATCGAAGTTCACCAGCACGTCGTCCGCGATGAGCGGGAGCGCGCCGCGCGTCTCCCCGAAGTAGCGGATGACGGCCAGCCGG